>JAGFJL010000104.1 GCA_024102725.1 Nitrococcus mobilis
CCGCCCGCAGCGCGCCGCCGTGGTTCCGGCCCCTTCGGGCTACGCCCTCCAGGGCCGGAACCACGGCCAGCACAGGCGGACAATTCATTTGCTACAAAACCGGACAAATCTATTTGTTGCTAACAGCTAAGCCGCTCTAACCGTTCGGGTACGATGGACATTCCATCCGACCGTGCAGCGACCGACACCACGCGCCGAAATCCGCCACGGCTGGCAATCGAGCGCAGCGGCCACTAAAATTAATTATTTGCTGCTCCGCAACATAAAGCGGGCAACTCCTTCGCGGGCCGATCAAGGTAGGAAATCATGAGCAATTCACGTGATGTCGTCGTTCTAGGCGGGGCTCGGACCCCGATCGGAAGCTATGGCGGAGATCTCAAGGACGTCTCCTTGGGTGATCTGGCCGCGGCGGTGGTTCGCGAAGCCGTCAGCCGAGCCGGTATCGAGCCCTCGACGGTCGGCCACACCGTGTTCGGCAATGTCATTCACAGCGAACCGCGCGATATGTATCTCGCCCGGGTGGCCAGCGTCAACGCCGGGCTGCCGATCGAGACGCCGGCATTGACGCTCAACCGCCTCTGCGGCAGCGGTCTGCAGGCCATTTTGACCGCAGCCAGCTACATCCAGCTCGGCGACACCGACTGTGCCGTGGGCGGCGGCGGCGAGGCCATGTCGCGGGCGCCCTACTGGATCCCGAGCGGGCGTTGGGGACAGCGTATGGGTGATGGCGCCATGGTCGACGCCATGGTCGGCGCTCTAACCGACCCTTTCGACCGCTGCCATATGGGCGTCACGGCCGAGAATGTTGCCGAGCGGTGGGGCATCTCCCGCGAGGCCCAGGATCGCTTGGCCATGGAGAGCCACCGCCGGGCGAGCCAGGCCATCGACAGCGGCTATTTCCGTGCACAGATTCACCCCATCGAGGTTAAGGGACGCAAAAGCTCGATGGTGGTGGACACGGACCAAGGTCCGCGCCGGGAGGTCGACCCGGCCAAGATGGCGGCCATGAGACCGGTGTTCAAAGCCGATGGCGGCACGGTAACCGCCGGCAATGCCTCGACGCTGAACGACGGTGCCGCCGCCGTGGTACTCATGGAGCGCCAGGCCGCCGAAGCGCGTGATCTCACCCCGCTGGGTCGGCTGGTCGCCGGTACGGTCGCGGCGGTGGAACCGAAATACATGGGCATCGGCCCGATCCCGGCGGTGCGCAAGCTGCTGGAGAAAGCGGGCGTGACCAGCGAGCAAATCGATGTCTGGGAGGTCAACGAAGCTTTCGCGGCGCAGGCGCTCGCCGTGGTCAAGGATCTAGAGCTCGACGAGGCAAAGGTCAACCCCAACGGCAGCGGCATCTCTCTGGGCCATCCCATCGGGGCGACCGGCGCGATCCTGACCGTCAAGGCGCTCTACGAGCTGCAGCGCCGCAACGGGCGCTATGCCGTGGTCACCATGTGCATCGGCGGCGGGCAGGGCATCGCCGCGTTGTTCGAGCGGTTGTAAGAGTCCACCTTGTGCTCTTCGTGAGGACAGGCCACCTCGCCGATACCAAGCAACGGCGGTACGCGCCGGTATGCCGCTGAAGATTACCACCCTGAATCTCAACGGCATCCGCGCCGCCGCCCGCAAGGGCTTCTTCGGCTGGCTCGCCCGCGAGCGACCGGATGTGCTCTGTTTGCAGGAGACCAAGGCGCAGCGCGCGCAGCTCGACGGCAATGCCCTCTTCTTCCCGGAGGGCTACCATGCTTTCTTACACGACGCCGAGCAGCGCGGCTACAGTGGCGTGGCGCTCTACGCCCGCCAAGAGCCGGATGAGGTCAGGACCGGTCTCGGCTGGCCGGAGATCGACCGCGAGGGACGCTGGCTGGAGGCGCGCTTCGGCAAGCTCTCGGTGGTCTCCTTCTACATGCCCTCCGGGACTTCGGGCGAGCAGCGGCAGGACTTCAAATACACCTTCATGGAGCCGCTCCTCGATCATCTGAAATCGCTCCGCGCGGCGGGCCGTGAATACATCATCTGCGGCGATTGGAACATCGCCCACAAGCCGATCGACCTCAAGAATTGGCGCTCCAACCAGAAAAACTCGGGTTTTCTGCCCGAGGAGCGGGCCTGGCTGGATCGTCTGTTCGGCGAGGCCGGCTTCGTGGACGCCTTCCGGCTGGTGAACCAGGCCTCGGAGCAGTACACCTGGTGGTCGTTCCGCGGCCGGGCTTGGGAGAACAACATCGGGTGGCGCATCGACTACCACGTGATCACTCCCGGCCTGCGCGAGCGCGTCCAAAGCGCCGAGATCTACACGGCGGAGCGCTTCTCCGACCATGCACCGTTGACGCTTTCCTACGACTGGGAGCTCCAGCCTAATCACCCCAAAACACCCACCCAACGGTAGAGTGGAGGGCAAGCGTCCTGCACTGTAGACAGGAATCTATCTGTTGCGCCCCTTTCGTTTGGTGCTGTTTCACTAGCATCCAACAAGCGCAAACAAGGGTGAACCGCCGGAGGATTCGATGCGGATGGGCCTCTAGCCATGAGGGCGAGATAACCTCATATTCTTAATTCGCGGCCTGATCCCATCTCCCGATTGATGTATTGAAACAAGATGTGACCCTTGTCTTCTTGTCGAAATCCGACGACAGCGCTCCGGCGTCGAAGTCAGCGCGCACTGTGAGGCCGGCGATGGGAGGAAAACGCAGCTGCTGTGGCGTAGACTTCGACACAGCAGTCCTCGTTTGGCTTCTTCCGAAGCGTTCTTGGTGGAACACCCTTTATATTCAGTTGGTTAAACGAGGTTTGCCCTTCTTTTTTTATGAATAATCCGGGGCAGAGGTATTTTGCGGGAAAGAGCTTTTATGCATTCTATACACGGGAGGCTGATTTATTACTCCACCTGACAAGGTTCGGTCGAGTAATCCGAGGAGAGTCTCATGAGTGAGCAGGGCAAAGAAGGCGGCACCTTCGTCCGTGACCTGATGGCTTCGATCGTGGTCTTCTGCGTGGCGCTTCCCCTTTGCATGGGTATCGCCATTGCCTCCGGAGTCCCCCCGGCCCTCGGCTTGGTCACCGGTATCGTCGGTGGGATCGTCGTTGGGGCGCTGGCGGGGCAGCCGCTGCAGGTGGGCGGGCCGGCCGCGGGGCTGACCGTCCTGGTTTGGGACATCGTCCAGCGGCACGGCCTCGAGATGCTCGGCGTCGTGGTGCTCGCCGCCGGGCTCATTCAGGTGGTCGCCGCCTTGATCCGGCTCGCCCCCTGGTTCCGCGCCGTCTCGCCCGCAGTGATTCAAGGCATGCTCTCGGGCATCGGCGTTTTGATCTTCGCCAGCCAGTTCCACGTGATGATGGACGCAGAGCCGCAGGGCAGCGGGATCGTGAACCTGATTTCGATTCCCGAGGCGGTCTATAAGGGCATCTTTCCTATGGAGACTGCCACGCTGGCGGCGATGATCGGCTTGGCGACCCTGCTCACACTGATGGGTTGGAACGCGTTCCGGCCAAAGGGGTTGCGAGCGATTCCAGGCCCATTGGTCGGGGTAATCGTGGCGAGCGTGGCCGCAGCGATCGTGGGGTTGGACATTCGATACGTGGAGGTGCCCCGGAATTTGGTCGACAGTGTGAACATCCCGGCCTTCAGTGACTTTGCGCGCTTGGCCGAGCCGGTCGTCTTCGTCGACGCTGTGACCATCGCCCTGGTGGCCAGCGCCGAGACGCTTCTGTGTTCCGCCGCCGTCGACCGGATGCAGAACCGCGTTCGGACCAACTACAACCGAGAGCTCCTGGCGCAAGGGGTGGGCAACACGCTGGCGGGGTCGCTCGGCGCGCTGCCGTTGACCGGCGTCATCGTACGCAGCACCGTCAACATCGAGGCCGGCGCGCGCACGCGTCTCTCGCCGATTCTGCACGGCGTGTGGCTGCTCGGCCTCGTTGTGGCGTTTCCGCAGGTCCTCGAGCTCATTCCGCGTGCGGCGCTCGCTGCTATTCTGGTCTATACAGGCTACCGATTGTTCAATATGTCTGGCCTGCGGCGCATGTGGCGCCTGGACCGCATGGAGTTCGGCATCTGCATCGTGACCCTGAGTGTAATCGTGCTCACCGATCTGCTGACCGGCATCATCACAGGCGTGGTGCTCTCGTTCATCAAGCTCGTGCGCACGCTTAGCCACCTAGAGATCGAGGTTACGCAAACGGGCGAGAAGCGTTACGAAGTGGACCTGCACGGTGCGGCCACCTTCGTTCGTTTGCCGGAGCTCGCCGAGACGATCGAACGGCTGCCCGGCGATTCGGAGATCCACCTGCACGTCGGGGGGCTGGTACACGTCGACCGGGCCTGCCTCGAGTGGGTGCAAAACCACGAAGGCTCCCACGCCTCGCGTGGTGGCCAGCTGATCGTCGACTGGAACGAGTTCGAGCGGCGCAACGCAAGGAAGCCGTTTTGGAACACCGGCCAAATGGGGCAAGAGATCCTAAGTCTGGCCGGAAGAGGAAGAGGAAGGGAAAACATCCGCTGAATACTAAACAACCCGGCGCGAGCCACTGGAGTGCTCGCTGGGCACCAGCCCCAGATAGGCCATGAGCTGGCGCGGCGAGTCGAAGCGGCTGATATCGCCAAGCTCGGCGAGCACCGTCCATGCCGTCACGAGGCTCACTCGGCGCAGCGCCATCAGCGCCTCGACACCGGGGCGAGCGACCAGTCGGCCAACGCCAGGCGCATCGCCTCTTGCTCGGGCTCAGGCACCCACACCGCGCTCAGCTCCCCAGCCCGATGCAGCCGCGCCAACATCAGCGCATCACGCCGGTCGGTCTTCACCCGCTCGCCGGCCTTGCGCGGGATCAACGTCAATCTGAATGGAATACCTTCTTTGTCGACCTCGACCAGTCGTTCCGATCGGCCGGTGTCACCAACGGATGGCCCTGATCCACCAGGGCGTGGCCCGCTCGTTTCGGAAGAGATCGTCCTGCGGTGTCTGCCCCCGGTCACCCGATTCCATGAATACCAGCTATTTTGTACAGTGCATATCGTAAGTTGTTCAGGTGGCGGCTGCCCGGCGCTGCGCATATTCGGCGGCGAGAAATACGCTGCGTAGCGCTTGTAAGTCGGCGGACAGCGCTGTTTCGTAGTGGGGGGACAGTTCCATACCAAGTACGTCTTTCAGTACCGGTCGTAGCGCTGCGACTCTCGAGAGCATGTGCGCCCTATGCTGCGGTGCCGCCAGGTTGGCCAGATTCCAGATGTGACTATGGCGGTGAAAGCGTAAAAACACATCCCTTGCCCTTCGGGCACCCATTGCCCGGGTCAACATATGTTGCGGCAGGCTGCGGCAAAATCGCCCAAGCTGCCATCGCAGGTTGGGTACGATCGGCGCAGGCTCTTCCGGATGCGGAATCCGTGCCAACGCCGGATAGTAGTGAGCCAGCAGACTGCGGAACACGCCCCGGTCCACCAGCGCGATCGGCGGAATCGAGGACCAGATGGCGAAGAGCCGCCGATCGTAGAATGGCATGATGGTGTCGAAATGACCGCCGAGCAGGGAAAAGTAAGATCCTACGTGACGGCGATTGCGATTTTCCAAATACCATAGGACATACGCTTGCTGCGGTGAGCAGTCGGTTCTGAGGCCGGAGAGTATGTCCTGATGTACCTCGTCCAAGTCTATAGCGGGGACGAACAGGTCATGTAGGTTCGGCCGTGTGGAGGCGTAGTAACGCTGTAATACGCTATCGACCAGAGATTCATGGGATGCATACTGCGCAGCACTAAAATCGCCGACCCGGAGACCGGCCTGGGCGTCGCCGCAGTAGCCGTGTAGCAGCGGACTGCCGGGCGTCGAGGACGCTTCAAATAGATTCATGATCGACGAGGAGGCGAGGTCCGCCGTGCCTTCCATCGTTTCCAGATGGTGAGCGAGATGGCGCAGAGTATTATCCCCGCGATAAGGAATCATCTCCAACTTGAGATTTAGCGTCTGCGCCACCGCTCTCGCGCTGTGCCATTCCTCATTCTGTCGGCGCCCATAATTCAGTGCGCGGATTTCGATGCCGTGGTCCCGACATAAGGCGGCGATCAGGCGCGAGTCGAATCCCCCGGACAACGCCATTATCACAGGCCGCGCCGCACCTGTTGTTTTATCCAACAATGATTGTGATGAGGTGTCTCGGATTGTCTCGATCGCTTCATCCAGCAACCTGTGCGCCGCGATGGGCGAGGGGCGGATATCGCGGCCGCGGCGCGCGGACAGTCCGGTAGCCCGCGTCCAGCGATAGCATCCGCCTGGCAGTGTGCGCCGGATGCGTTGATGCAACGTACGCCCAGCGAGTGGCGTCCAAAAACCCATCAACTCGTACATCGCCACCCTATCGGCGGGCTCCGCTAGCGCCGGGAACAGATGCAGCAGGTCGGCGATGCGTGTGCCGAGGACGTTGCCACCTGGTGTGCGGGCAATGTGAATGGGCTTAAGCCCCAACGCGTCGCTTTCGACCGATAAACTCGTCTCCGTAGGCTGTAACAGGTTGTAGCACTGAGCCGACTGCTCGGCCTTTTGGTGTACGGCTTCCGAGTCGGCGCCATCGAAGCTTACAGCCGCCAAACGCGCCGAAGCTGCCGTGCCAGCAAACACGTCCAGCAGCATGGTGGGCTGCACTGCGGTCGAGGACGGCACAGGCGCCGCCACGGCTAACAGGTAGCCGTCTCGCCACAGCGTGTCGAGGCGAAGACCATCGATCAGCCCGGCCGCGCATGAAAGCTCTTTCGCTCCGAGATCGCTGTCATCGGGTAGGTAGGCGACAAAGCGAGTGATGAAGCTAAGTTGGTTCATTGTTCGTTACCTTTATCGATCGGGGCTGCCGCGGTACTGGTGGAGAGAATGAGCTTCGGCAACCTACTTCGATTACGCGGCAGCCTACGGAGTCCAGCCGATCCAACGGCCCGGGATGCCGGGCCACAATGGCGGGGTCCGCGGACCGATCACGTTGCGTCGCACGAGGATGCCTTTCCATAAAATGATGGAAATGGTTCCAGGCAAAACGGTGTTCAGATTGGCTGTGCCCGACGTCGCGCATATGCAACCGCTAGGAGTAGACTGCGTAATGCCTGCAGATGGGCTGCCAGGGTGGCTTCGTAGCCCGGCGATAGCTCCATGCTTAGCACGTCTTTACGTATTGGTCGGGCGTCGCTACCGTTGAGAGCATTCGCGCCCTGTGTTATGGCGTCGCCGCCAAGCTGCCCAGATTCCAAATCTAAGCATAGTGTTAGAAGCGTCGAAGAACACCCCTGGCTCGCTTCGGATTCACCGCCTTGATCATCGCGCATTTTGCCAGACGGCGATAGAACCATGCCATTAAGCAGGCCTGGTGTGTTAGGCATCAGCTCTGAACCCGGTTAGCACATCCTGGCGTATCTCGTTATAAGCCCACGGTGGGCGGTGAATAGTTCACGTTATGTGTCAATACATAATACACGATCGACCAGAGACTCATGAGAAGCATATTCAGCGGTATTATAGGAACGATCCATCCACCGGCCTGGGCGTTGCCGCAGCAGCCATATAGTAGTGAGCTAGCAGGCATCGACGTCGCTAAAATAGATCCATAATCGATGAGGCGATTCAGGTAGTTATCGGTGGCGTGCCAGCTCGGCATGAGTGCTTTTCCACCATGGGGCGTTAGCGGCTCCATTGTCCCCTGTAGAACAGCAGAAATAGCCTAAAATAAACAATTAATCCGTTTTCTTGCAATTATTTTATAGCAATCAACTCTTCAATGGAACTAACGAAACGAGTGATCTGAATAGCAAGTTTTTATGGTTGACAACACCATAGCACTCATGGGTGTGCTGAAGAGACAATATGCCGCTCCCGTTCTCGTGGGTCGAGCGAATCAACAAGTGAAGGCTATCATTGCTCTTTAAATGAGAAAGATGGGATCGGTCGATGCTTATTTTGTGCGAGGTATAAACCATTGGGTTGCGCTTGAAATCCATGTTTTCTTTGATGGCGTTCTCCAGCAAGGCGCACGAGATCAGGGCGCAGGGAAATATCTCTGGAAAGTTGGCCTTTCCTTCTATTTCATCAAAATAATCGGATTGCTCAATTAAAGAACCTGCCAGAAAGTTTTTTGCATTGCTCGTATTCATAAACTTTCTCTTGATGAAAAATCCGGTGTCGCCTAGAAATGATCTGTCGGATGCACTAATCAACGTTTCAAAATAGGGCAGGTCTAGGTCGGGCAAAAATAGAGGTTTACGAGATTCCTTCTTGTAACCCACCATGCTGAGTTTCCCAGCAGATTTAAGGCTGACTTTGTTACTTAATATAGGGTTTAGTGGATCATTGGAGAACATACTTTTGTTGATTTTAATATTGACAACTTGTTCAGGTTTTGTTGGGCTAACAAATGAAAATTGATAATTGCTGAACAAGAGTTTTTTTTGAATGATCAAGGTGTTCTCTTGATTCATTGCCCTGTATTCACGGATTGCCCCTTCAATAAGCGCCTCCAGTTGGAAGCCTAGCACAATAGGGCCACCAAATGGATTGCGATAGATTTGCTGCCATTTTTTCTTATCATGGAAAAGGTTGAAATCATCGGTAGAGTTTCTGGCAATATCGATGTGCAACAAGCTAAAAGCATACGTTTTTTGTGGTGCCGGCATTTTACAGCTCTTTGATTTTATGTAATTACTAGGTCTTCTATGTTCAATTGGTACAATAATAGGATCTTATAATGCAAGGTAACACTTCGTGCATCGACGCGGCAGGTGAAGAGACTGTATAGGGAGTGGTTGCAATGCATACCCGGCTTGCTGTCGGCCAGCTCTCATCTGGCGTCGTGGAAAATGACGCCGAGGGTGTAACGCTCGCCGCGGAGCACGGTGCTGACACCGTGCTTGAGCTTGACCCGGTAGTCTCCGCGCCGGCCGGTCACGGGTCGGCTGTTGACGGCGATTACGGCCGCCTCGCCCCGCTGCAGCGTCACGACCCGTGGGCGGGGCTGCCGACGCGGGAGCTGCTCTACGAGCACCAATTCGCCACCGTCGTAGTCCGCGCCCGGTGCGCTCAGCATCACGATGACCTGCAGCGGAAACGCAAGCTCGCCGTAGAGGTCTTGGTGTAGGCAGTTGTAGTCGCCCACACCGTAACGCAGCAGCAACGGAGTCGGGCGGCACTGGTCGGCGGCGCGGCACTGGGCGCGGAACTCGGCATGTGTCGCCGGGAACGTCCGCGCTTCCCGCAAGCGTTGCGTCCATGCATTGGCTAGGGGCGCCAGATACGGGTAGATCATCTCCCGCAGCACCTGCACGAGGGGCGGCAGCGGCTCGGCGAAGTACTGGTATTCGCCCCGGCCGAAGCCGTGGCGGCCCATCACCACGCGGGAGCGAAAACGCTCCGCATGGGAATACAAGATCCGCAATGCCGCGCATTGGCCGGCGTTGAGCAGTCGGGGCAACACGGCGACACCCTCGGTGTCGAGGTCGCGCGTCGCCCGCAGCCAGTCGACCGCCGCGATGCGCCGCGCCAAGACCGTGCTCACGCCACACACCAGAGGTAGGTGGCGGCGTGGGCACGATACGGCCGCCAGCGTCGCGCCAGCGCCCGCAGAGCCGTCGGAGAAGTCACGCCCGCCGCCCGTAGCAATCCGAGGTCGGTCTCCGGTAGGACGTCGGGCTGCCGTCCCAGGCGGATCGCCAGATAGGCCCGGGTCCAGGGGCCGATGCCGGGCAGGCGTGAGAGCCCGGTATCGATCGCCGCCCAGTCGGCCTGCCCCAGCGCCAGCTCGCCGGTGGCCACGGCTTCGGCCAAGCGGCGCAGGGTGGCAACGCGCCGGCTCGGCATGCCGATGGCGTCGAGATCGGCCGCGCGCAGCGCCGCCGGGGAGAGTTCGCCGCAGCGCTCGATGAGCCGGCGCATCAGCGTGGTTGCGGCGGCGACGCTGACCTGCTGGCCGACCACAGTGCGCACACACAGCTCGAACGGGCACCAGCAGCCCAGCGGCCGCAAGCCTGGCACCCGTTCGACACGCGGATTAACAAGCGGACAGGCGCGTAGCTCTCGGTCCACGGCGCGGGTGTCCTGGCCGGGATCGAACAAGCGGATGACGCGCGCCGTGATCTCATCGCCGAGGGCTGCATCATCGGCCGTTATCCGCAGGCAGTTGTCCACGGCATGATAGGCCACCCGCACGGTCGCGCCATTGTGGTAACGCTCGTAGCCGCCAGCAACAATTCGCTCGGCGCCGGGGATCAGTCGTGCGCTGAGATACCCCAGCAAC
>JAGFJL010000123.1 GCA_024102725.1 Nitrococcus mobilis
CTCTCGGCCCTCCTGCTGCAGCTCGCCCGCGCCCTCGGCGCGCAGGGCGCACGCGCGGCCTGGGTCGCGGTGCTCGGCGCGGCGTTGTGGCTTTTGCACCCCTTGCTGGTGTCGACCACGCTCTACATCGTGCAGCGCATGGCCATGCTCGCCGCCACCTTCGTGCTGGCCGGCTTGCTGAGCTACCTGCACGGCCGCGCCCGGCTGCGGCGCGGACACGTTTTGCGCGGCTACGGGTGGATGAGCTTCGCCGTGGTCGGCTTCGGCCTGCTCGCCGTGCTTTCCAAGGAAAACGGTGCCCTGCTGCCGTTGTTCATATTGGTCATAGAAAAAACGGCCCTGAGCCGCACCGCCACCGCGATGCAACCGGCTCCGCCGGGCTGGCGGCTCTGGCGCTGGCTGTTTCTTTATCTCCCGATCGGCCTCCTGCTCGCCTATATGGCGACCGGCTTGCCGGCGCTGTTCGCCGGCGAGGCCGGCACCCGCGCCTTCACTCCCGGGCAGCGGCTGCTCACCGAAGCGCGTATTCTCGTGGATTATCTGGGCGCGTTGTGGCTGCCGCGTCCTTATACTGGCGGTCTTTTCAATGATGCCATCGTGGTGTCCAAAGGGCTCGCCAGCCCGGCCACCACCGTCTGCAGTCTAGTGCTGCTCACGGGCTTGTTGGGCTTGGCCTTCGGGCTGCGGCGCAAGGCACCGGCAGTATCGCTTGCCATCGGCTTTTATTTCGCCGGGCATTTACTCGAATCGAGCTTCTTGCAACTCGAGCTCTATTTCGAACATCGCAATTACCTGCCGGCCCTGCTCATGCCGCTGCCGCTGGCCTGGTGGCTGGTGATGGGCCGGTGGGGACAAGCGCGAGCGCGCCTCGCCGTTGCGCTGGCCGTTGTTTGCCTGCTGAGCCTCGAGACCGACCTGCGCGCCGAGCTGTGGGGAACCCCCTTCCGGCAAGCGCTCGCCTGGGCGCGGGCAAACCCGGCCTCACCCCGAGCCCAAAACCACCTCGCGAGCCTTTGGCTGGAAACCGGCAATGTAGCGGAGGCACAACGCCTACTATCCCGTACCCTCGCTCGGCATCCCGATGATCTGGTGACGCAACTTGCGCTGCTTGGAGTGAATTGTCGCGCTGAAGCCGGGGCAGTTACCGCCTCGGAGATTTGGGCCCTGCAACGGGCCCTTCGCACGGTCGATGTCAGAAGTGCTGTTATTCGCTACCAAGTCGACAAAACCCTCCCGTTTCTGCGGCCGGGCAACTGTCCAGCCGTCACGCCAAAGGTTTTCCAGGAGATTCTAAGCGCAGCCTTGGCGAATCCGGCGAGTTCGCGCACCCCCCGCTGGCGGCAAACGGTGCTGCAACAGCGCGGCGAGTGGCACCTGGAGCAGGGGCGGCCGCATGCCGCCTACCGCGCTTTTCTCTCCGCCCTGCAAGCCAATCCCCGCATCGACGGCATCCTAAAAGATGCGGCGCTGCTCGCGACCAAGGGACACCTGGAACTCGCCCTGGCCTTGCTAGACGAAGCACCACGGCCTGCCAAGGAGGCCGACACGCCTTTCGGCATCGGCCTGCTGCGCCACGCCTGGCTTACTCATACCGACTATTACGCCAATGAGATGCGCCACTTACGCAAGCAGATTCGCCAGGAACTGCTGCAGCGGCCTCAGCAAGCGTTGTCCGAAGCCGGGGATACCTAACAGGGTCGGACGAATTGGACTGATGAAGGAGCGGGTAATGAAATCGCGGAACATCCGGCGCATTACGGCCTTTGGCCTAATGCGCCCTACGACAGCCATGCGACACATCCCCCACGGCAGACACGTAGGGCGCAATAGCTAAGCGTATTGCGCCGCATGCTCTGGCAAACCGAGCAGCACCGCTTCCAATACCGACGATCACGGAATTATGCACCATGCCCGATTACCGCCGCACCTGGATTCCCGGCGGCACCTATTTCTTCACCGTCACACTGTTACAGCGGTGCGGCAACGATCTGCTGGTCCGACATATCGATCAGCTACGAGATGTCATTCAGCGGGTTCGGCGGACACGCCCCTTCACCATCCATGGCTGGATGGTGTTACCTGATCATATGCATTGCGTGCTGGAGCTGCCGGTCGACGACGCGGACTTCGCGCTGCGTTGGCGGCTGATCAAAGCGGGCTTCGCCAAGCGGGTGCCGGCGCAGGAATGGCGCCCGGAGGTTCGAACGCGACGCGGCGAACGGGGCATATGGCAGCGGCGGTTCTGGGAACACTTGATCCGTGATGAAGCGGACTTTTCCATGCACATGGATTATTTGCACTTCAATCCAGTCAAGCATGGTCTTGTAGCCCGGGTGGTGGATTGGCCGCATTCGACATTCCATCGACTCGTGGCGACAGGGGTGTACCCGGCCGATTGAGGAGGCCGCGTGGCGATTGATGAGAAGCAATACGGAGAATGAATTCCGCAGAAACATCCGGCGCATTACGGCCTTTGGCCTAATGCGCCCTACGACAGCCATGAGACACATCCCCCACGGCAGACACGTAGGGCGCAATAGCTAAGCGTATTGCGCCGCATGCTCTGGAGCTGCCGGTCGACGACACGGACTTCGCGCTGCGTTGGCGGCTAATCCAAATAACATGTATCAAACCAAAATACGAATCAGCGAGGGCTTCTGTGCGGCCTTTGGCAGAACAATAAACATTGAAGCGGTTTAATCAGAAGTCATGGATAGCGTGCTGCACAGCAAACCGGTGCCGGCTCGCCGAGCCGCGACGTTAGGCATCGTTCTCCCCGCCAAGAACGAGGCGGCCGCGCTGCCCGAACTGCTCGACCGGCTGCGCGCGATCTATCCGCACACGAAGATCCTGCTGATCGACGATGGTTCGCGCGACGCTACGGCGCGGCTGGCGCACGCGCACGGCACCAGCGTGATCTCCCATCCTTACAGCCTGGGGAACGGCGCCGCCATCAAGACCGGCGCTCGGGCGGTCAACGCCGAGATCATCGTCTCCATGGATGCCGACGGTCAGCACCGGCCCGAGGACATCGAGAAGCTGCTCGCCAAACTCGACGAGGGCTACGATATGGTCGTCGGGGCGCGGGATCATGCCGCGCAGGCGAGCCTCGGGCGCTCGCTCGCGAACCGATTCTACAATGCTTTGGCGAGCCTGCTGGTGGGACATCGCATCGAAGATCTCACCTCCGGCTTTCGGGCCGTGCGGGCCGCCAAGTTTCGCGAGTTCTTGTACCTGCTGCCCAACGGCTTCTCTTATCCGACCACGATCACCATGGCTTTTTTCCGCGCCGGCTACAGCGTGGCCTATGTTCCCATCGAGACCGGCAAGCGCAACGGCCACGGCAGCCACATCCGACCGCTACGGGACGGGGCGCGCTTTCTGCTGATCATCCTCAAGGTGGCCACGTTGTACTCGCCGCTCAAGCTGTTCGCGCCCGCCAGCGTGCTGTTCTTCCTGCTCGGAGTGGGGAATTACGGCTACACGTACGCTATCGAGGGCCGATTCACGAACATGAGCGCGTTGCTGTTCAGTGCCTCGGTGATTGTGTTTCTGATCGGTCTGCTATCAGAGCAGATCACGGCTCTTATGTACAAAGACGGCCGGAATTCGGATCAGCGATGAAACCGACGGAATTCCCTGAATCGGCGGCGCGTGTGAACCTTCTCGGATAATCAATCGCCTCCCTTTTCGCTCATTCCGCCCATAATGCGGTGAGTGGAAAGGGCACGGCATCGAATGGCTCGACGACCACCTCGGCCTCGTCGACGAAGCTCGCCAGCAAGAGCCAGCGGCCGCCGCGGCGCTCGAAGGCTTCCAGGGTGCGGGCGTCGGGGTCGATCAGCCAGCAGTGGGCGACGTCGTTGGCCGCATAGCGGGGCATCTTCGACATGCGATCGAGCTTCGCCGTGGCCGGTGAGAGGACCTCGCAGACCCAGTCCGGAGCCAGCTCGAACCAGGCGGTCGTTGGCAGTCTCGGCATCCGCTCCCGCCGCCAGCCGGCGAGGTCGGGGACCAGAATGTCCTCGCCCATATGCAGCTCGGGCTCATCCAGTATCCACCAGCCGCCCGGTCCGCCGCGGCCGCGGTGGAAGGGGTTGCCGACCTCAATACCGATTGCCGATGAAGCCACCGCGTGTCGCGGTGCCGGGCGCGGATGCGTATGCAATTTACCCGCGATGATCTCCCCCACCACGTTGTCGGGCAGCGAAAAGAGGTCTTCGTAGCGAGCGCGACGCGGCTGGGGGTCAACCATCAGATTGTCTCTCGTGGTCCGTATGCTTCCCCTGAATTTTCTCGTTCATCCCGCCATTGCTGTTCGCAGACGATCGACCGGCAGTATGACAAGCGTACTACGCTGGCGGTGTTCCGCCCAGAGTCGTGGGGTCTCAGGGCGCATCGGCACAGCTACGGCTTTTCCCTGCCTACGCTGCGCAGAATCCTTCCAGCCGCGGACGCAACGGGATTGAAGCGACGCAGTCGCGAATCCGTGGAGGACGCTTCCTATGGTGCGCCAAACGCCGTGCCGGACAGCTTGCTCACGGTCCTGGAACAGGCACTTAAACGCTACAGGATCTGATCGCCAGGATCGTTGGGCGGGTTAAGGTCTGCTGGTTCGGCTCTTGGCCGCCCCGTGCGGCGCGCCACACGCCCCTGTCGGACGATTTTACGGTGACGTAGTTCCGGCTGCACTTGTCTGCCTGTGAGCCATTATTTATCAATGTCTTTTGGAACTTGGCACAAAATTTGCAAAGAAATCTCCTCACCGGCAAAACTTGATCGTCAGGGACTAACACCTAAATGCTAAATGAGTAGGTAATAAATTTCGGCGCCCAGCGCCGCACACGCAATCGGCGCCCCTCGTGCGGCCCAGCAGCGGGCAAACCTGGCTGCGCGCATCCGTGATACTGTGACATCATGCGCCGGCTACAACTGGATGAGCGCCATATCAATTATGCAACAGACAATAACAGCGGCCGACCATCTTGCAACCATGGCCGAGATGAGGCGAGCAGGCATTTTAATTTAGGGCATGCAACGGATGAACATCCATTCTCGTCTCATCAGCGCAATTGCCATTGCAGTAACAGCGGGGGCGCTAGCGAGCCACGGCGTTTGGGAGCTCACTGTGGCTGTGACGAGCAAGTCCACCTTCAGTGCCGGCGCGCTACTCGAGCTGTCCGTCGCCGCTGGGCTGGCGGCCTGGTTATGGTATCAGCTGCGCCATATGCAACATGCTCTTCCCACAACCCGCGTATCCCTTTTGACACTTCCGCCCCCACGGCCGGGTTTCAACCGGACCCACGCCGAGACGCGCAAGCAACGCGAAGAAAATCCCCGCTACCACGCTAGAATCCTCGACAGCATGATCGATGCCGTTTTCGTCATCGATCATGCCTTTCGGATCCTATATTGCAATCGAGCCGCCGGGACTCTGCTTGGTCGAGATAACGCCGAGCTCAAAGGAATCGCTCTGGGCCGGCTGCTGCAGGCACAGCAGGTCGACGCCCTGCTCGAAGCGATCGATGCCGCGGTCACGCATGCCGGACGCTGGCAAGGCGAGCTCTGCTTTGGAAGCAGCCAAGGCATCGTGACGGAGGCCATTTTCGCGCCGTTAACGGATAGCAGCACCGAGCGGCTGGGCACACTGATTGGCGTGGTACGGGACATCCACGCGCGCAAGGTGGCCGAAACCTATTCCGGCTACGTAGCCAACCACGATCCACTGACCGCACTGCCGAATCGATCGCTCTTCCGCGACCGACTCGATCAAGTCTTGGCCGGCGCCGATTGGCAGCGGCGAAAAATAGCACTGCATCTCATCGATCTGGACAGTTTCAAACTGATCAATGAAGGGCTCGGTCAGGCGCAGGGCGATCAAGTTCTGCAAAGAATCGCGCAGCGTCTCGGTGCGGCGGTGCATCAGGGTGATACCCTGGCTAGGGTCGGGGGCGACAAGTTCGCCCTTATACAAACGACTCTGCATCGGGTCGAGCAGTCCGCTTTCCGTGCCCAACACATACTGGATATAGTCGAGCCGACCCTGACCATAACGGGTGGGCGTGAGCTCAACGTCACCGCCAGCATCGGCATAGCCCTATACCCCGAGAACGGGGTCACCGCCGAGGAGCTCACTCACAATGCCGAGCTTGCTCTCTCCCGCGCCAAACTGGAAGGGCGCAATGCTTATCGTTTCTTTGTCCGCGGCATGGAAGAGGAAATGCGGGTGCGCTGCGCGCTTGAACACGATCTGGGGCATGCCTTGATGCACGATGAATTTCTGTTCCACTACCAGCCCCAAGTGGAACTGGCAACCGGGCGAGTGATCGGTTGCGAGGCATTGATCCGCTGGCACCACCCAAAGTACGGCCTGCTTTACCCGGCCCGGTTCATCTCCATGGCGGAGGAGAGCGGTGCCATCGTCCGCCTCGGCGAGTGGAGCCTGCGGGAAGTTTGCCGGCAACTCAAGGCCTGGCAACGCAAGGGGCTGCCGGTCGGACACATTGCCGTGAACCTCTCCGCCGTGCAGTTCCGCTACCCGGGATTCGCCACCCTAGTCGATCAGGTCTTGCGGGATGCCTCGATCGACCCCGCCTGCCTAGAACTCGAGGTCACCGAATCGCTCGCCATGGAGAACCCCGCGCTGGCGACCAGCATCGTTGCCCAACTCAAGCAGTTGGGCGTGAAGCTGGCAATCGACGATTTCGGCTCCGGTTATTCATCGCTGGGCTACTTGAAGCGCTTCCCCGTACAAACGCTCAAGATCGACCGCTCCCTCATCGACGAGCTCGCCACCAACCGCTGCGACGCCGCTATTACCATAGCCGTCATCGAACTTGGTCATAGTCTCGGCATGCATGTGCTGGCCGAAGGCATCGAGACCCAAGAGCAACTTGATTTTCTACGCTGCCACCAATGCGATTTCGGCCAGGGCACCACTTTTGCGGCCGCGATGCCGGGCGGCGAATTCGCGGCCTACGCAAAACGGTTCGCCGTAGACGCTACGCTCTGAGCGCCGTCATCCGAAATCAACCCCCACCCGTTCGAGCCGGGAAAATAAACCACGATTCATCGATGCCTCGCAGGCTTGTGGCCGACGATCGACGCGGAGAAAAGCTTATACCGCATCATAATGAAGCCAAACTCTGCGATCCGATGGCTACAAGCGGCGAGAGGATGCGCACGAAGCGCCGCGCGCAGAGCTCCAAGGAGATGTGCAAGGCGATACCGACGCGCAGCCGCATCAGCGGGCTTGTTGTCCTCCCGACAGCAGCCTCGCGCCGAGCCGCACCACGGCGCCCATGAGGGTAGTAGTCAGCGTTGCAGTGACTCGTTGCGATATAATTATCGTAATCTTATAGGTTGCTTGGACACGGCATCAAGATTAAATAGACAAGCTGAATGCAAACTTAATCGCAGCTTCCCGGCGCGATTGGGCCACTATAATGTAACGCGGCAACTGTTGCCGCCGGCCACAGCGATGGACATCATGAGGATCATAGCCCGCAGGACAGGCGTGCTCATAATGGCTTGCAGTCTCTGGGTGACGGCATGCGCCACATCCCCGACCGGACGTAGCCAGCTCAAGCTGTTCCCGGAACAACAAGTAGAGTCGATGGGGACGCAAGCTTATAAGGAAATGAAACAGAAACAGCCCATCGTCGATGATCCGGAAGTGACAAACTATGTGCGCTGCGTAGCCGATGCGATTACGCGAGTCTTACCGGGAGAGTACGGCAAGACCCACTGGGAAGTCACGGTGTTTCGCAGCGACCAGGTCAACGCCTTCGCATTGCCGGGCGGCAAAATCGGCGTCTACAGCGGCTTGCTCAAAGTAGCGCAGACACCGGCGCAACTCGCCACGGTCATCGGTCACGAGGTAGGCCATGTATTGGCCGGGCACGCCAATGAAAGGCTATCGACCAACGTTGCCACCCAAACCGGTCTGGACTTGCTCTCGATCTTCGTCGGGACGAACGGCTTCATAAAACAACAAGGCCTGGCGCTGCTCGGCCTGGGCGCTCAGGTAGGCGTCATTCTGCCGTTTAGCCGCACGCAGGAAAGCGAAGCCGATGAAATCGGCGAGGAACTGATGGCAAAGGCCGGGTTCGATCCGCGGCAAAGCATCGAATTATGGCAGAACATGAGCAAAGCAGGCGGCGAACAGCCACCGCAGTTTCTCTCCACCCATCCGTCGCCGTCGAATCGTATCGAGGAGTTGCGCGACCACATGCCCCAGGCGATGCGGCTCTACGAGCGCGCCCGGTTCGACGGCCGCAATCCGCAGTGCGCCCGCCCCGCCGCCAAGTAGCTCGAACGCAGCCAGCTGGCAGGCAACGCTCATACCGCTAAGCGCCCTGCCGTCGCGGCTACTAAAGGGAATCTCGAAAAACCGCCTTTCGCATCGTCATCCCGGCGTAGGCCGGGATCCATCTTGCTGTTTCAAAATCCGGATAGGGGGGCGCCTCACGGCGCCGCCCCTCCGACACCACCGGGCATACGGGTCCGTACCACCGCCGGAATGACGGAATTAATGAGAACCCATGCTCGACGCCCGGGTGTGCGGCTCGATCAGGCTTTGGTAATCACTACGCTAGTCGAAAATCACCGTGCGATTTTCATAGCACAGCACCTTGCGCTGGATGTGCGCCCAAACGGCCCGCGCCAGAACCAGCTTCTCCAGGTCGCGCCCTTTGCGGACCAACTCCTCTACTGGATCACGATGGGTGATATGCACCACATCCTGCGCGATGATCGGGCCGGCAT
Organism: Nitrococcus mobilis; assembly: GCA_024102725.1. Classification (GTDB taxonomy): domain Bacteria; phylum Pseudomonadota; class Gammaproteobacteria; order Nitrococcales; family Nitrococcaceae; genus Nitrococcus; species Nitrococcus mobilis_A. The sequence goes on from JAGFJL010000123.1 coordinate 8,767, forward strand.
CGAGCTCGACAGTGGCGTAGTGGCTAGTTGCGCCGATGATCTTGACGCCCCGGGCATGCGCGCTGTGGTAGGGGCGCGCCCCGGGGAAAGCGGGCAGGAAGGAGTGGTGAATGTTGATAATCTGATTGGGGTAATTGGCGATGAGCTGCGGGCCGAGGATCTGCATATAGCGGGCGAGCACGATTAGGTCGACCCGCTGCGCTCGTAATAACTCGAGTAATTTCTGCTCTTGATCCGCTTTGTTCTCCGAGGTAATTGGCAAGACGTGATAGGGCAAGCCGAACTGCTCGGCCACACCGCGCAGGTCTTCGTGATTGCTGATGAGCACGGGAATCTCCACGCGCCACTCTCCGGATTGCCAGCGTGAGAGCAGATCATAGAGACAATGGGGCAGCCGCGAGACCATGATGGCGATACGTGGGACCTCATCTGAAAACGAGAGTGTCCACTGCATCCCGAAGCGTTGCCCGATTGCCTCGTCGAACGCCTCGCCAATCATCTCGGCAGCCACCCGAAAGCGCGTGAGCTCCCACTCGACACGCATAAAGAAAACGCCGCGCCGCTCGTCCACGTGCTGATCGAGATAGACGATGTTGCCCTCGTTACGGGCGATAAATTCACTGATAGCCGCCACCAACCCCCGCTGATCCGCGCAGTGCATGAGCAGGATCGCCGTACGCTCGGTCGCCGTGGTCACCATGATGAGCCCCCAATGCGTGCCCGCGTATAGAAAACGTTAACGGTTTAGATCGGAGCGGACATCGAGCCCGACCCGCTTTTGAGATGAGCCGGATCGAGTTGCCGCGCGCATCGCAACCGCGCTCTGCGGGCAAGCCACTGCGAAGTGTTTCAGCAAATTAACATTACCCCGCCGGCCTGCGTTGCCCGGCACTACCCACACGGCGGCTGCATTGAAAACACTCTAAGGCTCCTGCAACAGCCGTAGAGCCTCCTCGCGGCTATAGAAACGGCCCCCATAGAGAAACCCGGCAATCAATCCAGGCTTGGCTTCCATCACGCGGCCTGCCGCATCACGGCTGACCACCAGCTCATCCGGCAATCCTTCTAGACAGTGCACCGCAGCCAAGCGCCCATCGGCTCGACATGAGGGATAAACAATATTCGTATCAGAATCCAGAAAAGCCGGGCGGCAACCATCCGAACAGTTGCCCTCGCTGACGGCTTTCGTTCCTTGATAGCGCCGATTGTCCTGCAGCAGACGAATGAGGCTCAAGGGATAGATGCAGCCTGCGTCTGATCTCACACTCATGATGCCACTCCCCGTTGCGTCCCACACCCGCCCCGAACAAGTCACCCAGCGGCGCCTGAATGCGGCCTCTTTGATAATTTATTGCCGCCGACCCGACCGCTGTGGTGTGCTCAAGGCGACACCTCCAGCTAATATCAAGCAGCATACATGCCAACTTTAGCGTAACAATTATTTTATTTAGTTTCAGTAGCTTATAAAGACAGTTGCAGAAAGGGCCGAAAAAGTGTTCAAGAATCCGACACTGTACGTCACTCGGGCTGACCGCTTGCGCAAGTGCCGAGCAAACACCACGCACAAGGGAGGCTGTCAATCAGCCAGCCGCCGATATTTGAGCCGATGCGGATTGACGGCTTCATCCCCCAGCCGCTGTCTTCGATCGCGCTCGTAGTCAGCGTAGTTGCCCTCGAACCACTCCACCCGGCTATCGCCCTCGAAGGCGAGGATGTGAGTAGCGATGCGATCGAGGAACCAGCGGTCGTGGGAGATTACCAGAACGCAGCCCGGGAAGGCCAAAAGCGCTTCCTCCAAGGCACGCAGGGTCTCTACATCCAAGTCGTTGGTGGGTTCGTCAAGCAGGAGTACATTTCCGCCGCGCTTGAGCAGCGCGGCCAAATGCACCCGATTGCGTTCACCGCCCGAGAGCTCGCCAATGCGCTTTTGCTGATCCGCACCTTTGAAGTTGAAACGGGCGACGTAAGCGCGCGATGGTACGGTGTAGCGCTGGATCTCGATGAGATCTTGACCCTCCGAGATTTCCTCCCATACGGTCTTAGTATCATGCAGACGGTCGCGGCTCTGATCGACATAGGCCAGATCGACCGTCTCTCCGAGCCGGATTTCACCGGCATCGGGGCGCTCCTGTCCTGTCAGTATCCGGAACAACGTCGTCTTACCGGCGCCGTTGGCGCCGATGATGCCGACAATAGCGCCGGGGGGAACCTTGAAACTCAGATCATCGATCAACAGACGCTCACCGTAACCCTTGACGAGGTGGTTCGCCTCGATCACGAGGTCGCCCAACCGTGCACCCGGCGGTATATAGATCTCGTTGGTCTCGTTGCGCTGCTGAAACTCCCGTGACTGCAACTCATCGAACTGCCGCAGACGGGCCTTGCTTTTGGCCTGCCGGCCTTTGGGGTTGCTGCGCACCCATTCCAGCTCATGCTGGATGGTCTTGCGGTGCGCCGCCTCCGCACGCGCCTCCTGCGCCAACCGTGCCTCTTTCTGCATCAGCCAGGAAGAGTAATTGCCCTTCCAGGGGATACCGTGGCCGCGATCAAGCTCCAGAATCCAGCCGGCCACGTTGTCCAGGAAGTAACGGTCATGGGTCACGGCAACTACCGTGCCCGGGTACTCGGCCAGGTAGCGCTCGAGCCAGGCAACCGACTCGGCATCCAAATGGTTGGTCGGCTCATCGAGCAACAGCATGTCGGGACTGGCGAGCAGCAGTTGGCAGAGCGCCACCCGGCGCCGCTCACCACCCGAGAGGTTGGCGATCTCGGCCTCCCATGGGGGCAGCCGCAACGCATCGGCGGCCTGCTCGAGCTTGCGCTCCAGATCCCACGCGCCGGCGGCCTCGATCCGATCCTGCAGATGAGCCTGCTCGGCCAGCAAAGCATCGAAGTCGGCATCCGGCTCCGCGAACCGAGCACTGACCTCATTGAATCGGTCCAGCAGCGTCTTGATCTCGGCCACGCCGTTCTCGACGTTGCCGCGCACGTCCTTGCTCGCATCGAGCTCCGGTTCTTGAGGCAGAAAACCGATTTTGATTCCCGGTTGCGGCCGCGCCTCGCCTTCGAAGTCACGCTCGACACCGGCCATGATGCGCAACAGCGTGGACTTGCCGGCGCCGTTCAGGCCGAGCACGCCGATTTTGGCACCCGGGAAGAAGGATAACGAGATATCGCGCAGTATTTGCCGTTTGGGGGGAACGACCTTGCTCACCCGATTCATGGTAAAGATGTACTGTGCCATGGTGCCTCGAAACGCTGGGTGCTCAAACCGACGATTTCCGCCCGCACCGACGCGCCTTGGTGCGGCTATAGATCGCCTACCGCCGGAGAAACGCCGCATTCTATCGAACTAAGCGTACGTTAACCATCGCCAGGCGGGAGCAGGCCGGCTTGCCGCGAAACCATAAGCCGCCACCCGGGCGGCCTACGAGCCTAGCAGGCCGTATTCATAGCATGTCTCGGCAAGTCTTGCTCGCTCCCGTCTCGATCAGACCATCAGCCGCGTCCCCGGGTGCGAGTCTTACCCGCGCGGGCGTGCTTCTCGATGAACTGGATGATGACCCCGGCGATGTCCTTACCGGTAGCTCGCTCGATGCCCTCTAAACCGGGAGATGAGTTCACCTCCAACACAACGGAGCCATGGTTGGAGCGCATAATGTCCACACCCGCGACGTTGAGCCCCATGATTTTGGCCGCGCGGACCGCACTCGAGCGCTCCTCGGGGGTGATGCGAACACTCGAGGCTTGGCCACCACGGTGGACGTTCGAGCGAAACTCGCCTTCCTTGGCTTGGCGCATCATAGACGCCACCACCTTATCGCCCACCACGAAACAACGGATATCGGAACCGCCGGCCTCCTGGATGAACTCTTGGGTCAGAAAATAGGCATTGAGCCCGTGGAAGGCATCGATCACGCTTTCGGCCGCCTTGTTGGTCTCCGCCAGCACCACCCCCATGCCCTGCGTGCCTTCGAGCAGTTTGATCACCAAGGGGGCGCCGCCGACGAGATTGATCAAATCCTCGTTGTCGTCCGGCGAGAAGGCGAAGCCGGTGACCGGCAGGCCGATACCCCGCCGTGCCAGCAACTGCAACGAGCGCAGCTTATCGCGGGAACGGCTGATGGCCACCGATTCATTGAGAGGAAAGACGCCCATCATCTCGAATTGGCGCAGCACGGCGGCGCCGTAGAAGGTAATGGAAGCTCCGATACGCGGAATGACCGCGTCCACGGATCTTAGAATTTCACCCCGATAATGGACCTCCGGGCGATGCGCGCTGATTTTGACGTAACAGCGCAAGGGATCGACCACCCGGATACTATGGCCCCGGGTGCGTGCGGCCTCGACGATCCGGCGAGTGGAGTAAAGCTTGGTGCTGCGGGAGAGGACGATGATGTTCATGTTTTTTCTTTTGGCATCGATTTGCCTTGGCTCGCACTCAACGGGACCGGTGCCGCCGGCTGGCAGCGCTGAGCTCGCCATCAGCGGCTCCTGCCAAGTAAGAAGCGCCCGGATCGACAAGCAGACGCCCCTTCATAGCCCGACGGCCAAGCAGCATACGAAAACCCATACTATCGCGATTGGTAAGAGTGAGTTTAATCGGCCAGCATCGGCCGGCGATGAGCACAGGGGTACGGATTACGAGCCGGCGCTCACGATGCCCGGTCGAGCTGGTCACGACTCGCTCGGCAATGACATCAGCTACGCAGTGCACCGTGGTATCGGTACGTCGCTGAATCGGGTGGACCTCGAAGCTCACTCGGTCCGTTCCATTATCCCGGTAGCGCCGCACATGAATGGCATGCAGCGCGGAGGTCGCCGCGCCGGTATCCACCTTGGCCTTGACGCGCGCTACGCCGAGCCCGGGTAAGGCGACCCATTCGCGCCAGCCGACCCAAAGCCGAGGCCGCGCTCGGGCACCGCTTACCCCAATCATAGGGCTTCATCTCCATACAGGCGGACAACGCGATCCGAATTATGACAGACTCTGATTATTCGGTAAGTGGCTCAACCAACATGTATACCGGATAGCGGCTATGATCCGAGGTGACACGGCGCGCTCGGAGCCGACAATCGGGCTGCCCACGGGCGAATCGCCCGACGACCCAAGGTTTCTCTGCGATCGGATGCTGATACGGCTGTGCCGCTGGCTGCGCGCCGCCGGCTACGATACCAGCCTGGCCGGTGAACGCACGAGCGACCGCCGGCTGCTGACGACAGCCGTGGTCGAGCACCGGTATCTGCTCACCCGCGACCGTAAATTGCTCGAACATCGCGGCGCCGCCGGCCGGGTGATCCGACTGCAAGCCGTGCGCCCTGCCGGCCAAGCCGCCGAGCTCGCGCGACGGCTTGCGCTCGACTGGCTGCACGCCCCCTTTAGCCGGTGCCTGCTCTGCAACGAACCGTTGCACGTCGACTCGGGGCACGGCGCTCCCCCCGGTAGCCACGGCCCCTTTCGCCGATGCCCATCCTGCGCGCGCCGCTATTGGGACGGCGGGCACGTTCGGCGCATGCGCGCGCAGCTTACCGCGTGGCGCCACGCGGCCAGTACTGGCATGCACCGCGACGATGAATCATTTATCCTATAAAGCCTAACGGGGTTGCGCCGGCGACCCACCGAGCGGCACTGTGGTGCACAGTAACCGCGCGGTCGTGGAACCTTAGCTCGCCCCGCTGAGCCCGAATCCTGACGCTGAAGGCCCAATCACGGCGGGCGTGAGCCTCAGTACGCACGCTCCCGGTTCCAAACCGCTTTTGCTCAAAAAAAGGGGGTCGCATGTTCTCCAGCGAGATGACAATTGCCGAATTTGATCCTGAACTGGCCGAGGCGATCGAGCGAGAGAAACATCGCCAGGAGGAGCACATCGAGCTCATCGCATCCGAGAACTACGCCAGTCCACGGGTTCTCGAGGCTCAAGGCAGTGTTCTGACCAACAAATACGCGGAAGGCTACCCCGCGAAACGTTACTACGGCGGCTGCGAGTACGTGGATGTCGCCGAGCAACTTGCCATCGACCGAGCGAAGCGGCTGTTCGGCGCGGCCTACGCCAACGTGCAACCGCACTCGGGCTCGCAGGCCAATGCCGCCGTCTATCTGGCGCTGGCCAAGCCGGGTGACACCATTTTGGGCATGAGCCTCGATCACGGCGGCCATCTGACCCATGGCGCCAAGCCGAATTTCTCGGGCAAACTGTTCAACGCCGTGCAGTACGGCATCGACGCGCGGACCGGCGAGATCGACTATGCGCAACTCGAGCGCCTTGCTCTCGAGCACCGACCCAAGCTGGTAATCGCTGGCTTTTCAGCCTATTCGCGGGTGATTGATTGGCAGCGTTTTCGCGAAATAGCCGACGAGATCGGCGCCTATCTAATCGTAGACATGGCGCACGTAGCGGGTCTGGTGGCCGCCGGAGTCTATCCCAACCCCACTCAGATCGCCGATGTCACCACCACGACGACTCACAAAACCTTGCGTGGCCCGCGTGGCGGTCTGATTCTGGCGCGCGCTAACGACCGGGTCGAGAAGGCCTTACAATCCCTGGTCTTTCCGGGCACTCAGGGGGGGCCGCTGATGCATATCATCGCCGCCAAAGCGGTCGCGCTGAAGGAAGCGTTGGAGCCGGCCTTCACCGACTACCAGCAGCGGGTTCTGGCCAACTCCCGAGCGATGGCGGCCACCGTTATGGACCGAGGCTTTCAGGTGGTCAGCGGCGGCACCGACAATCACCTGTTTTTGATCGACCTCATCAAACAGGGCATGACCGGCAAGGAAGCCGACGCTGCTTTGGGTCGGGCAAATATCACGGTGAACAAAAATGCCGTACCGAACGACCCGCAATCGCCTTTCGTTACCAGCGGCTTGCGTATCGGCTCACCGGCCGTTACCACCCGCGGCTTTGGTGAAGCGGAAGTCCGGCAATTGGCGGGATGGATATGCGATATCCTAGATGACATCCATAATGAGCAAATTATCGCCCGGGTCCGCAGTCAAGTGCTGGAGATCTGCCGACGCTTTCCGGTCTACCAGTCAAGTGCTTGAGCCGGGACGACCGGCCGAGGCTATTCCACCCAACCGGAACAGCGGCGGTCGTTACGGCTCACGGCCAACGGCTCGCTCCATCCGCAATGGCCCGACGAGCCCGGATACCCATGAGCCGGCGCTTCGTAACACCGCGCCGAACGGCGCGATGGCGGGATAGGCTGGCATGCGCTGCCCGTTCTGCCAGGCGCAGGAGACCCGCGTGATCGACTCCCGTCTCGCCGGTGAGGGCGATCAGGTGCGGCGGCGCCGCGAATGCCTGCAATGCGCCGAGCGTTTCACTACTTACGAGAGCGCCGAATTGGTAATGCCGCAGGTCGTCAAACGCGATGGCTCGCGGGAGGCATTGAACGATCGGAAACTGCGCACCGGATTGTTGCGAGCGCTCGAGAAACGCCCGGTCGCCACCGAAGCCATCGAGGCGGCGATAAGCCGCATTCTCAAGCGAATTCGCCGCAGCGGCGAGCGCGAGATACCGGCTCGACAGATCGGGGAGTGGGTTATGGATGAGCTGCGTGAGCTCGACCAAATCGCCTATGTGCGTTTCGCTTCCGTTTACCGCAGCTTCCAGGACGTGAGCGCCTTTCGCGAGGTAATCGATGGGCTGGAGCAGCTACCGCCTGGACAAAGTCGTCCGCCACCCTCCGACGAGGGACCAAAGAGTTGACCCGCCCATGTGCGACGGCACGATGACGTGACCGATTTTACGGCCGCTGACCAACACTATATGGCGCACGCCCTGCAGTTGGCGGAACGCGGGCTTTTTTCGACCGGATCCAACCCCCGGGTAGGCTGTGTGATCGTACGTGACGGGCGGCTGGTCGGCGCGGGCTGGCACCGCCAGGCGGGCGAGCCGCACGCGGAGATCAACGCCTTGGCGGCCGCGGGCCAAGCGGCACGCGGCGCCACCCTGTATGTGACCCTGGAGCCTTGCTGCCATCACGGCCGTACACCACCGTGTACCGCGGCACTGCTCAGCGCCGGGATCACGCGCGTCGTTGCGGCCTGCAAGGACCCTAATCCACGGGTCGCCGGGCAGGGCTTGGAACAACTGGCGGCCGCGGGCATCACCACCCACCACGGCCTGATGGCAGAACAGGCGCAAACCCTGAATTCCGGCTTTTTCAAGCGCATGCACACCGGTCTGCCTTACGTACGCTGCAAGCTCGCCATGAGCCTGGACGGACGCACGGCGATGGCCTCCGGTGAGAGTCGCTGGATCACGGCCGCTGCGGCACGGAGCGATGTCCATCGGCTACGGGCCCGCAGCGACGGCCTGCTCACCGGCCGGGGTACCGTCCTGATCGACGACCCCCAACTGACCGCTCGTGATGTGGACACCCCGTGGGATCTAGTCCAGCCTTGCCGGCTCGTGCTCGACTCGCGTTTGCGCCTACCCAAACAGGCCCGCATGCTGCAGGAGCCCGGCAAGGTTGCCGTACTATATGCTCACTACGACCGGCGGCGCGCCCAGGACCTCACCGCCGCCGGCGCCGAATTATGGCCGATCGAACCGGATAGCGGCGGCCGCGTAGAGCTCCACCAAGCCCTGACCGCGATCGGCAATGCCGGAATAAACGAGCTACTGGTCGAAGCCGGCCCCACCTTGAGCGGAGCCCTGTTGCAGGCCGGCTTGCTCGATGAGCTGGTGGTATATATCGCCCCCCACCTCATGGGGCATGAGGCACGGCCTCTGCTGCGGCTGCCCGGACTGGCTCGAATGGCGGAGCGAATCCCGATCACGATCACTGATATGCGAGCCCTCGGTCCGGACCTGCGCTTGACGGCTCGCTTGGAGAAAGGCTGAATGTTCACGGGAATTGTGCAGGCGGTGGGAACCGTACGGCAAACGAGCCCATATGAGCAGGACCGGCGGCTCCTTATCGAGCCGGGGGCTTTGAACAGCAATAGTCTGCAGCCAGGCGACAGCCTCGCCGTCGATGGCTGCTGCCTCACGCTGGTTAGCAAAGCCGGCGACGGCCTCGTTGTCGATGTCTCCGCTGAGACCTTGTCACGTACCACCCTGGGGGATCTCACGGCGGGTGATCGAGTCAACCTGGAACCGGCGCTCACACTAAGCAGCGCACTCGGCGGTCACCTGGTGAGCGGGCATGTGGATGGCGTTGCCGAAATGCTTTGGCGAGACCCGGCCGGACGTTGTGAGCGCTGGTGCCTCCGGGGCCCGCAGCGGCTAGCTCGGTATATCGCGGAGAAAGGCTCGATCTGCCTGGCAGGCGTCAGCCTCACCGTCAATGCGGTGGCCGGCACCGAATTCGAAGTGGCCCTCGTGCCGCATACCTTGCAAGTGACGACGCTCGGCGCGCGCCGCCCGGGCGAGCGCATGAACTTGGAGATCGATCTGGTTGCCCGTTATCTGGAGCGGCTCATGCTGAGCGCTGCAATGCCCCCCGCCAACGATGAAAGATAGCATGGGGCTGCTCACTCGTTGTGCCCGACCAAAACCCGGACGGGATGGCAACGCTAACCGGGAGGCAAAGGGGACATCCTAATGTTCAACAGTATCGACGAGATCCTCGCGGATCTGCGTCAAGGCCGCATGGCCATTATCATGGACGAGGAGGATCGCGAGGACGAAGGCGATTTGGTCATGATCGCATCCATGGTGCGCCCTGAGGACATCAACTTCATGGCCCGCTACGGCCGCGGCCTTATCTGCCTCACGCTTACCCGTGAGCGCTGTGAACGGCTGCGACTGCCGCTGATGGTCAACGAGACCGAATATCGGCAGGCCACCAATTTCACCCTCTCCATCGAGGCCGCAAGCGGTGTCACCACGGGCATTTCCGCAGCCGACCGGGCCCGCACGATTCAAGCGGCGGTAGCTCCCATGGCCCGTCCCGAGGATCTGGTCCAACCCGGACACATATTTCCGTTGATGGCCCAGCCAGGGGGCGTGCTCACACGGGCCGGCCACACCGAGGCGGGCTGCGATCTGGCTCGTCTCGCCGGCTTCGAACCGGCCGCGGTCATCGTCGAGATCCTCAACGAAGACGGCACAATGGCGCGCCGTACCGATTTGATGCGCTTCGCGCAAGAGCATGGCCTCAAAATCGGCACGGTCGCGGATCTCATCGCCTATCGCATTCGCAACGAGCGGACGGTGGAGCGTGTGGCCGAGTGCGACCTACCGACCGAGTACGGAGTCTTCCACCTGTATGCCTACCAAGATACTGTAAATGGCGCTTTACATTTCGCGTTGGTTAACTCGACCATAGAGCCGGAGCAACCGACGTTAGTGCGCGTGCATATTCAAAACACCCTCGCAGATGTCTTCGCTAGCACGGGGCCTCACTGCGGCTGGCCATTGCGATCGGCGCTCGAAAAAGTGAGCACAGGTGAACCCGGCGTCATCGTCGTCTTGCGCCGGGCCAATGATGCGGTGGATATCCTCCAACGCATGCGCCAGTATCAAATCGCCCCTACCGACGATACCCAGACGATGAAGACGGCTTCTTCTCCTCAGCACAGCGAGGATCTGCGCACCTACGGGGTGGGCGCCCAGATATTGACCGATCTGGGCGTGCGACGGATGCGCGTACTTAGCGCACCCAAACGCATGCACGGGCTATCGGGTTTCGGCATGGAGGTCGTCGAGTACGTGGAACCGCCCAGTGATGAGCATTGAACGAGTAGCCACCCGATTCGCCAAGCACCGATCAAAGCCGGCGCCGGGCGAGTTCCAGGCGCACCCGCCTAGCCATGCACACGCTTTGCTGTTTGCAGCCATGGCGCTACGTTATAAAGTGCTCTGGTGACACCATTGGAATACGCACAGCGATCCCTTCGCCGCGGCTGGTTACGCTCTAGGGGGCCGTTCACTGGAAGCAGGATGGGAGCGCCGTCATCGGCGCCCTAGGCAGGCGCCTGTTTGCAAGATTTTGCATGATGAATTACGAGAATATGTTCAAGATCATCGAGGGTGATTTCACCGCCTGCGAAGGTCGCTTCGCGATCGTTGCCAGCCGGTTCAACCGCTTTATTGTGGACAGTCTGCTCGAGGGTGCACTCGATACTCTGCGACGCCATGGAGTAGCCGACCATGCGATTACCGTCATTCGTGTTCCCGGTGCTTATGAGATGCCGCTGGTGATCAACCGGGTGGCCCGTTCCGGCCAGTACCAAGCGATCATCGCCTTGGCTTGTGTCATTCGCGGCGCCACCCCGCACTTTGATTACGTTGCCGGTGCGTGCGCCCGTGGCATTGCCGAAGCCTCATTGACGCATGATGTGCCGATCGGCTTCGGCGTACTCACCACCGATACCATCGAACAGGCCATCGAGCGGGCCGGTACTAAAGCCGGCAACAAAGGCACCGAGGCCACGCTCTCCGCTCTGGAGACGGCCAGCCTGCTGCGCCGCCTGGATTAACGCGAAAACAAATGACTGGAAACGGTAAAACCCATGCACCGCGGCGCCGGCGCAGCCGTGCTCGACGCCGCGTGCTCCAGGCGCTGTACCAATGGCAACTGACCGGTCAGGACAGTGCGGAGATCGAACGGCAGTTCCTCGCAGAGCACAACATGACGCACGTCGACCTCGAATACTTTGCGGAACTGCTCTACGCAATCCCCGCCCAGCTAGCCAGCCTCGATGCCCTCATCGAGCCGGTCCTGGACCGTCCGCTGGCCGTTATCGATCCCATTGAAAAAGCCATTCTCCGAATGGGGGCCTATGAGCTCACCCAGCGTCTTGATATTCCCTATCGGGTGGTCGTCAACGAGGCTGTGGATCTGGCCAGGCTGTTCGGTGCCGAGCAAAGTCACCGCTATATTAACGGCGTGCTGGATCGGGTCGGTCACGGCAACCCGCTCCGCGCGGCCGAAATTCGCCGCCGACGAGCCGAAGAACATTAGCGCAAAATGCACCACCGATCGCCGAGTGCGAACACATACTCAGCCGGCGGTGGTCAGGCGAAGCGAGCGTGGCGGGCTGTTGGGTCTACCCGAGGGCTAAAGCGATGGCGCTCTCCGAATTCGAACTCATCGAGCGCTATTTCACGGGAATCGGCACCAGCCGCGACGATGTCATCCTCGCGGTGGGCGATGATACGGCGCTCGTGGCGCCGCAAACCGGGCGGCACCTGGCGCTCAGCCTGGACACCTTGGTAGCGGGTGTTCATTTCCCAGTCGATGCACCTGCCGAGACCGTGGGCTACAAATCGCTTGCCGTCAATCTCAGCGATCTGGCGGCGATGGCCGCCGAGCCCGCCTGGTTGCTGCTCGCCCTAACGCTACCACAAGCCGACCCGGACTGGTTGGAACGCTTCGCCGGCGGACTGGCCGCGCTGGCGAACGAAGCCGGGATGGCTCTGGTCGGGGGCGATATCAGTCGCGGTCAAGCCCTAACGGTAACGGTGCAGGTGGCCGGCTACGCCGATCGGCCGCTGCGCCGCGACGGCGCGCGTCCCGGCGATGGTCTGTATGTATCCGGAACGCTCGGGGATGCGGCCCTTGGTCTACAACTCTGGCAAGGCGGTCAACGGGAGGGTAGCGATGCTCACTCGCTGATCGAACGTCTGCACCGCCCCAGCCCGCGGATCGCACTGGCACAGGCGCTGGCCGATCTCGCTAACGCCGCCATCGATGTCTCCGATGGACTGTTGGCGGATGCAGCGCATCTGGCCGAACGCAGCGCGGTCGCCGTAGTCATCGAGCCCCACCGGCTGCCGCTGTCCTCGGCTTTGCGTCGTTCAGCATCGGCGCCGCAAGCGACGACCTTGGCATTGACCGGCGGCGATGATTACGAGCTCTGTCTAAGCCTGCCGTTGGATCAGGAGGGGGCAGCCAAGGCGCTGGCCCGGCAGGCGGGTGTGATTCTGACCCGCATCGGCCGAGTCGAGAACGGCTGCGGTGTCCGGCTCATCTCCACTACGGGCGAAACCCTAACCTATGCGCGTCACGGCTATAACCATTTCCCGGTATCCAGCGGATGAGGGAATCCCGCTGCGGTGATCCGCAACCGATCGCTCGCCCAATCGCCATCGATTTGGGCGCCGTTCGCGACCGGCACACCCACAGCCGAAAAGGGGTCAGCCCGCCTCTTAGGAGGCCCAGCCAAAGTGCCGGCCTTGGCCTACCTGCTTTAGGTAGTTCCAGTAGGTATACCTGGTCCGATGCTCCCAGGCCTGCACCTGCGGATTATCTGCGTAACGGCGCTCCAGATCGTGGGTGCGCTCCCACAGCGCACGCGCCTGCGCCACGGTGAACCGATCGGGGTGGGAGGCTTTGATGGTCAACCATTGCTGCTGAATGGTGCGGATCTCATTGTGAAGCTGGCGAACACCCGAGCCACCCGCCACCAGCCCGAGGAGAAAAAGCCCTGCCAACAAGCCCAAGATCGCCCTTTTCATTCCGCCAATTCTCCTTCCTTGAAGGTTGATCACCCCCTGCTTTCGAGCTTTTGGCCTCCCTCCGGCAAAAAAAGTTCCCCTCCTCATCGAATTTTAATTTCGTTGCATGTCGGCCGGCTGTGCACACTGCAGCCGGCCGTCCTTTCGACGTTTTTGAGCACCCGACTAGAGCAAGCCGGTCTCCAGCTGCGCCGCCTCCGACATCATGTCCTGGGTCCATGGCGGCTCCAAGACGATCTCGACCTCGGCCTCCTCCACCGTCGGCACCCGGCTCACCTTCGTTTTAACGTCGTAGGCGAGGATATCTCCCATGCCGCAACTCGGCGCGGTCAGGGTCATACGGATATGGACGTGGCGGCGGTCCTCGGCGAGCTTTTTGATGTCGCACTCATAGACCAAACCCAGCTCGACGACATTAACGGGAATCTCCGGGTCATAGCATAGCCGAAGTTGGTCCCAAATGGCTTTCTCCACATCCTGATCGGTCGCGCACTCCGGCAACGTAGGCGGCGGCTCGGGTTCCCGGCCGATGGCATCCGCGTTCGATCCATCGACGCGAAACAGGTTGGCCCAAAGATTAACCGTGTAGCTACCGCCCAAGGCCTGCGTAATCTCTCCCTCGGAGCCCTTGGGGATGATTCCCGTCTCACCCGAGGGAACCAACGCGACCTCGCAATCGCGGAGAAACGTAACCGCGGTGTTGGTTTCCGATGCCATGAGCACCTCCTCATGCGCCGACCAGCAGCCGAGCCCCGACGAATCAACAACAGGCCGGACCGACGATAAGCGATATAAACCATTAAGTTGAATTTTAACAGCAGGCTAGCGCCCAGAGAAGCCGCCCGGGCAGCACCTCTCGCAGCCAGGTTCGCGCCAACACATATTTAACCCTCCCCATTGTTTGAGGTATTTTGTTCGATTTGGCAGCTTTTTGGTAGCTACGAGCGATGACCGACCCAACGAATCGGCTGCGGGAGGAACTCGAACACCGGGTCCTGCTGCTCGACAGTGCGACGGGCACGATGATCCAACGCTATCGTCTGACGGAAGAGGACTTCCGCGGCGAGCGTTTTCGTGATCATAGCTGCAATCTACAAGGCAACAACGATTTACTGGTTTGCACGCGACCGGATATCGTCACCGAGATTCATCGATCGAACCTGCAAGCCGGTGCGGATATTATCGAGACCAACACCTTCAATGCCACCGCGCTGTCACAGGCGGATTATGCGACCGAGCACCTGGTCCATGAGATCAACCTGACCGCCGCGCGCATCGCCCGCGAATGCGCCGATGAGTTCTCGCGCTCGACCCCGCAGCAGCCGCGTTTCGTCGCGGGCGTGCTGGGGCCGACGAGCAAGACCGCTTCCCTCTCCCCCGATGTCAACAACCCAGGCTATCGCAACGTCAGCTTCACCCAGCTGGTCGAGGCCTATACCGAGGCGGCGCAGGGACTGCTTGCCGGTGGTGTCGATCTGCTGCTGGTAGAGACCATCTTTGACACACTGAACGCCAAGGCCTGCCTGTTCGCCCTGGATGGCCTGTTCCAGCGGCTCGGCACGAAGTTGCCGGTCATGGTCTCGGGCACCATCACCGACGCCAGCGGCCGCACCCTCTCGGGTCAGACCACGGAAGCGTTCTGGAATTCGGTGCGCCACGCGCAACCCTTCGTCATCGGGCTCAACTGCGCGCTCGGTGCCGAGGATCTGCGGCCTTACATAAAGGAGCTCTCACGGGTCGCCGACACCTACGTCAGCACGCACCCCAATGCCGGGCTGCCCAACGAGATGGGCGAGTACGAACAAAGCCCGCAAGCTATGGCGCAGTTGCTGCGCGAGTTCGTCGAAAGCGGTTATGTCAATATCGCCGGTGGTTGCTGCGGTACTACGCCGGAACATATCGCGGCCATCCGCGAGGCCATCGCTGGATTGCCGCCGCGGCGGCGGCCCGAGCGGCCGCGTGCCCTGCGCCTGTCCGGTCTGGAACCGCTCACCCTCGGCACCGATTCCCTGTTCACGAACATCGGCGAGCGAACTAACGTAACCGGCTCGGCTCGGTTCCGGCGTCTGATCAAGGAAGATGACTTCGAGACCGCACTGGAGGTAGGGCGTGATCAGGTCGAGAGCGGCGCCCAGATCATCGACGTCAATATGGACGAAGGGCTGCTGGATTCCCAGGCGTGCATGGTGCGTTTTCTCAATTTGGCCGCCGTCGAGCCCGATATCGCTCGCGTGCCCTTCATGGTGGACTCTTCCAAATGGGAAGTCATCGAGGCCGGCCTGCAATGCATCCAAGGCAAGGCCATCGTCAACTCCATCAGCCTCAAGGAGGGTGAGGAAGATTTCATCGCCAAGGCCGGTCTCATACGCCGCTATGGGGCGGCCGCCGTGGTCATGGCCTTCGACGAACAGGGCCAGGCCGATACGCTCGAGCGGCGGGTGGCCATCGCCGAGCGGGCCTACCGGATCCTCACCGCGAAGGTGGATTTCCCGCCCGAGGACATCATCCTCGATCTCAATATTTTTGCCGTGGCGACTGGCCTCGAGGAGCACAACAATTACGCCGTGGACTTCATCGAGGCCACCCGGGAGGTCAAGAAGCGGCTGCCGCACGTCAAGGTCTCCGGTGGGCTGTCCAATCTCTCCTTCTCGTTTCGCGGCAACGAGCCGGTGCGCCGGGCGATGCACTCGGCCTTTCTCTATCACGCGATCCAGGCCGGTATGGATATGGCCATCGTCAACGCCGGTCAGCTCGAGGTCTACGACGACATACCCAAGGATCTCTTGGAGCGGGTCGAGGATGTGCTGCTCAATCGACGCGACGATGCCACCGAACGGTTGGTGGAGTATGCCGAGCAGTTCAAAGGTCAGGGCGCGAAGAGCAAGGAGGAAGATCTCGAGTGGCGCACCTGGCCGGTCGCAAAGCGCTTGGAGCACGCCCTGGTCAAAGGGATCGTGGAATACATCGAGGAGGATACCGAGGAGGCGCGGACGCAGCACGCACAACCCATCGAAGTGATCGAAGGACCGCTGATGGACGGTATGAACGTGGTCGGCGATCTGTTCGGCTCCGGCAAGATGTTCCTGCCGCAGGTGGTCAAAAGCGCCCGCGTGATGAAGAAAGCGGTCGCCTACCTGCTGCCGTTCATCGAGGCCGAAAAGGCAAAGCATGGCGACAGCGAGCCCAACGCCCGGATCGTGATGGCGACGGTCAAAGGCGATGTGCACGATATCGGCAAGAACATTGTCGCCGTCGTCTTGCAATGCAACAACTTTGACGTCACCGATCTCGGCGTCATGGTGCCCAACGAGAAGACACTGGCCGCTGCCCGCGAGCACAAGGCGGATATCATCGGCCTGTCGGGCCTTATCACACCGTCGCTGGACGAAATGGTGGGCATGGCCAAGGAGATGGAGCGCCAAGGGCTCGAAATTCCGCTGCTGATCGGCGGAGCGACCACCTCGCGCGTGCATACGGCGGTCAAGATCGCCCCGCAGTATTCCGGCGACGTCATCTATGTCAAGGATGCCTCCCGAGCCGTCGGGGTCTGCGCGAAGCTCATGAGCACCACCCAACGCGCGGCTTACGTGCAGTCCATCAAGCAGGAGTACGAGGGCGTGCGTCAACAGCGCGCCAAACGCCAACGCAAACAGAAATGGCTGCGCATCACCGAGGCGCGCGCGAACCGCTACCCGATCGACTGGGCGGCCTACGAACCACCGCAGCCGCAGCAACCGGGTCTGCATGTGCTTGATGAGGTTGCGCTGAAGACGCTCGAGCCCTATATCGACTGGACCCCGTTTTTCTCCGCCTGGCAGCTCGCCGGCCGCTTTCCGAAGATTCTCGATGATGCCCTCGTCGGCGAGGCGGCGCGCAAACTCTATGCCGACGCGCGCGCCATGCTGGCCCGAATCATCGAGGAGCAGTGGCTGCAGGCTCGAGGGGTCTGCGGGCTGTTTCCCGCCAATGCCGTGGGCGAGGACACGGAAGTCTATACCGATGAATCCCGTACCCAAATCCGGCTCGTCACCCATCATCTGCGCCAGCAAACTGAAAAGCCGGCCGGACGGCCCAACATGAGCCTGGCCGATTTCGTGGCGCCAAAGGAGACGGGCCTTCCCGATTGGCTGGGAGCCTTCGCGGTCACCACCGGCATCGGCATCGACGCGCACGTGCGCCGTTTCGAGGCCGCACACGACGATTACAACGCCATTTTGCTCAAAGCACTAGCCGACCGTCTCGCGGAGGCTTTCGCCGAGATGCTCCACCACCGGGTCCGCACCGAATACTGGGGCTATGCCACCGGGGAGACGCTCGATAATGAGGCGCTCATCCAGGAGCAATATCGGGGGATTCGGCCTGCACCCGGTTACCCGGCCTGCCCCGACCACACCGAAAAAGCGCTGGTCTGGGAGTTGCTGGATGCCGAGCGCAACGCCGCCATAACGCTCACCGAGAGTTGGGCAATGGTGCCCACCGCGGCGGTAAGCGGCTGGTACTTCGCTCATCCGCAGGCACGCTATTTCGGCCTCGGGCAGATCTATCGGGATCAGGTCGAAGACTACGCCAAGCGTAAAGGCATGAGCCTTAAGGAGGCCGAACGCTGGCTCGCATCCAATTTGGGCTATGACCCGGAAGAGCTGGGCTGAGCCGAGCGCACACCCATCGAGCCAACCGAGGCTAGGCAAAAGCCGCCGGCCTAGTTATAAAGGAAGATGTAAGTCGCGCTGTACCAAGCAGCGCCGCATCACGCGTATGTCCACAGCCGAGGGGATTGACGCGTCCGCCAGCCTCGGTAGATGGATTTAATACCCAGCATAGGAGCGAAAGACAATGGCCCGCCTCGTGATCAAAGACCTGCATGAGAACACCAAGCTCGATCAGAAGGCTATGAGGAACATTCGTGGAGGGGCGCGAGGGACGATGGGCGCCGGCTCTAGAGCACGTACTTCAGTCCGGCCTTTGCGAACCCCGCTGCGGCGTCTTTTTCCAAACAAATAGCCTCGCCCAAGACGCGCTAGAGCCAACGATCCGCTCCGGACGGCGGCGGTCAAGGGGGTGGCACGCTAGATAACCCGCGCAAAACGGCGGCGGAGGCTATTGATAATGCTTGCGAGCACCTCCAAATTTGATGGCATGCAACGTGCTATTTACTCATGCAAGAACCCATCAGTCCCGCTGGAGGAAAAGCATGAGCTTGCTATTGGATGATCTGCCCAAGAATTCGGGGCTCGATCAGCTTGCTACCCACCGTACCCGCAATCGCAAAGAGGCGCCTTGCCGTCCTTTGGGGCTGCTGTTCCAGCCCATGAATGGCGAGCGGCTGATCAAGGATAACGTGGCCCACATCGGTAGCGCCGGCGTCAGCGAGCGCAACCACGATTACGGCTTTCGCCCGGCTTTTCGCAACCTGGAAACCGGCTGCGCCGTGCTCGCCCGCTTCAAAAACGGCGCCCCCGCTCCCATGCATCTGCTCGACGGCCTACCCGATGAATGGGTACTGGAAAAAGACGCCACAGGCCACGTCGTGAGCGTCAAACCCTCGGTGATCGCGGGCTTCCTGCGCCAGGGACGTTTCTACACCCGCGAGCAGGCCGCCGCGGCCGCTGAAGCCGACGACTGACGACATCGCGACCGATGCGCACTCGTTCCAGCCGACAATATTGGTGACTCAGCTATATACGAAGCAATAGCGAGGCCGATTTTCAGAAACTCAGCGTAGCCTGGGTGTAAAAATAGGTGGTATCCCTATCAGGGGCGGCGTTTGGTGCGTCTTTCAGAAACTCGCCATCGACCAGGTAGGCCCCGCCGACCTCCAGACGGAGATTCCCCGGTAGGATATCCGCCCGCACCCGCGCTTCGATCTGATGCCCGACGAAGGAGCCGACGGTGCCGCTTGGGTCACGCACGTCGGCCATCGGCAGCGCATCGCGATCGCTTGCGAGCCAGACCGCCCGGTAGCCGACGAAGCCATTGAGCTTCGGGCCCGGCTCGACTTCGATCCTAGCGCCGGGCGAGGTGATGTTGCTGCGCGCCAACGCCCCATAGATCCCGGTCGGCCCGAATTCGAAGCGCCGCGCCCCGAACAGGGTATCGAAACGGTTATTCTCGCCGTCGTTCGGATCGTCGTCGCCACTGGCGAAATCATATTGCAAAACCAACCGTGGGGACCAGGCCGCATCAAACGTATGTGCGAGATGGGCGTGAGCAAAACCCGCGCGATGATCCAGATCGATTGTATCCGTCGGCGATGTCGTCGATCTTGACTCGCCGACTTGGCCAGCGGCCTCGACCTCGAAATCCCAGGCCCCCTTCGCCGGGGTACTAAAAAACCGAACGCCGGGAGTGAGCAGGCGGCGATTCGCCGTTGGAACGTCCGAGCGATCATCCTCGTGCAGGCCAAAGACATAGGCTTCGCCGGTCAGCCCACCGAACAGGTTCTCCTGCATGAGATCAATGCCCCAGAAGCGGGCCTTGAAGCTCTCGACGTCATTGGCGATATCGTTGTCGTCAAGACGATCTCGAGTATTCGGACGACGGTCCCGCGGAAGCGTGTAAAAGGCTTGCACGCGCGTTCCGGCCGATCCCTTCCAGAGCGCATGAGCTCCGGTAAAGCCATTGATGGTGTTGCGAAACCGGTTGCGGGCGACCAGCCGGCGGCTGCCGACATCGATGGTGAGCCGCCCGGCGGTAACGTCAAGCTGATCACCCGCTGCGAACACATCGGAGCCTTTGGCCCCGAGATAAGCACGCAGTAGCTCAGCGGCATTAACATCGTCTGTGCCGAGCGGAGTCCCGGCATCGTCAAGCTGGGAACGGGAATCCTGGACCTCGAAGCCGACATAGAAGGGGTCAAGGTTTGCTTGGACGCCGAATAACAACCGTTCGACCAGGATTTGGTCCGACCCGCTCGAACCCGCCCGAAAGGCACCGTCCAATGTTTCGAACCGGGCCCGGTAGGTACCGCCGATCTCCAGCCACGCCGGCGCCGACAAGGCCTCGTGCAAGCGCCAAGGTTTGGCGTCGGCGTAGGCCAAGCCACCCGCCAACAAGGTGAGAACGAGGATGCTCCCGAGAGTGGGCAAGCTGCGAGATAAGCGCTGGTAAAACACGTTAACTACGTTATGCAACAAAAAACATAACGAAGAATATCCACGCCCTCCGGAACATTCAAGCCCTATCCTGAGCGGAACCGATTGACAAGCTGGATGGCAGCCACCGATGAATGGACGAACTCACCATCCCCCCAATGTGCGGACGCACGGCCCTCATCCATGAGGCAGATGCAGTCAGCGGCGCCACAAATAGAGCCCGTAAATAGCGAGGTTGATGAGCAACACCGCAGCGCCCGAAGCCAGCGCGAGAGTGCGCGTGAAGGCCTCGGGATAAAGCAACGGCAGAATATAGTGCTCGATAAATCCACCTTCGTAGCCGATGCTCCCGGCCCGCCGACGCAGCGCGTTTTCCAGCGGTGTGAGCGGACAAACCCAGCCGATCCACTCAATCAACAACCCGTATAACGCGGCCGGCAGGTGTACCCAGGCGAGCCAAGGCTTCCAAAACACCAACACCCCACCAAAAATCACGAACAGAACAAACAGAAAATGCATGAGAACAACGAGATCAGCCAGCACATGATAAGGCATGCTATGAACTCCGCGAGACCGGATTGCACGGCGAGCCAACCCATGTGTATCGCGCCACTCTCGCCAGCGCGAATGGCATACTAGGCATCCCAACCGCTCCCGCTTAGCACACAATGGAAATTTTTGCGGATCCCACGCTCGGGCTTGGCCTGCTGACGCTGATCGTGCTCGAGCTCATCCTCGGCATCGACAATCTCATCTTCATCGCCATCCTCGCCGACAAGCTACCGCCTCATCAGCGCGACAGGGCCCGCCTTATCGGCCTGAGTCTCGCGCTGATGCTGCGTCTTGGCCTGCTCGCCGGCATGTCCTATCTGGTGACGCTCACCGCGCCGCTGTTCAGTGTTTTCGAACGCGGATTCTCGGGTCGTGACCTCATTTTGGCAGGGGGCGGCGTGTTTTTGTTGTTCAAGGCCACGATGGAACTGCATGAGCGTCTCGAAGGCGGCGCGCAGCGCCACGAAGGGCCTAAAGCGCACGCGGCTTTCGGCATCGTGATCACACAAATCGTCGTACTCGATGCGGTGTTTTCTCTGGACGCCGTCATTACGGCCGTCGGCATGGTGGAGCAATTATGGGTAATGATGACCGCGGTCGTGATTGCCATGGCCGCAATGATGCTGGCGAGCAAGCCACTGACGCACTTCGTCAATGAACGTCCGACCGTAGTCGTACTCTGCCTTGGTTTCTTGTTGATGATTGGCTTTAGCCTCATTGCCGAGGGCTTCGGCCTGCATATTCCGAAAGGCTATCTCTATGCGGCCATCGGTTTCTCGGTGTTGATCGAATTCTTCAATCAAGTGGCCCGCCGCAACCGCGCCAAACAGGCCATGAAGCGCCCGTTGCGCGAACGCACCGCCGATGCCGTACTGCACCTACTCGGTGGACGCATCGAGGCTGAAACACCGTTGCCCGTGATTGCAGCCGGTGCCGAAGCCGTATTCGCACCCACCGAACGGCAAATGATTCGCAGCGTACTGGAACTCTCGCAACGCGGCGTCGAATCCATCATGACGCAACGCCGCGACATCGTCTGGCTGGATTTGAACCGCGGCAAAGAAGCGCTGGTCGAGTCGGTCAAAGCGGCTCCGCACACGCGCTTGCCCGTCGCGCGCGGCGCGTTGGATGCCTTTGAAGGTGTGGTGCAAAGCCGCGATCTGCTACGCAATCTGCTGGAACAGCGGGAGTTGGATATCGAGCGCGCGATCACGCAACCCCTGGCCGTTCAGGAAGGCGCGAGCGCGCTGCGCGTATTGGAGCAGTTGCGCCACCATCCGGTACCCCTGGCGATTGTGGTCGACGAATACGGCAGCATTGAGGGGCTGGTCACCGTCAATGACATTCTGGCCGCAATTGCCGGCGACTTCGTCGATACGGCGAATACCGATGCACTGCCGCAACCGATAGGCGAGGGCGCCTGGCTAGTGCCCGGCGCGTTTCCGATCAAAGAACTGGACCGTCTGCTGGGAACGACTCTGCCCTACGACGGCGAATACCGCACGCTTGCGGGTTTGTTGCTGGACCGTCTCGGGCGCATTCCGGCCGTGGGCGAATCACTGCAATGGCAGGGCCACCGCTTCGAGATCCGTGAACTGGACGGGCTACGGATCGCGCGGGTGTGGATTCAAAAGGCGGAAACACGGCCCACTGAGAAAGTACCGTAGCGCATGTACGTTCGCGCGACCAGCCCGCGCGCGGCTCGCCAGCGCTCAAACACTGGCTTCACGCTGTCTTATTCGGCCGAAACGACTTGGCGCTGAGGCCGTGCTTTTTGAGCAGGGTCTGCAAATAAGAGCGATTCATCCCCGTGTGCTTGGCCAGCACGGTTACCTTGCCACCGACCTCTCGCAACCGTTGCTCGAGGAAAATGCGCTCGGCCTGATCGCTGGCGATGCGTTTGATGTCGCTCAGTGAATCCGTCGCTCCGGACCCATCCGGCTCCGTCAAAATCCGCTCGGGCGAGCGCGCCCGGGCGCCTTCCGGCAGATGCTTCAGATCCGCCGTGCCGTCGGCGAGACAGGAAATGCGAAAGATGATATTGCGCAATTCCCGGATATTGCCCGGATAGGCGTAGCTCAGCAGAAACTGGCGCAGCCGCGCCGCGAGCTGGACCGGCGGCCGCTGCAGCTGCTCTGCGGCCTCATCGCAGAAATAGTCGATCAGTAGCGGGATCTCGTCGCGGCGCTCACGCAGCGCCGGTAGAACCACGTGAATAACGCTCAGCCGATAGTAGAGATCCTCCCGGAAGCGCCCTTTCTGACTCATCTGGTAGAGATCCCGGTTGGTGGCTGCCACGATTCGGGCATCCACTGCAATCGGCTCATCCGAGCCGACGCGCTGGATCTCCTGGGACTGCAGGACACGCAACAGCTTGACTTGGCCCGGCAGAGGCAGCTCACCGATCTCATCGAGGAAAATCGTACCGCCGTTGGCACTTTCGAACTTGCCTTTGCGATCACTGGCCGCGCCGGTGAAGGCACCCCTTTTGTGCCCGAACAGCTCCGATTCGATCAGGTTCTCCGGTATGGCACCGCAGTTGACCGAAACGAATGCCCCGCTGCTGCGCGGGCCGTTGGCGTGAATCACTTTGGCGAGGAGTTCTTTGCCGGTCCCGCTCTCCCCTTCGATGAGCACGGGCAAATTGGTCGGCGCCGCTTTCTCGCCGATCTCCAAAGCCTCGAGGAGCTTCGGACTCTCACCGAATACCCCCTCGAAAATAAAGCTGCGATCGATCAGCGCCTGGCGGCGTTGCGGTGCACCCACCGGGCGCTCGGCAACCGGTGCGGCCGAATCGGAGACTTGCCCGGCGCTGGCCTGGACGAACCGTTCCTTGCGGGAGAGCATCATCACCTTGGCGCGCAGCTCATTGCATCGGCCCAGCAGCTTCTGGATTTCCGCGCGATCAAGCTGTTGAGCCCAACGCAACGTCGATCGCAGAATCTCGAGTTGCTCCAACAACTCGCCGTAGGCGCTTGTGGCAGGCTTCTTGAATGTGAATTGCTTCATCGGACACCGGCGATCTGCTTCTGCACTAATTGATAGTACATGCCCTTCTTGTTTACCAGATCCTGATGCGGCCCCTCCTCCACGAGCCGCCCTTGGTAGAGCACCAGGATTTTGTCGGCCTCCATGACCGTGCTCAGCCGATGCGCGATGACCACCGCCGTGCGACCCTTCAGGATTTCACGCATGCTCTTGAGAATGTTGCTCTCCGATTGGGTATCAAGCGCCGAGGTCGCCTCGTCGAACACAAGCAGGTTCGGGTCGTGGTAGAGTGCACGCGCGATGCACAGGCGCTGGATTTGACCGCCGGAAAGTCCCATGCCGCGCTCGCCGACGAGTTGCTGGTAGCCAAGCGGGAAGTTGCTGATAAAACCGTGCGCATCGGCGAGCTTGGCGACTTCAACGATCCGGCGCTGATCCGGATTTTCCTCCCCGATGGCGATGTTCTCAGCAAGCGTCCCCGAGAAGAGGAGGTTGTTCTGCATCACGTAGCCGATGTGGGCGCGGAAGTATTCCTTATCGATCAGGCTCAAATCATAGCCATCGACGCTGATCCGGCCTTCCGTCGGCAGATAAAACCCCACCAGCAGCTTGGAGAGCGTGGTCTTGCCGGAACCACTTTGGCCGACGACCGCGACCACCTCGCCGGGTTTGATCGCAAAGCTGATGTTCTCCAACACATACGGGTTTTCCTTGCCGCCATAACGGAAATAGACGCCTTCGAAACGGATATCACCGCGCAAATCCGGCAGAACGATCCGCGTGCTGACCTCCGCTGCTTTTTGTTCGGGTTCGAGATCCAGCACGTCCCCCAACCGTTCCATGGCGACACCGGCCTCGTTGATCTGATCCCACAGCCCGACCAGCCCCATCAGAGGCGACATGACGCTGCCCATTAGCATATTGAACGCAATCAGCTGACCAATGGTCAGCTCCTGGTTGAGCACCAGATTGGCGCCCACCCAGAGAATAACAATGGTCGTCGTGGCGCTGAACAATTGCCCCAGCGTCCCGACGAGGGTCTCGAAGCGCTGCGCCTGGTAATTCACTTCGAGCGCTTTGGCGTATTTTTTCTCCCACTTGAGCCGCAGCGACCGCTCGATGCCCATGCCCTTGACCGTCTCAGCCGCGGCAAGCGTCTCCATCAAGGTCGACTCCGCATCGGTGGAAGCCGTAAAGCTCGAGCGAGCATAGTTTTTTATCTTCGGCGTAATCAACACCGTCAACAGCACGATCGGAACGATCAGCATGATCAGCAGCAACGTCATCTTGACGTTGTAGAGAAACAGCACGATGAAATAGACGAATACCATCAGCAGGTTGAGTAGAGTGGTGATGGTCGACTGCGTGAGAAAGGCCCGGATCGTGATGTTTTCTTGAAAGCGGGCGAAGATGTCCCCGGTCTTGCGGGTGGAGAAGAACGAAATGGGTAACGACAGCGTGTGCTTGAAGAACTGCGACATCATGGCGAAATCGAGATTTCGGACCATGAAGCTCGCAAGAAAGCCGCGCAACAAATTGGTGAGCTGAGTAAAAAGGTGCGCGATCACCAATCCGATGATCAAAATATGCAGCAGCTGAAAGCTCTGATGCACGACCACCCGGTCGAGGATATTCTGCACGATGATCGGTGGGGCAACCCCGAGCAGCTCTATGACCAGCGTCGCCATGGCCAAATACCCGAGGATACCTTTGTAAGGCCTGAGATAGCCTACGAAGCGGACCCACGGCGAGCGCCCGGTGGCGATCTGCACCATCTCCATACCAGGCATGAAGAGCAGACAGGTGCCGGTCCAGCCTTTTTCGAACTCCTCCAGCGTCATCTTGTTGAAGCCAAGCGCTGGATCGGCGATCCAGACATGGCTTTTGGAGACGCCGTAGACGACGATGTAGTGGTAGCCTTCCCAGTGGGCGATGAAAGGCAAGTCGAAGCCCAGCAACGCTTGATAAGTGCATTTGACCGCCCGCGTGGTAAACCCGAGCGACTCGCCTACGCGCGCCAAGCTATCCAGCGTCGCGCCCTCCGTCGTGACATTGGCCAGCTCGCGCAGCTTGCCGAGCGTCATGGGGATACCGTAATGCTTGCAGATCATCGCCAGACAAGCCGCGCCGCAGTCCATCTCCTCGGCCTGCGCCACCAGCGGGAAGCGTTTCAGTACACGCTCGCCCAGCCCCGGCCGGCTCGTAAGATCGAGCAGCACTCGTCGACCACGGCGTTCGGCGAGCTTCTTCTGCCGCAGCAGATCGCGTTCGAGGAAACGGATGCGCTCCTCGAGCAGTTCCCTGAGCTTCGGGTTGCGCTCGAGGATGAAATGGACCGTTTGCTGCGTAATGACGATAAGCGTGGCGTCGCTCTCGGCAATCGCGCTGGCCACTTGCTCTTGTTGGAGCAGGCAGGCCTTCTCTCCGAACACATCGCCTTGGCGTAGACTGGCCAGCGGATAATCCCGCCCTTCCTCCGTGCGCATCAACCGAACCCGGCCTTTGCGGATCACATAGAGTCGTTGCTCATCGCGCGCGTCCTGCTCCACGATCACCTGCCCGGCCCTGACCCGCTTGACCCCGATGCTGCGGATGAGCTCCTCGAGCTCGTTTTTGTCCACTTTACGACGCAGGTCGAACAATCGGGTGACAAACCCTCCGGCCGCTTGGATGGCGGCATAATGAGCAATATAGGTTTCCGCCTGTTTGTTGTTCGCGAGGATCGCACTAAAAGCCGCCCGCGGGATATGGATCAGTTCGGTTCGCGACGAGGCACGCACCGAGGATTCATGGCGGTAATCACGCAAAGCGGCGATCTCGGCAAAAACCTCGCCTTCCTTGCGAATCCCCATGCTGATTTCTTTGCCCCGGTCCTCGGTGAAAATCCTGACCGCGCCGGATTTGATAACGTACAACCCAGTTTCGGGCTCGCCGGCATTGCAGACCGTATCGCCGAAATCGTACACCTTGATCTCGGCCTGACTTGCCAGCACGGCCAGCTGCTCGCGGCTGAAGGCGGAGAGGATTTCGACTGTGGCGAGAAAGTCGGTGAGCGCTATTGTATTCATTGATTGCTCTCCCTCATGCCTTCGCTTCGGGGCCGTGCTCATCAGCCGCCGCGCCAAACTCGCCGCTGCTTAAAATCCATCCCCCTAAGCGGCCACCTACAGGAGCTAGAGCACTTCCAGGCGATGCTCCTGCGCGCGGGCCTCGAGCCACGCCCGATAGACCAGACGGCGCACTTCTTTCTCGGTTTCAGCATCGAGAATGGCCGGATGCCTCGCTTCGACCTTGAAGATTTCATAGAACAACTCGTCGGGGGTTTGGAACGGGCCCAGCAGTTCGCCTGCCGAAGCATTGAAAACCTTGGCCTCAATCTCGTCCTGCAACTCACCGCGCAGCACCTTGCCCACGAGACCGCCGTTGTGCTTGGTATCATCGTCGAGTGAGTGTTCGCGCGCGAGTTCCGCGAACATATCGGGCTCTTCCTCGGCTAGCGACAGAATCTCCCTGGCCTTGCTCTCGGAGTCCACGACGATATGGCTTATTTCGATGCTTTCGAATTTCGGCGAGTTGAGACTGAAATACTCTTGAATAGCCTCGTCCCGACGAACTTCCTCCAGCATTTTCTCCTTGTACAAGGTATCGCTTATATAGGCCTCGAAATCATCCAGGCTGACTCCCAGCTGCTGTAGAAACTCCTGTGTATCCTTGGCCCGATGCAGGCCTTCGACGCGGCGTATTTGATCGAAACGCTCCTGGATCTCCTCGAGCGTAACTTTGATGCCGGCCCGTTTCGCGGCATGCACCGTGAGCTTTTCGCTGATCAGCTCTTCAATCAAATTATCGAAAGTCCCATTGAGTTTCAGCCACTTTACCAGCCCATCCGCACTGATTGTCTCTGCGTCGATTTTTGCAACTTGCATTATGGGTTACCTCAGTTTTTCCGCTTCCGGTACACAACCGGATCACCAAGCTGTTATCTCACGCAGCGGATCCAGCGCCAGATCGATCAACCGCCGCTTGCGTACCACGATCTCGGCCGTGCCGCTCATACCGTAGCGCAGCGGAACCTGCGTGCTACCTACGGCGAAAAAGTCCCGCTGCAACCCGATACGGCCTTCGTAAGTCGGCTGCTTGTTTTGCGAATTCGCACTAGCCGTCGGAGAAATATACTCCAACGTCCCCTCGATCAAGCCGTAGCGCTGGTAGGGAAAGGCAGCAAACTTCAGCTTGGCCGGCATACCCTCTTGCAAAAAGGCCCGGTCCGTCTCCTCGATGGCCACCCGCAGCACCGGGCGCGCGTCGGCCGGTGCGATGCTCGCGATGGGCTGCGTCGCGACTACTTTGTCTCCCGGCTGGGTCAGCGCCAATCTCGTAATCACACCGGCGACGGGTGCGCGCACCAGCAGCAGATTCTCCTCATCGATGTCATCGAAGCTGACCCTGGCCGCCCCTTCGGCGGTTGCGCGCGCGATGCGCAGCTGCAGTTGCCCTTCATTTTCCAGGGTGGCCAACTCAAGCTTCTTTTGCGCATACTGGGTGCGCAGGCTCAAGAGTTTCTCTGATGTCTGCTGGACCTCCGCCTGACTGCTTTGGTACACCTTGCTCAAATCGACCTCGAACTGCGCCAGCTCGGCTCTGGCCAAATCATAGGCGGCTTGTTTGGCCATATACTCGCGGCGCTTGGCGTCCACTTGCTGGCGCGAGAGGCCACCACCGCCCGGCGAGCGGTATAGACGCTCATACTTTTCGAGCTCCGCACGCGCGTAGTCGCGTTCGTTTTTTGCCTCTTTCAGTTGCGTGCGCGCCTTACCGAGCCGGATGCGCTGCTCCTCGCCAAGCTTGGCGATGGCTTGGTTGACGCGCCTATCGTGCAACCGCTGGGCTTGGTCGATTTGAACCTGCAGTAGGTTGAGCTGCTGTTCTAGGACACGGATACGGTCCGGGAGCAATTCGTGTTGCTGCTGGGCATCGGTCAGCTTCAACTTAGCTTGCAGGGCCTGGGTCGCGAGCTGAATGGCATTGACGGCTTCGACCCGGGCCAGGATGTCGCCTTTGGCAACGGGCATTCCCTCTGCAAGATAGATATTGACCAGCTCACCATCGACCGGCGAGTAAATGCGGCGCTCCTCCGCATCGGGTCCAAGCACACCGCCGGCCTGGACGATGACATCGGCATGGCCGATAAAAGACCAGGCGGCACCCGCCAGCAGCAGCGCAAAAAGCAATAAAATCAATGCCCGGGTCAAGCGTGACGGCTCGGAGGAGAGAATCGTGATTCCTTCGGCACTGTGATCTTCCAGAGCATCCTGTAAACGCGGCTGGTAAGGCTCAGGCCTTTTATCGCTCATCGTTAACCGCCTCCAACGGGCCCGGCAGCAGCTCCAACTTGGCCTTCAACAACGAGGCATTCATTACGATGCGCATGTCCTCGAGCCACTGGCGCTGACGTTTGATCTCGGCGAATAGGTTCTCGTAGAGCTGTTGAGCCGGCGCTGGAGCGGCCTTCCGGAGCAGCACATAGGTGTGCATCATGCGGCTCGCCTGCTCAAAGGCACGCGAGAGCAGGCCAGCCTGGCGCCGGAAGGCAGCCGAGACGGCATCCTCCAGACGCAGCAAGCCATCGATGCCACCCTTGGCCTGATAGCGCGCCCAGTCCTTACTGGCCTGTTGGAATTGGTGCTGCACGTCAAGCAGCGCCTGTGCCCGATAAGTCTGAAAATCAGCCTCGAGGGCGCGGTGCATATGCGCGTCACCGACCGAATCCAGACGGTTATAGAAGGCGAGCAGCCTCTGTCCGTAGTCTGCGCTGTCTCGGGCTTGCTGCAACGCGCGGTAATCTTTCAACACCCTTTTATAGCGCTGCAACCGTTGCTGCGCCACCTCGCTCCACGGCCGGCCGGCAAGCCCCTGCAGCAGCTCGAAGGCATGGTCCCAATCACCCTCGGCCCAGGCGCGCTCCGCTTTTTCATACTCTGCGGCGAGCTCGGCCGGCGGGAGCTTTACGGCGATTTGCGCCTGCGCCGCTTCGCGAAACAACGGCGTCGCGAATTGGCCTTGCAGCGTCAACCGCAGCGCCCCATCGAGGTCCTGCTGGCGAATCGCCGTCTGAATCGCCTGCCAACGCTCCAGATCCAACCATACCCGTTGCATACCGCCGATACGCGGATATTGGCTCTGAAACGCCTTGAGCACGTCCGTCAATTCGCCCGCGCGATCGGCCGCCAGATCATTCCGAATGGTTTGCCTAAGCTGCGCAATCGCATGCAAATAGCTCGATTTTTCGTTTTGCAGGCCCGCCAAGTGGCTTGCCACGCGTGCCCCCACGGGCCGGCATTCGGGCACATAGTCCATAAGCCGGGTCAGCCGATTCCGATGGCCACGGGGGTCGTTCTCCCACCACTCGACCAATTCGCTGATCAACGCCTCGTCGTGGAAGATGACGATTGGGGCTTGCGGGCCACCGCGTTCGGCTATGAAACGCTCCAAACGGCTGGCCCATTCGAGCAGGGCCAGCATCTTCCGCGCATCGTCATTGAACCGGCTCAATCGAGCGGCGGATACGAGAATCTGCTCAGCCCCCTTGAAATCGCCGTTCTCCAACCGTGCCATCCAGGCGGGCGCCACCTGTTTAGCTATCGACTCCGTGCCGAGTAAACTGATCCGCTCGTTATCAGGATGCGCCGCCAGGTAGCGCTCGGCCATTGCGGCGCTGTCGGCATAGCGCTGCTCGGCCATGAGTTCATGGATGGTGCGCTCGGGGCTGCCTTTGAGATAAAAACCCAACGCGAGCGCCACCGTCAGCAATCCGCCGGCGGGCAGAAGCCAGAGCCAGCGGCGTTTCGGACGACTCGGCTGATCATCGGTAAAGGCCTGTTTGAGCTCGGCCGAGAAAATGCGCACTCGCCCGAACAACCCCTCGCGTCGCGGCTTGCCGACGCTTCGCTTGGCCTTGGCAAGCGCCGGGTCGTCCGCGGCGGCCTCATCAGTATCGCCCGGAGCACCGACCTCCGGACAGAACGCATCGAGGAAGGAGTCCGCCGCTGAGACGAAAATGGTTCCCGGCTCTTGACTGAACGCTTCGGCCGCCACCG
Source organism: Nitrococcus mobilis (assembly GCA_024102725.1). GTDB lineage: Bacteria > Pseudomonadota > Gammaproteobacteria > Nitrococcales > Nitrococcaceae > Nitrococcus > Nitrococcus mobilis_A. Next base: position 39,907 of record JAGFJL010000123.1, read on the forward strand.
GCCCTAACTCCACACGATAGCTGAAAAATTTGCCTCCGAAGGCGATACTTGCGTGATCTTCGAGCCGAGCGCCGGCCGCCAAGCGCTGCCCGTCCAGGAAAGTCCCGTTAGTACTGCCCAGATCCTCGACATACAGGCCGCTTTGCTGCCGAAAGATCAGCGCATGACGGCGGGATATATAGCGGCTCTCCTCGGGAAAGTGCGTCTTGTAGCCTGAAAATACGCCCACATCCTTGCCGATCAGGAAAGGAAAGTGATCGATGACAATGGACTCAAGCGGCGTGTTCTCAGACGTCGGCACGAGGACCAATGTCAATGGCGCCGCGCCGGGCTCGGGCCGCTGTGGCTCGGAAATTTCGATTCGGAAGCAAATCTGCCCTGCAAAACACAGCTCGTCGCCATCCTGCAGAGCCACCGCGCGCTTATGCACTGCCCGGCGATTGACGGTCGTGCCACCACGACTGCCGAGATCAACCACATGCAGCGTATCCTGCTGGCGGAACAGCTTCGCGTGGCTCGCCGACAGCCCTACGGCCGCCCCATCAGGAAGCGCGGCAAAAGGTGCCTCGTTACGACCGACGGTAAAGAGATCGTCACGCACGACGATCTCTCCGAGCTCTGGATGAGACAGCGGCTTGAGCGTGAATTTCATAGCCGACCCACCCCCAAACGGCGCGCTCGGGGGCTGTTACTCCTGCAGCGTTTTGGAGACGAGTTCCGAGGGCCAACCGCCTCCCAACGCCTTGTACAAGGTGATGGTGTCGCTGAGAATCTGCTGATGTAACGTAAGCCGCAGCAGTTCGGCCGACAACAGCCTGCGCTGCGATTCAAAAACCTGCAGCTGCGAGACCAGACCCATCTCAAGCTGGGCCCGAACCTGTGCGTTGACGGTTCTGAGATCCTCAAGCTGATCCTTGAGCGCTTGCATCTGCCTCTTACGAAAAGCCAAGCTCACTAGAGCGTTTTCGACTTCCTCGTAAGCCGTGATAACGGTCCTTCGGTATTGCTCCGCTGCAATTTTGGCGCGCGCCTCGTTGACATTAACGTTCGCCTTGAGCGAGGCATCGAAGATCGGCACGTTAATGGCCGGTGCGAGCCCCAACGTGAAGCCTTTGAGCAATGATGACAGCACGCTGCTTACGACCCCACCATTGGCTGTCAGGCTAAAGGATGGTAAGCGAGCGAGCCGCGCCTGTCCGACCAGATTATAGGCCTGCAGCACGCGATACTCGGCGGCAATGATATCCGGCCGGCGCGAGAGCAAATCGGCTGGCAGCCCGGCCGGGACATCGGGTACGTGCACACGCTCGAGCTGCCCCACGACTGGCACCTTGAGCTCACCGGCCGGCGTACCGAGCAGCGTAGCCAGCTGGTTCTCCGCGACCCGGCGCTGGCGCTCGAACTCCAGCAGCAGCTGCTGCAGATCGCTGACCTCGGCGCGCTGCTGCAGCACCGTGGTCCGCGCTACCAGCCCATCCCGATATTGTCTCTCATAGATCGCCAGAATCTGCCGGTTCTTTACCAGGAACTTGTGCTGCTGGCCGCGCTGCTCATCGAGTTGGCGGATCAAAAAGTAAATACTGGCAACATCGGAGGCAAGCGTCAGGTAACCGGCACGCCAGTCCGCCTGCGAAGCACGCAAGGCCGCCTGCTGAGCCTCGACCCCCTTGCGCAGCTTACCCCAGATGTCGATCTCCCAGTTCAAGGCGCCACGCGCACTGTACTGGTGGGTGGTGCTCGGATCGGCGAATTCCCCTGGGAGGATCTCAACACGAGAACGGGTCACGCTTGCCTGCGTCGTCGCAGCCACGGTCGGCAACCTCGTTGCCTGCGCCTGCCCCACGGCGGCGCGCGCTTCCGCGATGCGCCCGGCCAGGATCCTGAGGTCTATGCCCTGCGCAACGGCTTGCCGAATGAGACCATCAAGATAAGGATCCCGAAAACCGCGCCACCAGCCGGGTTGAATGGTGTTGGCAGCAACAATCCCGGCGGGATGCGCCGACCAGATCGGCTTGTTCGGCGCCTGCGGGATCGTGTATTCGGGGCCGAAAAAGCTACTGCAAGCACTGAGCAGGCCAAGGCTCATCCCGACAAAAAGAGCGCGGCAGGCGTTTATCGACGGCCGTTCGGCGCATTCATTGCCGATTTTCGAGCGCTGGACCCGCATGTCTGGTGGCCCTCTTCAAAGCCTACCGCCCCAGGTATAAAAGGGCTGCTATGGATTCGTTTTCCTAAAGTCTGGTACATGCGGCTCAGCGGTCAATGCGGCGCGTGCGCAAAACGGAGCGCCGCATCCGCCGCCGCGCAATCAGCCCATTTGACTCTGAACGATGACGGCATTTTGTTCGATTCGGTTGTTGTCGCCGATGGCCAGCGCCGTTTGCTGGACAAAGGCATACTGTACCTGAGAGGCACCCGCGCCGAGCGCCAGAGTCTGCGCAAAAGCAAACGGCAAAGGAAACCGGCGAGCGAACTTCTGCAGCATGCGCTGCATCGAATATTGACGAGCAAGGGCCCCAAACAGGGCGCTACTGCCCCCTACAACGTGCCGCCGTGCTTGCCGGTCCAGGGTTTTCTCGGCACTGAGGTCTTGGATCGTGAGTGCTGACATGATGCTCTCTCCTGTGAGTACCTCGCCAAAGTAGGCGGGGGTTGTTGCAGGAAACCCCCGCCGATTTGGGGCGGGACGTTCAGACGCGCTGGCCTTGACCAATGACTCCGTTTGCACCGAATGGTTTCAAATCACCCAACCCAACCACCGTATTGTTGATGACGGCGACCTGAATCTGCGGAGTAATAGTTTGGTTTAGAACGATGGGAGACTGAGAAGGCTTGAAATATCCATACTCCCAACCGCCCTTCACGCCACCTTTCACTCGCCGGCTCGCCTGCCGGTCCAACGCTTTGGTCGCGCTCAGGTCACGGATCATAATGCTCGCCATATCTTGCACTCCTTCCTAACTGTCGATTGCAGAGGGTCTTCATTCCGAGAGCAACACTCTCGTTGCTTAATATTATGCAATTTACCTGCCACACGTTCCGAAAGACGGAAATTTAAAGCATATATATGATTTTTAATCAATTAATTGCAGGACCGAGATCACGACGAGCCACCGGGAAGTACCCTGACCAATCAAAAAACATTTTCTATTAACGAACTTTTCCTGTCGAAAGAGTTGTCTTAAAAGACACAATTAACCGCAAACCGGTGAACTGCTCGGCCGGGTTGCCACCCGAGACTCGGTCGCTCGGATAGCCCCGAGATCGATACAGAATCTAGAATTAACGTAGGGCATCTCATGGCCTGCCTGAGCTCTAGCGGGATGCAATAATCACAAGGGGCATGACGATGGCGCAGATCGTATCGGTACACTCCTACCGAGGCGGAACCGGCAAGAGCAACATCACAGCGAACCTCGCCTTCCTGCTGGCAAAACGAGGACAGCGTATTGCCGTGTTGGACACGGACATCCAATCGCCCGGCGTTCACTTGATCTTCGGTATCGAACCCGAGCGTATGGTCTACACCCTCTCCGATTTCGTATTCGGCAAATGCGAGCTGGCTGAAACGGTCTACGACATCGATCACAACTGCGGTTTGGCTGATTCAGCCGGCAAACTCTATTTGTTACCCTCCAGCCTGGCGGTGGACGACATATCCCGCGTGGTTGGCGAAGGCTATGATGTCCACTGCTTTAGCAGGGAGTTCAAGCAGCTCATCGCCGAGTTGCAGCTCGATTTCCTGTTTCTAGACACGCATCCGGGGCTCAACCGGGAAACCCTGCTCACCGCCGCCATCTCCGATCAATTACTGATCCTGCTGCGGCCAGACAAACAGGACTATCATGGAACCGCGGTCCTACTGGAGGTCGCAAGCCGTCTGCAGGTGCCTAACATTTATCTGGTGGTCAACAAGGTGGCCGAACGCGTTGATCCGGAAACGATGCGCAGCCAGATTCGTTCAGCCTATGGCTATGAAGTGATCGGTATTCTGCCTTTGGACGCCACGATGGCGATACTCGGCAGCCGGGAACTGTTCGTCGGATGCCAGCCACAGCATCCGCTGACCAAAGAGCTGATCACCATCGCTGCACGTCTTATGAGCGGCGGAAATGCATGCTAACCACAGGAAACCGCAAACGCCCGGGCCGAATCTGGCCATCCCGCAGCCGGGACATGGCCGCAGCAAATAGTCTCGATCGTCAAAAGCCGATCGAATCGCAACTGGAAGCGGAGGACTACAGCACGCTGCACCGGCTGGCAACGGCCGGCGAACATCGCCTGGTCGTCTCACTCGGAGGTGGCGCCACCGCGGGATTGTGCGGCAACATCGCCCTTACCCGCCTGCTTGAAGAGCTGGGCCTTAAACAGCATATTAGCGAGCTTTGGGGAACCAGCGCTGGCGCAATCGTCGGGGGAAGCTGGACTACCGGCACCACCGCCGCCGAGATGCTCGCCACAATCCGTAATCTCAACTCCAAAGATACGGTCGACCTATGCCACGCGGCCATCTTGCGCTCCTTGCTGCTCCGCCCGTTCGGACGATTCCTACCCGATGGCCTCATCCAAGGCCGACGGCTTGCTTTGTTGATCGATGCAGGTCTGAAGGTCAAAGACTTTCAAAGCTGTACCATCCCGTTTCGCTGCATCGCTTGTAGCGACGACGGCCGCAATCGCCGCAAGGTCTTCCGCAAAGGACTGCTGTTACCCGCCATCCTCTCCAGCATGAGCCTGCCCGGCATTCTGGCCCCACGGCCTGCGCTCGAGGGCGAGGAATGTGGTTACTACGACGGTGGATTAGTAGAGAAGACCCCCTTGATCTCGCCGATCGCCGAGCACCTGCGCAGTGGGGACAAGCGCAAGCTCTTGCTGATCGCCACCCATTTCAGCGGCGATGAGCGCCGCAAACCCGCACGCGGCTTCATCCACCGCTTCGTGCAGAGCATCTACGCGCTCGAGGAGGCCCTATGGGGGTATCAGCTCAAGGAAGCGCGGCAGCGCTACCGGGACAAAGTCACCCTCTTGCTCTTGAACCCTCATATTGTCGAACCAACGCTGTTCGATTTCAGCCACGTTACCGAGCATTACCTGCGAGCACGCGAGAATTTCAAGCATAAACTGCGCAATGGCTCGCTCGCTTTGACTTTCGGCGCCGACTAGCGTGTTGTCCTCTTATCCGTCTCGACGAGACGGCGCTGGATACCGCCGTCAGAGCCAAGAAAACGAGCCAGCAGGTCATCGACCTCCTGCTTGACCTTGTTCCGATCGATACCGATCTCAACCAAGCCTTGTGAATTGAACAAGCGCTGCGGGCAATGAAACAATAGCAACTGCTCTCCCAAGGCGAGGCTATCACCGTGGCTCAGACGCCACTCCCGGCGGGGGGGAATCTTCTGCCCATTGACATAAACACCGTTGCGAGAGCCGATATCCACTATGGAATAGCGGTCTTCCTCACAAGTGACGTAGGCATGCTCACGGCTTACGGTGGCCGAGGCCAAGATAAGATGGTTCGTATCACGGCGCCCGATAGTGGTGCGGGGGCGGTTTAGCTCCGTTTTTTGACCGACACCGCGGCCATGGATCACTATCAGCTGCGCCGTATTCGCTGCCGTGCCATCGCCTCGCAGTAATGCGCACACATTGAACACCTGGGTCGAGGTCTCGTTCTCCTCCATCATTTTGCACTTCCGGGTGGTTGCACAGGTGCACTAAGGAAGTATACGGCATCGTGCTTCGCGCCAATCCCGCTCGATCGTTTCGGCCTGCGTTACCCGCCAGCGCACCAAGGTGGCGTCTACGGCCCGCCCAATGCGAGAGGCGCCCGCGGTAACGCTGGACTTTGTTCGGCACAACATCGGCTAACCGATCTCATGCTGCATTTCCGCAAGCGAGTGCGCCGGCGGGATGTCGGCGTTAATGTTCTCGCCTAGCTGGCGCCTGATTTGGCTGGTCGAGAACAAACCTCGCACCCGCTGGACCTTGGTGGCCTCATCGACCTCCAATACGAGCACATGCTGGCGCTCGAGCGCCCGCAACGTCTCGACGATATGGCCTACCAAGGCATTGCGAACGCTGATCATGTTAAGACCGACGATCTCCGGTTGCGGCGTCATTATGGCTTGGACACGAATCGCAGCATGCGGAATTCGGGTTTCTTGAACCAGCTTAACGGGCCGCTCCCCCTGAATGTCTCTAGCGGTGATGACGCCGACGATCTGTTCGTGCTCGTCGATAACCAGCAGCAGGCGTACACCGGCCCGCTTCATCTTCTCCAAAGCCGTATCAATCGAGACCTCCGGGGAGACGGTAATTGGCCTCACGCGGCGGAAATCCGTCATGACCTCCACGGCCGGGCTATCCCAGTGTACGATTTCGGGAGGCTCGGCCGGGCGCTCGAAAGTTATTTCCGGCTGCAAGTGGATATGGGAGAGAACAGCAAACTCATGCTTCATCGCCGGGCTCCTTTACCTACGTCCCGCTTACGGTACCGGCCTGGAGGTGTTTACCTACCTCGGAAAGCCTTCGCTCGGATCGAACGGTGAGCCACCGCGCCCAAGAAGGAGGACTGGAACCGTGCCCGCAAATAAGCTTGCACACTTGCGCTGTCTCGCTTCACCAGGACGACCATGGCCATCGGCACCTTCTGCAACAATACCTCTGTTGGCGCTTCATAGCGCAGCACAGCCCCTGATAAGCAGTGTAGATGATTTGCCTTTCCGCCTCAGCTCGGCGACGGGCCATGGCATCGGTCCTAACCGCGAGGATCGCGCTTGTCTACCCCCAGGCCGGTTCTGCCGGGAGTTCGACCCCGCACTACCTGGAAATGCTAGGGAGCGCATGAGAAAGCGACAAGATAGAATTAGTGGTCCGGCTAAAGTTATTAAAAGTTATTATATGTATTTACCAATTAAAAACTTACCAACCCCATATACGATTAACCCTGATAAAATCATTATCATGCCTACGGGAGGCTTAAAAAAGAAAAGCGCCAATGCACCGGTCGCCGCCATGAAAAGACCGGCGGACTCCCATTTGGGTCCCTCATGTTGGCTTGCCATAGGATCGCCCTTGACAAGCGGCGCCTTGCAACGCGAGCACACGGGGTTCTTATCAGAGACATACTTGGCACACTCACTACATTTAATCAAAGCCATTTCGTGAACCTGCCACGTAGAAGGAAATCTCAGTGAGAGATTAGCACAATGTCGCCACGGATTGGCCGGAACCGAGAGGGGTTTCCGAGCATGCGGTGAGCAATCCGACCACGTTATTGCCACATCGGCGGGATAATCGACGCGCACCGCGCGCCTGCATGTGTATTCACCGACCGCCGGTTAAAAAGGTAACAATCGCCCACTGATCTGGCATGATACGACTATCTGGAGCCGGCCCGTGCTGCAGGCCAGGTCGTGACAAGGGAGGCCATCCGATGCTTATCGACGTTGATGCCCTTGCCGATGAGGTTGCCGAGTTGTGCCGGCGCCTCGATGCTGCGGAATCCGGTCGAGAGGCTAGCGATCGCACCACCCTCGCCGATGACCGGCAAAGACTCCGCGAAATCGGAGAACTGGCCCAGCAGCACGGTGGCACCACCCTTATGCTACAACTCGTTTATGTGGCAAGTTGGACCTATCGCAACACCGTTAACACCACCAATGTGCATTGGCAGGGAATCGGCGGCTGGCAACAGCAATGAGCCGCTCGGACGGCAACGCCCCCCGAGAGCGGGCCCAGAAGGTCACCCGAAATGCCGATCCCGATGCTTGCGTTCACACACATCCACCTATAAAACTCATGGCCGGTACTTACCGTTGTGGCGCCCGTCATCCACAAAACCCTCGCCGCGGTCGTATTGAAGCGCCATGGCACTACATTTGCCACACAGGGCGGCAGCCGCGTGGCTAAGAACACGCCTTCGGCTCTCTTCCAGCTTCTCAATATCGCCCTCTTGCTGAGCGCCCGCATTCGCGCGGCGAACGCAATGGAAGCCGCGGTGGCACTCCGCAAGGCCGGACTGACCACACCCCGGAAAATGGCCGAGGCTTCTTGGCAGGACCGCGTCGATATCATCACCCGGCATGGCTACAAGCGTTACGACGAGCGCACCGCCACGATGCTCGGTGACACCGCCCAGCTCGTCCTCGAGCGCTACCATGGCGATCTGCGCCAATTGCGCATACAGGCACACTACCAACTCGCCAAGGAGAGGGCGTTGCTAAAAGGGTTCAAAGGCATCGGCAATACGGGTGCCGACATATTCCTGCGTGAGGTACAACTCGTCTGGGATGAAGTCTACCCGTATGCGGACGAGAAAGTCCTGCGCAGCGCCGAGAAACTGGGATTGCCGAGTGACCCGCAAGGGCTCTCGGCGCTGGTGGCCCGCGAGGACTTCGCTCGGCTGGCGGCCGGGTTGATCCGGGTCGACCTGGAGCGGGCCTACGAGAAAGTCCGCGCCGAAGCGCTTGGATAATGCAGTGCCGCGCCAATGGTAAGGAGTAACCTGCTGGATAATCAACTCGACTCTCAAAGCAGCGCTATAAACCAACCCGATGACAGGCTCGCCCTCGTGCACCGGTTTTTTGCCGGCACCGGCCGAAGCTACGACTTTATGGTCAATTGCGCCACTTTCGGCATCGACCGGCGCTGGAAACGCCGGCTCGTGGCGCTTATGCCGCATAATCCCGAGCGCATCCTGGATCTAGCCTGCGGTACAGGCATATCAACGCGGGCCATCGCCGAACGTTATCCGCGCTGCCACGTGGTTGGAGTGGAATTGCGGCAAGAGTATTTGGATATTGCTCGCGAGAAGACCGGACGGCGTGGCATAAACAACATCGAATGGGTGCTGAGCCGCGCCGAGGATTATTACTCAGAAATACCCTTTGACTGCGTGAGCTCTTCCTATCTCGCCAAATATGCCGAGCTGAAGCACCTCACTCATAATAGCAAGGCGATGCTCAAAGAGGGCGGCTTATTATTAATGCATGATTTTACCTTTCCGCCCAAACCTTACCTCGTTATCATTTGGCGCTGCTATTTTAAATTATTACAAATTATTGGCACGCCATTTTTCCCGTCGTGGCGAGAAATATATTACGGGTTGCCGCAACTCATAGAGAAGTCTCGATGGGTTTGTGAACTTAATGGCCTGCTCAAGGCAAACGGGTTTGATAGCATCCGCACAGAACATCTAACGCTCTATGGCTCAGCCATCGTTACAGCCAGGAAACCTCACCTTTAACTACAAATGATGCTGCTAAATCCCATTCGATAGGTCTGGATCGGCAGAACAAGACATCATTGCCACGATTTCAGCAGGCGCCTCCGCCAACATTTTACTATAATGGTTATTGGGAAATTGGCCAACATGAAATTCTGCTGATTGCACACGCACATCGATCTCATGCTTCATATAGCCGATAAAACCCACTCCTATGTGCTGGCACCAATTATATAGGCTATGTTGTGACTCGGTGAGATGACAGGGGACGGTCAGTCCGGTTTTATGGCAAAAAAAGCTCAGCGCAGGAAGTAGAGCCGACAGCCTTTCGGCGCACTCCGAGGGGGACCTCCATGCGCTAGCAAACTCAATGAGATCATCGGCAATCTGATAGGCTTCTCCGGTTCGAGCCCCAAAAGCATAGGCGTGGGTATATCGTTCCTGGGGCGCACCCGCGGCAATGGCACCAAGTTGACAGGCAGCCCCAAAGAGGGCGCCCGTCTTCAGATAGATAATGCGCTCGTAAATATTTCGTTCGTCCAGATCAAATGTTCCGCTCGCTATGGGCTTTGCCAGCAATAGGAGCTCCTGGTAAGCGCCGTTGGCCACCGTGGCAATGGCACGTGTCACCGCGATTCCGTCTGCATTACTCAGCTCCACCATCGACTGTATAGCCGTTGCAAACATGACGTCGCCCAGCAGCACGGCTCTGCGCGGCCCCTCCACTGTCCAGATTGCCGGGCGCTTACGGCGAATGACGTCATTATCTATGTAGTCATCGTGTATGAGCGAGGCCGCCTGAATGCACTCGATGGCCACCGCCCTAGGCAAAGCATCCGTGATCTGACCTCCCAGAGCGTGGTTCACCAAGCAGACTAGGCAGCCGCGGACGCGCTTGCCATTTTTGATAACACCTTGAACCCTTTTGGTTTGCTGCGGGCCGAATGCGGAAAAAAGCTTTGGTATTTGTCTTGTTAGCTCTTTATCCAGTCGGGCTCGGATGCCCATCCAATAATCTATGAAATCCATGCACCGACTCCTTATTCCTTCATCCCAAAATCCGCCAAAATACCAAGCCAAAGCCAAGCAAAATAACACCCGCGCTAATGTTTTTTAAAATTTGCTCTAGAATCTGAATTTGCTCCATATTGTCTTCGATCCCGTTTTCGCAGGAGGTGCGCTTTAAAACTTTATAGGGACGTGATGCCTTGATTTCGACCAGGCTCAAAAAACCCATCGAAGCGGCGACCGGAAGGATGGCATAAGAGATCTGATTGGTTTGCATAATATAACCGGCAAGCACCGGCAGGCTTCCCCAGGATAAGGCGAACCACCCGTCGGTGTGAAAGCGGCCCTTGAACCACTCCAGGTTATAAGCCAGGACAAAAAAACCCTCTGGAATAGCGATTGCCCAGAGTAGCGGTGTGTAAAACAGCATGTAGTAAATACCAATGGCGTATGCCGCACTTAGTGATAATGTGGCGAGCACGCAAAGCTTTGCTGCAGAAAAGACTTCTCCCCAGGGTTTAATCACCCTACTGCCCAAGGCGTCCAAGGCGTGGGCACCGATCCCTAGCGCGAGAAAATAAATTACCAGAATAGCAACAACACGGTCCCCATGTAGGATAGGGGCCAACATTGAGCCGATCATCGTATAGGCAAGCACCATGCCAGTGTAGGGTAGAATCAGCAGACCGACCAGAATGCGAAATTTCGGTGGGCCGAAGGTTGGCACAAACCACTCGTTGGTACGATTGCCTTTATTTACCTGCTCCATTCCGGGTCCCCTCGCATTCAAGGCCGAGCGAAGCAGCCTTTGTAAATCCAGACAGGCCAACGGACCGAACCGGCACTCTCGTCAACGGAACGACTGAACGCTTTTAGACAAGCTGTCAGCGCGGCGCACGGGTGCCGCTCTGGGTAATTCCGCGCCGGCCACGCGAGGCTGTCATAAAATTGACATTCTAGTACGTTGTAATACATAGCAGTCTCGCGGGGTGCAGGCGCGCGATGCTCAAGATCTTGATAATCGAAGACGAGGCGGCTATTCGCGAGATGATCGCGATGGCGCTGACCCGGGGTGATTACAGCGTACATCAGGCCGATTCGGCAGAGGCGGGCCTTGCCCTGCTCGATGAAATCGTACCGGATTTGGTGTTGCTGGATTGGATGCTGCCGGGCATGAGCGGCATCGCTTTCGCGCGGCGGCTGAAGCGGCATCCGACCTATCGTGATGTCCCGATCATCATGTTAACGGCCCGCGGCGAGGAGGAGGATAAAATCCGCGGCCTTGAGGTAGGTGCAGACGACTTTGTGACCAAGCCCTTCTCGCCGCGCGAGCTGCTCGCGCGGATCAAGGCGGTGCTGCGCCGGGCGGCGCCGCTGTCCGGCGACGAGCGGATCGAGGTGAAGGGGCTAACGCTCGACCCGGTGGCCCACCGCGTATGGATCGGCGAGGAGGCGCTCGAGATCGGCCCCACCGAGTTCCGCCTGCTGCGCTTTTTCATGACCCATCCCGACCGCGTGTTCAGCCGCGGTCAGCTACTGGACCATGTATGGGGCACCAATGTGTATGTCGAGGAGCGTACCGTGGACGTGCACATTCGGCGCCTGCGCAAAACGATCGCCGGTCGCGGCCATGATCGCCTAATCCAAACGGTGCGGGGTACGGGTTATCGTTTTTCGGCGAAACCGTGAGGCACCGCCGAAACGCCCGAAGCACCAGCCCGCCAATATGTTAGGAGCTGTTCAAGGCCGACTCGATGCCGATGTCCTGGTCAAGCTCCTTATCCTGATGGCTCTGCACGGCTGAGCCCTCACCGCAGCTGGGCCCATGCAAAAAAGTTTTTTGTCACAACGATGAGGCCGAGACTTTAGAATGGTTCGCCGACCCAACAAGATTGGGTAATTCATCTCATCGCGATCTTCCAGGCTGAACTGCTCTTCGTAAATCGTATCCCCTAGGCAGAGTTTCCATATAAGAACCACCCGCCGATGGTCTTCACCACCGGCACCCTGGACCATCAGATCACGGTATAGCGGTTTTCGAATGTTTTCGATACGGTCTCGTCTTTGGCCTGGTCCTTGATCTCGACAGTGAAACGCACCCAGCGCTCACCGTCTTTTTCAAACTCGTCAATGTCTTCGGCGTACATGGATGAGGTAAGAGCGCCAGTGTCGAATTTTGTTTTCACTTCGGCACACCATTTTGAGCTCAAAGACAAACACGACGTGGCCTTCGGGAGGCCGTCCTTGACGAGCTCAATGTGCTGCATCGAAAAAAACGGCAAAACCCCGGCCCAAGCTTACGTCCTCATCGATTCCCAGAGCGTCAGGATGGGCCGCGCCAGCAAAGTGCTGGCGGGTCGACGGCGGCAAGAAAATCAAGGGACGAAAACGCCCTATCGCAGTCGACCCGCTGGGCCGGCTGATTCAGATGGTCAGCCATGCGGCCAACGGCCATGACACCATAGGAGGCTGCGAGGTGTTGCGCACGGCACCTGACAAATGCCTCAACCTGAAGGGCGTCGCCGGTGATGCGGGCTATCGCGGCACGGCCCCGCTGATTTTGTCGAGAAGAGGTTGGAATTGAAGCGGCATATCGCCCAGAAGATCAAAGACAGCTTTGCTGTTTTGCCAATGCGTTGGGTCGTCGAACGGACGTTTACTTGGCTCGGCCATTACCGCCGCTCGCGGCCGAGAATATGGTGCGAATCGCCATGGTGTGCCGCATGCTCGCAAAATGCGTATAACATTTACCCGGACAGCTTCTTAGGCTCGCAAGCGGCCCCGGTATCGACCCCCGCCGCCAGTTCTGCAATCATAATGTGCCTACATCGCCCTCGAACTGCCGATGGCCCGCATCGCAAACCTGATCGCCACAGGCCGCCATATACCGGCGCACCGGATCACCAATGAAGCACTGCAGGCTCGTTTCGCCGCCTTGGGGCAAGCCGAGCGCATTGCCAAGCTCGCCGCGAGCTCCGGTATCCGCCAGCGCTGGTACGCCCCCGATGATTGGGCCACCTCCGATCTGATTCTGCCCGCCGCGCGCCAGGCCTTGGAGCGCGCCGGCCGCTCGCCCGAGGAGGTGGATCTGATCATCGTGGGCACGGACTCCCCGGATTACCTCACCCCGGCCACCGCCACCGTCGTGCAGGCCAAGCTCGGCGCGTTCCGCGCCGGCACCTTCGACATCGGCTGTGCCTGCGCCTCGTTTCCAACCGCATTGGCCGCCGCCGCCGGGCTGCTGGCGACCAATCCGGGGCTGCGCACGGCGCTGGTCGTCGGTGCCTACCTCATGCACCGGCTGGCCGATCCCGAGGACCCCTTGATCTTTCTCTACGGCGACGGTGCCGGGGCGGCCGTTTTGGAGCCCGGTGAGGAGTATGGCTTTCTCGGCAGCGCCTTTCGGGCCGACGGCCGCTATGCCCGGCACTGGGGCATCTATGCGGGCGGCACGGCCGAACCCGCCTCCGTGGCCGCCGTGCGGGCCGGACGAACGCGCGTGCGGCTGCATGAGCGCTACCCCCCCGAGATCAACCAGGAAGGCTGGATCACGCTTGTGCGCACGCTCGCCGCACAGTGCGGGTTTCGGGTTCAGGATGTGGCGCAGGCTATCTTCACCCAGATCAATCAATGCACGATTCGGGAGGTGTGCGAAACCTTGGGGCTACCGCTCACGCGGGCCCATACCACTATGGACAAATGGGGCTATACCGGCTCGGCCTGTCTGCCCATGGCGCTCGATGACGCCATAGAGCAAGGGCTCATCGGCCCCGGGGATTTGGTGGTGATGGTTGGCTCCGGTGTAGGATACAACATGGCCGGCGTGGCGTTGCGGTTGACCGAGCACTTGGCGCCACGGCGACAGCCTAGCGTCGATCGGTCTTGAAAGGGAAAACCAATGGGCTGCACCGGCTCCGTATCGCCACCCCGAGTGCCATGTCGGCAAGAACCACGCCGCCGGTGAGCACAACCGCGCGCCCGGTAGCTGGCAGGCACGGTAGCGCATTGCCTCTGACAGGCCGGGAAACATCCTCGATCGTGACTAGGATGGGACGCACGGACGGAGGAGCAGAGGAATGAACCAGGGTACCGATAAGGAACAGAAGACCCGCGCGATCGAGGCCGTGATTGCGCAAGCCCAGGGCCATTGGCCGATCGATACGGCGCGGCAGATCGAGAGCTTCGTACACCACTATTTCGCAGGTGTCGCGCCGGAGGATATCGCCATCCGCCGGATCGTCGATCTCTGCGGCATCGCGCGCTCGCACCACAGGCTTGGCTGCACACGCCAGCCGGGCCAGCCGTTTATTCACGTCTACAATCCCGACCCGGAGCAGCACGGCTGGCAGTCCAGCCATACGATTCTGGAGATCGTCACCGACGACATGCCGTTTCTAGTCGACTCCGTGTCCATGGCGCTCAACGGCCTCGGGCTCACCATACACCTCGTCATCCATCCGGTGCTGACGGTGCGGCGCGATCGCCAGGGCCATCTGCAGCAAATCTGCGAGCCAACCGAGCGAGCAGCGACCCAGCACGAGGCCTGGATGCACTTCGAGATCGACCGACAGACCGAGCCGAGATGCCTGGAGGAGATCCATCGGGCCACCGCCGCGGTGCTGGAAGATGTACGGGTGGCGGTCGAAGACTGGCAGCCCATGCGCGAGCAACTCGGCCGGGTGATCCGCACCCTGCGGCGCAACCGCCCGCCAGTGGAGCCGGACGACCTGGAGGAAGTGTTGGAGTTCCTGCGCTGGATACGCGATGATCATTTCACTTTTCTCGGTTACCGGCGTTACGATTTGTGCCACAGCCCCACGGGCGATGAGCTGCGCGCGGTTGCCGACTCTGGGCTGGGTCTGCTGCGACAGGCGAGTGCCCACCAAGTCTCCAGCAGCTTCGCCGTATTGCCCGAAGAGATACGCAGCCGCGCCCGCAACCCCGATCCGTTGATTCTGACCAAATCGAACAGCCGCTCTTCGGTGCACCGCCCCGGCTACCTGGATTACATAGGCGTCAAACGCTACGATCACGGGGGCGAGGTAATCGGCGAGCACCGCTTCCTCGGCCTGTTCACATCGTCGGCTTATAACCGCAGTCCACGCGCGATTCCATTGTTGCGGCGCAAAGTCGCGTGCGTCCTCGAGCGGGCCAAGTTGCGCCCCAATAGCCACGCCGGCAAGGCTCTCGCCAACATTCTCGAGACGCACCCGCGCGATGAGCTCTTCCAGGCCTCCATCGATGAGCTATACGACATCGCCCTTGGCATCCTGCACCTGCAAGAACGCCAGCGGGTGCGACTATTGGTGCGCTACGACGCCTACCAACGCTTCGTCTCCTGCTTGGTATTCGCCCCGCGCGAGCGCTACAACACGGAGATTCGCCAACGCATGCAGGCGATTTTGCAGGAGGCCTTCGCCGGGGCTCAGAGCGAATTCTCGGTACAGCTCTCCGAGTCGATGCTCGCGCGCATCCACTTCATCGTGCGCCTTAAAGAGCCCGGCCGGCCGGCTTATGACCACACAGCGCTGGAGCAACAGTTGGCCGATACCATGCGGTCTTGGCCTGACCGGCTTGCCGAAGCGCTGCGCGATCATTACGGCGAAGAGACCGGCAATCGCCTGTTCAATCGCTACGGCAAGGCTTTCAATGCCGCCTACCGGGAGGATACCGATCCACGGACGGCCGTCCACGACATCGAGCTGTTGGAGACCTTGCAGCAAGCCGGGGACCTCGCCATTCGTCTATATCGACCGCCGGCGGCCCGGGATGGCTTGCTGCGCTTCAAGCTCTTTCATGCCGAGCGCCCGATCATTCTCTCCGATGTGCTCCCGGTGCTCGAGAACATGGGTGCACGAGTCATCGATGAACGACCTTATACCATGAAGTGTACCAGCGGGGGGGCCGCCTGCTGGATCGACGACTTTGGGCTTCACTATGCGGGCGCGGGTCACCTTGAGGCCGAGCGTATCCGCGATGCGTTCCAGGAGACCTTCGCTGCAGTCTGGCGCCGCCAGGCAGAGAACGACGGCTTCAACCGCCTGGTGCTCACGGCAGGACTTGCTTGGCGGGATATCGTCATTTTGCGGGCCTACGCCAGATACCTGCGCCAAGCCGGTATGGCGTTCAGCCAAAGTTATGTCGAGGACACACTCGCCGCCAACCCCCAAATCACACCAGAGCTGATCAGGCTTTTCAAGACCAGCTTCGATCCCCGCTACCAGGGAAATGAGCGCCCCGCTGCCATCGCCGAGCGAATCGAAAGATTACTCGAGGCAGTAGCGAGCCTCGATGAGGATCGTATTTTGCGGCACCTTTTGGCAGCCATCCAAGCCACTGTACGCACCAACTACTTTCGCACCGACAGCGCAGGCAGCCCGCGAGATTTCCTCTCCTTCAAGCTCCGGCCACAGGCAATTCCCCACATGCCCAAACCAGTGCCGGCCTACGAGATCTATGTCTACTCGCCGCGGGTCGAAGGTGTTCATTTGCGTGGCGGCAAGGTGGCGCGTGGTGGCATCCGCTGGTCGGAGCGCCGCGAGGATTTCCGAACCGAAATCCTGGGCCTGATGAAAGCGCAGATGGTGAAAAATGCCGTGATCGTCCCCGTCGGCGCCAAAGGCGGCTTCGTGTGCAAGAACCTGCCCGAGGACCGGCAGGCGCTTCCCGCAGAAGTCCAAGCGTGCTATCGAATCTTCATGCGTGGGTTGCTGGATGTAACGGACAACATTGCCGAAGGTCGCGTAGTGCCACCACCGAATGTAGTGCGCTACGATGAGGATGACCCCTACCTGGTCGTAGCCGCGGACAAAGGAACGGCCCGATTCTCGGATTTTGCCAATGAAATCGCTGCCGAATACGGTTTCTGGCTGTGCGATGCCTTCGCCTCCGGTGGCTCCACAGGCTACGACCACAAGAAAATGGGCATTACGGCCCGCGGCGCCTGGGAGGCGGTCAAGCGGCATTTTCGCGAAATGGGCCGAGATGTGCACAGCGAGCCGTTCACCGCGATCGGCATCGGCGACATGTCAGGCGATGTCTTCGGCAACGGCATGCTGCGCTCTGCGCAGACGCGGTTGATCGCCGCTTTCGATCATCGCCACATCTTTATCGATCCGGATCCCGATGCCGAGTCGAGCTACCGGGAGCGGCAACGCCTGTTTGGCTTGGAGCGCTCGAACTGGGCCGACTACGATCGGACCTTAATCTCGGAGGGAGGCGGTGTCTGGCCACGCAGCGCGAAGTCCATCGCCTTGTCAACACAAGCGCAGGCGGCCCTGGCAACCCGCGCCGAGCGGCTGACACCGAACGAGCTGATCAGCACCATCCTGCGCGCGCCAGTGGATCTCCTCTGGAACGGCGGTATCGGCACGTACGTGAAAGCCTCGACAGAATCCCACGCCGAGGTCGGAGACAAAAGCAACGACGCCGTGCGCATCGACGCGGATGAGCTGCGCTGCCAAGTCATCGGGGAAGGCGGCAACCTCGGCCTGTCCCAACTCGCACGAGTGGAGTACGCGCTCGCTGGTGGCCGTATCAACACCGATGCCATCGACAACTCGGGCGGTGTCGACTGCTCTGATCATGAGGTCAACATCAAAATTTTGCTCAACCGCGTGGTAGATGAGGGCAAACTGACCTTAGAGCAGCGCAACGCGCTGCTCATGGATATGACAGAGGCCGTTGCCGAGCTCGTGCTGCATGATAATTACCGCCAAACCCAGGGTCTGACTCTATCCCAAGCGCGGGCGCCGGAACTGCTCGATGAGCACTTGCGCTTCATGCGCGAGCTCGAGCGCCGCGGACATCTGGACCGCCGAGTCGAACAACTGCCCGATGATGAGAGTGTAGCCGAGCGCCAGAAAGCCGGGCTTGGCCTGACGCGCCCGGAGCTGGCGGTGCTGCAAGCCTATGCCAAGATCGAGGCCTACGAGGCGATCCTGCACAGCGATGAGCTCCACACGGAATATTTGGCCGGCGAGCTTGCACGCTATTTTCCGCCGCCTTTACGCAAGCGTTTTCCCGGCCCGGTAGCCAAACACCCCTTGCGTGCGGAAATCATTGCCACGCTAGTGGCGAATCACATCGTCAACCGCATGGGCAGCACCTTCCTACTCCGAATTCGCGCCCAAATGGGGGTTAACGCGATCGACGCCGCGCAAGCCTATTTCGCGGCCCGCGACATCTACGAATTGCGAGAACTGTGGCGCGCGATCGACCGACTCGACAACCAGGTACCCGCCGAGCTTCAAACCCGCATGCTGCGGCGGCTGAGTGACCTCCAAGAACGCGCCACACTTTGGCTGCTGCGCAATTTACGGGCACCGATCGATATAGGGGAAACCGTAGCTCGGATACGCCCGGCGATTATTCAGCTCAATGACTGGCTCGATGAACTGCTGCCGGAGGGCGATCGTGATCGCCTGCATGCTGAAACAGCCGAGCTGACCCAGGCCGGGGTTCCACAAACTCTCGCGCGCCAGGTGGTTCACCTGGAACCCCTTTATTCAGCGCTGGACCTGGTAAAAGTCTGCTCGGAGACGAAGGCCAGCCTCGCTCGCGCCGCCCACGTTTATTTCAACACCGCGGCCTACCTGGAACTGAATTGGCTGCGCGACACTCTGGCAGAACTCAAGGTGGTTGATTCCTGGCAGGAGCGTTATCGCGCAGGCCTGGAGGATGAATTCTACGTTCAGCTTCGGCTGCTGACCATGCGCGTACTCACAACCAAGCCGAGCGAGCAAAGCCCGAAGGCCCAAGTAACCCACTGGGCCGAGGAATACGCGGCGCTCGTGATGCACTTGCGCCGCACCCTGAACGAGCTCGAAGGCGCCGCGCAACTGGATCTCGCCATGCTCGGCGTGGCCATCCAGGAGCTGCGCACAACGGTCCAAGCCGGCGCGGCTCAGCGAGCCTGGCTAACCCGCAAGAAACAGCCCGAAGCAAAGTGGGCCTGATCGACCATGCCACCCGAGCATCAGCGGGTTCGACTGCATTACCAGACAAGCGGTGCGGGGCCCGCCCTGCTGTTGCTCCACGGTCTGTTCGGCTCCGGCAGCAACTGGAAGCGCCACGCCCGTGAGCTGGCCGAGCGCTACCGCGTGCTGCGGCCCGATCTACGCAACCACGGTCGCACCCCGCACGTGCCGAGCATGGATTATCGCGTCATGGCCGAGGACGTAATCGGCCTACTCGATGCCGAAGCGCTCGACAAGGTGGCACTGGTGGGGCATTCCATGGGCGGCAAGGTGGCCATGGCGCTGGCCCTCACCCACCCCGAGCGCATCACCGCCTTGGTGGCCGTGGATATCGCCCCCGTTGCCTACGGTCGCCATCTGCGCGGTTATGTCGAAGCCATGCGCCGTCTGCGTCTGGCTGAGATCGGCTCCCGAGCCGAAGCCGATCAGGCATTGGCAAGCGCCGTTACCGAGCCCATGATCCGACAATTTCTACTGACCAATCTGGAGCGCCACGCCGGGCAGTATCAATGGCGAATCCCATTGGACATATTGGCTGATCAGATGCCGTTGCTCGAGGGTTTTCCTGAGCCAAAGACGACCTTTTCGGGGCCGAGTCTATTCATTTATGGTGGGCGTTCGCAGTATGTGACAAAAGCTCGTCACGGAATCATCCGCCAAGTGTTTCCGCACGCTGAGTTCGCGTGTATTCCCGAAGTCGGACATTGGCTACATGTCGAGGCGCCAGAGCAATTCGCCGAGCTGTTAAAGAGTTTTCTTGTGCGCACCCAGTTCGCTGCATGATATTCGTTGTTGGCAGCCGTCGCTTCGACTGGCCCCTATAGCCGATCCATCCCTATAATGACTGGCTTACACTTTTAACAAGCCACGCCCGGAGAGAGCAGAGCACGATGCCCGAAGACCTGCGCGACGCCGCTCTCGAATACCACCGCCTGCCACAGCCCGGCAAAATAACCGTTACACCATCCAAACCGCTGGCCAACCAGCGCGACTTGGCGCTTGCTTATTCGCCAGGGGTGGCCGCGGCCTGTGAAGCGATCGTCGAAAACCCGGACGCCGCCGCCGAAGTCACGGCTCGGAGCAACCTGGTAGCGGTAATCACCAACGGTACGGCCGTGCTCGGACTAGGCGCCATCGGGCCACTGGCGGCCAAGCCGGTGATGGAAGGCAAGAGCGTGCTCTTCAAAAAATTCGCCGGAATCGACGTTTTCGACATCGAAATCGACGAGGGCGATCCGGACAAGCTGGTGGAGATCATCGCCAGCCTCGAACCCAGCTTTGGCGGCATTAACCTGGAGGATATCAAAGCGCCCGAATGCTTCTATATCGAGCGCAAGCTCGAGGAGCGCATGAACATCCCCGTTTTTCACGACGATCAACACGGCACGGCGATCATCACCGCCGCGGCGATTCACAATGGCTTGGCCCTGTTAGGGAAGCGATTCTCGGAGGTAAAGCTGGTGACCTCAGGCGCCGGCGCCGCCGCCATTGCGTGCCTGGATTTGCTGGTAAGCATGGGTTTGAAGCCCGAAAACGTGATCGCTACCGACAGCAAAGGCGTGATTTACAAAGGCCGCACCGAGTATATGGATGCCCGCAAGGCCTGTTATGCGACTGCTACCAAAGCCCGCACACTGGCCGAAGCGATCGAGGGGGCGGATATCTTTCTCGGTCTTTCGGCACCGGGGGTGCTGACGGAGGACATGGTCAAGCGCATGGTCAAAAGGCCGCTTATCCTGGCGCTCGCCAACCCAGTACCGGAGATCCTGCCGGAGCTCGTCCACGCGGCTCGGCCGGAGGCGATCATCGCCACCGGCCGCTCGGATTACCCCAACCAGGTCAATAACGTCTTGTGCTTTCCGTTCATTTTTCGCGGCGCCCTCGATGTCGGCGCGACCGCCATCAACGAACAGATGAAAAAGGCCTGCGTAATGGCCATCGCCGAGCTCGCCCAGGCGGAATCCTCCGACGTCGTGATTGCCGCCTATGGCGGCAAACCACTCAAGTTCGGCCCGGCCTACCTCATACCCAAGCCGTTCGATCCGCGGCTGATCACCCGCATCGCGCCGGCCGTCGCAAAAGCCGCGATGGACAGCGGGGTGGCACGGCTTCCCATCGACGACTTCGATGCCTATCGGCTGCGGCTCAATCAGTTCGTTTTCCAATCCGGTCTGGTCATGAAGCCGATTTTCGAGCGCGCCCGCATCGACCCCAAACGCCTGGTCTACGGCGACGGCGAAGAGGAGCGCACGCTGCGCGCCGTGCAAGTGGTGGTCGACGACGGGCTTGCCAAACCTATATTGGTAGGTCGGCGGCGTGTGGTGCGCATGCGCGTCAAACGCCTCGGATTACGGTTAAAGCTGGATCAAGATTTCGAGCTGGTCGACCCCGAGGACGATCCGCGCTACCGGGAATACTGGACGTTGTACCATGCCATCATGGAGCGCCATGGAGTCACGCCCGACCACGCACGGGCCATTGTCCGCACCCGCAACACCGTGATCGCCGCGCTGATGGTCAGACGCGGCGAGGCCGATGCCATGCTCGGCGGCATGATCGGGCGCTACCATCGGCAGATCGGCTACGTCGATCAAGTGCTGGGCAAGCGCCCCGGGGTGCGCGATCTCGCCGCCATGAGTGTCATCATCTCGCCGAAAGGCGCGTTGTTTCTATGTGACACCTATGTCAATGAGGACCCGACTCCGCATCAGATCGCGGAGATGACGGTGCTCGCCGCCGATGAGATCCGCCGCTTCGGCCTCACCCCCAAGGTTGCGCTGCTCTCGCATTCAAGCTTCGGTACTTCAGGTCTGGCCTCGGCAACGAAAATGCGCGAGGCATTACCGCTGATCGAAGATCGCGATCCGACTCTGGAGGTGGAAGGAGAAATGCACGGCGATGCCGCGATCAATGAACAGATCCGCCAACGCATCTTCCCCAACTCTCGACTCAAGGGACAAGCGAATCTGTTGATCCTACCCACTCTGGATGTGGCCAATATCGCTTTCAACTTGCTCAAGACGATCACCGAATCGGTCTCGATCGGCCCCATATTGCTCGGGGTTGCCAAGCCGGCTCACATTCTTACACCCTCCATTACCGTCCGGGGCCTGGTGAACATGAGCGCCCTGGCGATCGTCGATGCCGCCATGCAGGAGCCGACCGCCAGCAAGACTTGAGTACGCATCAGCAAGCCTCAGTTGTCCGGGATCAGCGCTGTGGTGCCCTTGCCATTGCAACGCCCCCGCAGCAGTCATACAGTTGCCATCGTATTCGCCCGTAAGAAGAATGCCGATGACCGATCCACAATGCGCCACCGGCGTATTATTGACCAATCTTGGTACACCCGCGGCACCGACCCCGCAAGCGCTGCGCCGTTACTTGGCCGAGTTCCTTTGGGATCACCGCGTCGTGGAATTGCCACGACCGCTGTGGTGGCTGGTGCTAAACGGCGTGATTCTCTGGATCAGGCCGCGCCGTTCCGCAGCGGCCTACCAACGCATATGGACGCAACAGGGCTCGCCCTTGCTCACCATCTCGCAACAACAGGCCGCCCGACTAGCCGAGCGGCTCGACGAACAGCACTCGAGCCAACTGAAAGTTGCTTTGGGGATGCGCTACGGGCAGCCGTCCATCGAGTCAGCCTATGCGGAGCTGGAAGCGGCCGGCTGTGAGCGCATATTGGTGCTGCCGCTCTATCCGCAGTACTCGGCAACCACCACGGCCTCCACTTATGACGCGCTCGGAGCGCTTCTGCGCAAGCGCCGTGTCATGCCGCAACTGCGCCTGCTCCGGGACTACCACGACCACCCGGGCTACATCAGCGCCCTGGCAGCCTCGGTCCGGGAATACTGGCAGCAACACGGCCGCGGCGAGCGTTTGCTCATCTCCTTCCACGGCATCCCAAAGCGTTACGCCGAACGCGGCGATCCCTATCCCCTACAGTGCGGGCGCACGGCCCAGGCTCTGGCCAAACGGCTGGACCTCGCGCGCGAGGAATGGCAAATGGTGTTCCAGTCCCGGTTCGGCCCACAACCCTGGCTCGAACCCTATACCGACCGTACCCTGGAGCAGCTGGCACGCCGTGGGGTCAAGCGCGTGGACCTCATCTGTCCGGGGTTCGCGGCCGACTGTCTGGAAACGCTGGAGGAGAACGACATGCTCAACCACGAGCGGTTCTTGGCCGCCGGTGGTAGCGAGTTCCACTATATTCCCTGTCTCAACGACCGCCTCGATCACATCGACGCGCTGAGCGGGATCATACGAGAGAATCTCGCCGGCTGGTCCTAATCGGTTGTTCGCTTACGCAGCATGCCACGGTCGCTATTAAACCAGTAAGGCCGTTATTCGGGAAGGAAGGCTTATGCGTGCAATCCGCACCCACAAACCGACTGGACCAGGCTGCCTCAAGAGACCGTAGTCTGTGCGAGCGGTTCAACCCCAGCCGGCGGAGGTTGGATCTTGGCGGGCTCCACCGATCGGAGCACCGAGTGGCTGCCAGGCTCTTCCCCGAGGGTCTTCGCCAGAGCGCGGCGATAGCTATCCCGTGCTTTATTCGATTCGCCTAGACGGTCATAGGCATCGCCCAACAAACGAAGAATCTCCGGCCGCTCGGTCCGGCGCGCAGCGGCTTCCAAGTAACTCCGGGCGCTACCCAACTGCTCATTGCGCAGCGCCTGACAGCCGGCCGCAAAGAGTAAATCCGGATCTTCCGGGTGATCCTTGAGCCAGCGCTCGAGCACCTCGGATGTCCGCGTAGCCGGCTTGAGATCCAACTCGGCATAGACGTTCACTAGACGCGGGTCCCAGTCTTTCTCTAGTCCACCGCGTAGCAGATGTTCCGCTTGCTCCGAGCGGCCTGCCTGAATCAGGCTCCGAGCATAGAGCGCAACGATTCCTGGGAGCCGTTTCTGATCCCGCGTCAACCCTTGCCAGACGGCCTCGATCTGATCAGGGCCCTGTTCAGCGGCGGCATGCAGCCTAGCCTGTGCCGTTCGTACTTCCAGATCCTCCAGCTCCGCATCGGCTAATACGCCGTTCCTCCTCAAATCGGGCAGCAATTCCGCCAAACGCTCCCAATCTTGCAGCGCCTCGGCACTTTCGGCGAGCAATCTAAGCGCATGGTGATTGTTAGGGGCACGCTCACGGACCCAGTCGAGCTTGGCCATAGCTTGCTCCCACTGCTGGGCTTGCATCTGCAATTGCGCCTGCAATACACCGAGCCCAATCTGAGCGCGCTTCTCCCCGGGGGCGGCAAGCTCCAGATATTGATCACGGCTATCCCACGCCCCTTGCCGCTGAGCGGCGATGGCGGCCACCAAGTAACTCAACAGGGGCAGATCGACCACATCGGCTCCCTGCAGAACCGCCTGCTCGCTCTCCTTGTTGCGCCCCTCCGCCAGCAGCATCAAGCCCCCTACCAGTTTCTTTCTGGCTTTGACTCGGCGCCGATTCCCAGCCCACAGCCGGACACCGGCCGGCATGAACCAGAGCTGCCGAAGCAGCGACCAAAGCGCATTGAGCGCGAACCAAAGCGCGAGAAAACCGCCGGCGAAGACGAACAAACTCATCTGCACGGTCCAGGGACCCGCCGTAAATAAGGCATAGCCTTTATATTCATTGAACCACAGCGCGGCTGCCACGCTGAACAATAGAATGAACAGGATCAAAAACAACCTTTTCATTGGGCACTCCTGAACCCGAGCCGCTCTACCGGAGCCAGCAAGGGGCCAATATCCGGCAACTCAACGGCCACCGGCTTTTTGGCAAGCTCGCCTAGTTCACTAATCGTATCCTCGACCTCGGCGCTTTGCTCATCGAAATACAGGCCCAGCCATTCCCGGGCGCGCTCCAGGCTCTTTTGATAAAGCGCCTGATCACCTCGCAAGGCGGCGAGTCGCGCTGCCTCGAGTTCGAGGGTAAGATTCTGGTGCAAAAAGAAACGCTCTTGCGGCGTCACCAGCGGAACGACTTTGAGATCACGCGCAACCACCACCAGTCTGGACAGGCTGCCTTTCAGCTCTTCCCAGGCATGACCCACCTGCGCCCGCCAACCCTCAGCCGCTGCTGGGCTTGCAGGGGCACTCGCAGGGGGCTCATCAGTGGCGGTTCCGACCGCCAACGGCAGCTCAGGTAAGCGCTCACCGATTTGATACAAAGCTTGATTGATCTTGGTTCGATCCGGCGGCTGAATCTTTAGCAGGCTGTCGACGGCTCGTGCTATACCGCGCCGAGCCTCGATGCTCTCGCCGCCGAGATCCGCCAGCAGTTCATCCGCTTTTTTAAGGGCTGCCAACGCCGAGTCCACATCACCGTAAAACCGGATCCGGTTTTTCGCCACGAAGGCCAAGTAGCCCGCCTCGGACTCGGCCCAGGCCGCGCGCTTGGCCCGGGCGAGCTCATCGAAACGCTGCTTGAGCCGTTGTGCATTCTGCTGCAGCTCGGTATCGGCTTGCTGTTGCCTCGCCAATTGCTGCTGCACTCGCGATTGCCTCTGCTCAAGCTCGTTGACGCTCTTATCCAGGCGCGCCAACAGCTGCTCACTTGGGCCGGTGGGACGCTGCGCAAGCTGCTGCAGCTCACTCGACAGGGCGGACAAACGCTCTTGTATCGGCTGGAGATCCGCCTGCACACTCCCCGCAACAACATATTGCGAGTGCTGCGCCTGCAGACGCCGATCCTGCTGCCAGAGCCAATAGCCACCACCGGCCGCACCCGCCGCAACCAGCAGCGCCACGCCGAGCGCAATTCCTGCTAAAGCGCTCCCACTGCGTGGTGGTGGCGTACCACCGCCATTTCCTTTGGGGTCCGGTGGCGTTGATCGGACACCGCTGCCCGAACTGCCGCCTTGAGTTGGCGCGGTGCGCCCTGGCGATGCCGATGCGCCCTGCAGGCGCCCTTTATCTGTTTTCTCCTCGCTCATCTATCGTCATTCTCTATGCGTGTACATTCCACAGGCAGATCGGCCGCATGCCAAGGCCATCAAGGCCACTGCCCAATATTCGTTCGGCCAAC
The DNA here is from genome assembly GCA_024102725.1 of Nitrococcus mobilis. Lineage (GTDB taxonomy): Bacteria > Pseudomonadota > Gammaproteobacteria > Nitrococcales > Nitrococcaceae > Nitrococcus > Nitrococcus mobilis_A. The sequence continues at coordinate 66,130 of JAGFJL010000123.1, forward strand.
CGCCCCCTTCCTTTGTGGTTTCGCGACCAAACCACCGCCTCGGCAGCCCTATGCTCGCTAACGGCAGCAAACGAAGTCCTCCGGTGCATACACAGCCCCGCTGCCGAGATCGCCTTTACTTGCATAGGTCAAGCGGCATTGGTGGGCGATTATGAACCGCAGCCAATCCCTGCGCCACCCGACACCGGCGCGGGGCTTTCGCAACAACATCGGTCTGAGACTAATCTGACCAAGCTCCTCCGCTCAAGTGTAGTTCATCCCCAACGGGACATGCGGCTACTCCTCGTCCGCTGCCGCCAACAGCTCGGCCGCACCGCGGGAGAGCAGATCGTCAGCCAACTGCCCGCCTAAGCTGACTCCCGCCGCTGCGAGCCCACGAATCTCACCGCGGAGCACGCAACTGCCATCACGGGAGCCGACCAATGCGCGCAACCACATGTTGGGGCCATCGAGCACCGCGAAGGCAGCGATCGGCACCTGACAACTGCCCTCGAGACGCGCATTGACGGCTCGTTCGGCCACGACCCGCAGATAGCTTGGATAATGGGTCAGGGGCGCAATCAGATCATTGATCTCCGGGTCGTCGCTGCGACACTCGATGCCCAAGGCGCCCTGCCCGACCGCCGGTAGGCTTTGCTCCGGCGTGAGCGTACAGCGGATGCGCTCGGCAAGCCCCAAGCGGCGCAACCCCGCCGCCGCCAGCACGATCGCATCGAACTCGCCGCTCTCGAGCTTGGCAAGCCGCGTCTGTACGTTGCCGCGCAGCGTGCCCACTCGCAAATCCGGTCGTTGCGCCCGCAGCTGGCACTCCCGGCGTAGACTGGCGGTACCCACCCGCGCCCCTGTCGGCAGCGCCGCCAAGTCCTGGTAGCGGTTGGCAACAAAGGCATCGCAGGGATCTTCGCGCTCGAGCACCACCGGCAGGTGCATCCCTTCAGGCAAATCCGCCGGAACGTCTTTAATCGAATGGACTGCGATGTCCGCCCGCCCCTCCCAGATACCACGTTCGAGCTCTTTGACGAATAGCGCTTTACCGCCAATACGCGCAAGCGGCGTATCAAGAATACGATCACCCCGTGTGGTCATGGCGACCAACTCGACCTCGAGCTCCGGGTACCGGCGGCGCAACTCCGCCGCGACGTGCTCAGCCTGCCATAAAGCAAGCGGACTCTTGCGCGTAGCGATGCGCAGCCGGCGTCTGGACATGCAATTCCTCAACTTCCAAGCTTCTGGGAAACCGCCGCAACAGACAAGCACGCAGTAGGCTGCGCACCTGCGGTAGGTGGCGTCGACTGACCTCGAGTCGCTCCTCGCTGCCCAGGAGCACGGCATAGCAGCGCCCGGATGGGCGCTGCTCCAAGCCGACGCGGCTGGCGCGCACAACCCCCGCCTTGCGGTGAATGTGCAGCAACCGCCGGCCGAACTCCTTACTCTAGCTGGCGCAGCGAATCCTCGATGAGATCCTCGCCATCTGTATGCCTAACAATAACGTACTTCTGATCGGCCATGAAATAGTGAATGTCGGCGATCGCAACAAGTTCGATACCGCGGCGCCGAAGGCGGCCAACGCGTGATCACAGTAGGTAGTTACGAAAATCACCACCGGAGATCGCTCCAAATAATCCAACCACGCGGCGAGCGGTTGCTTGAGTGGAGGGAAAGGGGGGTTATTCTGCCTACATGCGCGACCTAACCGAATAGGAGTACCCAATATGCAAGGACTGAAGGGGCGTCCAACCCATTCCCTTACCCCAATGGCATGTAACCTGATGGCGCACTTGTAAAAAAACGCCTTGCAACGCCGACAAACACAGCATTGAACAAGTCACCGGAGCTTGGCATGCGTACATTATTCTCTCTGTTATCTATGCTCTTGCTGATGGCACCGGCGCCGTCCCGCGCCGATTCCGCGCGCATCGAAATTCAGGAATGGCCGGTACCTTGGCAAGGTACCCAACCGCGCGATCCGGATGTGGCGCCCGATGGCCGCATTTGGTTCGTGGGGCAGACTGGCGATTACGTCGCCAACTTCAATCCCACGACGGAAACCTTCGTAAGAATCGACCTCAAAAAAGGCACTGGACCGCACAACTTAATTGTCGGATCCGAGGGATACATCTGGTACGCAGGCAACCGCGACCGGCATATTGGTCGCATTGATCCAGAAACGAAGAAGATCTTGCGCATTGATATGCCGATTGGCGCGGCGCATGATCCCCACACCCTGATCGAGGACGGTCACGGGAATATCTGGTTCACCGTGCAGCATGGCAATTTCATCGGCCGCCTGGACAAGACAAACCACAAGATCCACTTGGTGCCAGTCACGACCAAGCAGGCACGACCCTACGGCATTATCAGCGATCCCCAGGGCCGGCCCTGGGTTGCTCTGTTGGGCACAAACAAACTGGCGAGCGTCGATCCGAAAACCATGCAGTTGACGGAAATAGAGCTGCCGCGTCCGGATGCCCGACCGCGCCGAGTGGCTAGAACCAGTGACGGGCGAATTTGGTATGTCGACTACGCCCAAGGCTACCTGGGCAACTACGATCCGGACACCCACAAGATCCAGGAGTGGAAGACTCCCAACGGGAACTCAGGCCCATATGCCATGACGGCAGACGACAAAAATCGACTTTGGTTTGTGGAGACGATCCCACATCCGAACCGGTTTATCGGTTTTGATCCGGCAACCGAGCAATTCTTCAGCCAGTCAGACATCCCAAGCGGCGGCGGTTCGGTAAGACACATGGTGTTTGATCCACAAACCAACACCATTTGGTTCGGCACTGACACACAACGTCTGGGGCGGGCAAGCTTGCCTGACTGAGGCCTGTTCCCTTTGATTGCACCGCGTCCGTACAGGGCTTACCGAGTGTACACACAGCCGGGACACCGACCGATCCGGTATGAGTAATGTGCAACAGCTGCGCGACGAACAGCATGATGCTCAGGTGCAACCTTCCTCAGACAGCGGTTTCGCGCAGTAGGCTGCGCACCTGCGGTAGGTGGCGTCGACTGACCTCGAGTCGCTCCTCGCTGCCCAGGAGCACGGCATAGCAGCGCCCATCCGGACGCTTCTCCAGGCCGACGAGGCGGGCGCGCGCAACCAGCGCCTTGCGGTGAATGCGCAGGAACCGCCGGCCGAACTCCTCCTCTAGCTGGCGCAGCGAATCCTCGATGAGATCCTCGCCATCTGTATGCCTGACAATAACGTACTTCTGATCGGCCATGAAATAGTGAATGTCGGCGATCGCAACAAGCTCGACACCGCGGCGACGCCGACACAGGATGTGCTGCCGGCCCCGTGCTTCGGACAGGGGCTGAAGTGTGTCGAGTTGGGCTCGATTGACTCGACGCGCCTTGGTAAGCGCCGCGGCAAGGCGTTCACGCCGCACGGGCTTTACCAAATAGTCAATCGCCGCGGCGTCAAAGGCGGCCAACGCGTGATCGCCGTAGGCGGTTACAAAAATCACCGCCGGGGGTTGCGCCAACTGACTCAACCGGGCCGCCGCTTGCAAGCCATCCATGCCCGGCATACGGATATCCATCAGCACGATCTCGGGCTGCCAACGGTGGCAACATTGCAGCGCCTCGGTCCCATTCGCCGCCTCAGCCACGACCTCATGCTCGCCCACCGCGCGAACCAACGCGGCTAAGCGCCCACGCGCCGGCGCCTCATCATCGACGATGAGGATCTTCACTGCACGCCCCCCGACTCTGCTTACCGAGTGCAGTGCACCGCCGGTAAGGAAAGCGTATCGTCACATGATAGAAACGCTGATCGTCTTGGACATACAGCTGTCCGTGCTGCGCAAAAGCCAACTGCAGCCGCTCCCGGACGTTTTCCTGCGCCATGCCGAACCCGGCGCGCAGTCGATCGTTCGGCCCGGGCGAGGGGTTGCGCACCGTAATGACCACCGCCCCGTTCTCCCTAGCGCCATGAATCGAGAGCACGCCGCCTTCCAGGCGTGGCTCGATCCCGTGATAGACTGCATTCTCCAACAACGGCTGCAAGGAAAGCGGGGGGATCAGTGCATCGCCCGGGAGTGCCGCGATATCCCGCTGCAATCTCAATCGCCCCCCCAAGCGTATTCCCTCCATCCGCAGATAACCGTCCGCCAAAGCGAGCTCCTCAGCCAACGCGACCAACCGGTCCCGCCGCCCCAGGCTGGCCCGAAACAAGTCCGCCAGATCCTCCACCAAGCGCTCGGCTTCGGCGGGAGCACTCGGAATCAACGAGGCGATGGTATTGAGGCTGTTGAACAGAAAATGCGGGCGAATGCGCGCCTGCAGCGCATCGATGCGCGCCTCAGCCGTGCTCTGGATTCGAATCCGCCAGGCGTGCTGAACATACATGTAGCGCAGCGCCACGGCAGCGGCGACGGCCGCGACAGCCACGCTGCGCAGTAGGAACTGGAGATGGCCGGAACCGATCACAGGACCGTAGACGAGCCGATAGCCAACCTCGCTGACCAGCAGCGTAACGCCCAGGATGAGTGCGTAGCTCAAAGCGGCCGCCGCCGTGTTGCCTAGCCGGGCCAGCCAATCCCGCAGCAAACACAGCAGCGCCGCGCTGCACAGACCAATCCATTGCACAAACAGCGACAGCAGGCTCAAATCCTGCCAGAGTCCGCTCCCCGGCGCGCGCGCCAACACCATCACGAGCACCAGCAGCTCACCCACGACGACGATGGCGAATACACTGCGAATGGCACAGAAATTGGGTAGAAAACTTTCCTTGGCCGCCACGCCGCCTCGTCTCCTTGAAGCTCGCCGCTGATCGAACCGACTCGGACATGGGCGCTCGGGCCAAACCATGTTTCGGCACCGCGGCACGCCGGAACCGAGATGAAATTGTTATAGTGTAATTTTTAGCTTGTTCAGCATGAGATTGCACCATGAGCGATAAGAACTCGACCCATGTCTGGGCCGGGCGCTTCACCGAGGACACGGCGGCCCTCGTGCAGAGCTTCACCGCCTCGGAGCACTTCGACCGCCGGCTCTACCGCCAGGATATCCGCGGCTCCAAGGCGCACGCGGCCATGCTCAACCGCGCCGGAATACTCTCCGCCGAAGAATATCAAGCGATTATAGAAGGTCTCAACGAGATCGAGGCGGAAATCGAGCGCGGGGCCTTCGTGTGGTCGGCCGCCCTCGAAGACGTGCACATGAACATCGAGGTACGGCTGACCGAGCGCATCGGCGAGGCCGGCAAAAAGCTACACACGGCACGCTCGCGCAACGATCAGGTCGCAACCGACCTGCGCCTGTGGCTGCGCGAGGTCATCGACGAGGTCATCGCTTCGCTGCGCACCTTCCAGGCCAGTCTAGTCGATCTGGCCGAACGGGAAGCAGCAACTCTCATGCCAGGTTTTACTCATCTGCAGGTGGCGCAGCCCATTACCTTCGGTCACCACATGCTCGCCTGGTATGAAATGCTGGTGCGGGACGAGCAGCGATTGGTCGACTGCCGCCGGCGGGTGAATGTCATGCCGTTGGGCTCCGCGGCCCTGGCCGGCACTACATTTGCCATCGATCGCGACCAGACTTGCGCCGAGCTCGGTTTCGACCGGCCCAGCGCGAACTCGCTGGATGCGGTTTCGGACCGTGACTTCGCCATCGAATTCACCGCTGCTGCCGCACTCATCATGATGCATCTATCCCGCATGGCCGAGGAATTGATCCTTTGGACCTCGCCGCTCGCCGGATTCATCGAGCTGCCCGATCGTTACTGCACCGGCTCCTCCATCATGCCGCAGAAGAAAAATCCGGACGTCGCCGAGCTCGTGCGTGGCAAAACGGCGCGGGTCTATGGTGACCTCCAGGCCCTGCTCACGCTGATGAAGGGTCAGCCGCTCGCCTACAACCGCGATAATCAACAAGACAAGGAGCCGCTGTTCGATACGGCGGACACCCTGCGTGCCAGCCTGCGCGTCTTCGCCGAGATGATACCGACACTGGTGGTAAGACGTGAGCGCACTTATGAAATAGCCCGCCAGGGCTTCGCCACGGCGACCGACTTAGCCGATTATCTGGTCCGCAAGGCCATCCCCTTCCGAGAGGCCCATGAAATCGTGGGCCGCGCCGTGCGCTACGGCATAGAACAAGGGCGGGATCTCGCGGCGCTGACCCTAGAGGAGTTGCGGCGATTCTCGAGCACCATCGACGAAGATGTCTTTGAGGTACTCTCGCTGGAAGGATCGATAGCGGCGCGTAACCATCTCGGCGGTACCGCACCGGAGCAGGTGCGCATTCAGGTCCACAAAGCACGCGCACGCCTTGGACGAGCGCAGTAGCCTGGCCGGCAATGGTCTTGGCGGCGGAGCAGGACAGCCCCCGGCTTAGCGCGGCGGCTCCGCGAGCACCTGCTGCAGCCAGGCGGCGATGGCCTGAATCTCCTCCCAGCAAACCTGATGCCCCATAGCGTACTCGCGCCATTCCACCGGGTAACCGCGCGCCTGCAACCAGCGCCGCGCATAGTCGCCGAGCTCGAACGGCAGTACCGGATCTTGGTGGCCATGAGCCATGAATATCGGGGTCTCGGCATTACCCTCGGCTCGCGACTCGGCCATCGCCTGATGCAGGGGCAGATAGGTCGACAAGCCCATGATCCCCGCCAACCGCTGCGGATAGCGCAGCCCCGTATACAGCGCGAGCGCCCCACCCTGGGAGAAGCCCGCGAGCACGATGCGCTCGGCGGGAACGCCCCGCCGGATCTCCCGGTCGATCAGCTCGCGCAGCCGGCGCTCGCTGTCCTGGATACCCGCCGCATCCTGGGGCGATCCGGCCTCCACCCCCAGCAGATCGTACCAGGCGCGCATGGCCATGCCACCATTGATGGTTACCGGCCGGTAGGGTGCGTGCGGAAAAACGAACCGGATTCGGGCCTCCTGGGGAAGACCCAGCTCCGGTACGATGGGCTGGAAATCGCGGCCATCGGCACCGAGCCCGTGCAGCCAAATCACCGCGGCCTGCGCTTGACCGCCCGGCTCGACCTCCAAAGTTTCGAGCAGCTTTTCAGCCATGCAAAGTTTGTTAACCTCGCTCGTTCAAAAACTCAGACAACCAAAGCCCCAAGGGGAAAGCGGCTGCGGCACATGCTCGGCATCCCGCTATAATGGACAGGTTGACCGCCGGGGGGTGGGTTTAATGCTCCGGAGACTCGCCTGGATCGCCTTGCTCGCGGCTCTGCTGCTCAACACGAGCTGCGGTCTAAAGGGGCCCTTGTATCTACCCGATCAGCCGGCCGACAGTGTGTTCCCCCAGCCGGGTCTATCTCCGCGAGACGACATATGAACGACTTTACGCTGCGCAATGGCGTTCTGCACGCCGAGGATATCGCATTACCGAGTGTGGCGAAACGCTTCGGCACCCCCTGCTATGTCTATTCGCGCCGATCCATCGAGGCCGCTTGGCGGGCTTTCGACGATGCCTTCGCCGGCCATGACCATCTCATCTGCTATGCCGTCAAAGCCAACTCCAACCTGGCGATCCTCAATTTACTCGCTCGACTCGGCTCCGGTTTCGATATCGTCTCCGGCGGCGAACTCGAGCGCGTGCTCGCCGCCGGGGGGGATCCCGCTAAAGTGGTGTTCTCAGGCGTGGCCAAAACCGAGGCGGAAATGCGCCGAGCTTTGGAGGTCGGTATCCTCTGCTTCAATGTGGAGTCGGAGCCGGAGCTCGAGCGCTTGGCCGCAGTAGCCCGATCTTTAAACCGACGCGCGCGGATATCGCTGCGGATCAACCCCGATGTCGACCCCGACACACACCCGTACATCGCCACAGGGCTGAGCGAGAACAAGTTCGGTATCGACATTCACGCGGTCGAACGGGTTTACCGACGAGCGGCCGATCTACCCGGCATCAATGTTATCGGGGTCGACTTCCACATCGGCTCGCAGCTCACCCGGGTCGAACCGGTTACCGACGCCCTGGAGCGGGTGTTGGCGCTAATCGATCGATTGCAGGGGATGGGTATCGAGATCAGCCACCTGGATGTCGGCGGGGGCATGGCCATTCGGTACCGGGAGGAGACACCACCGTCGATCGACGCCTATGCCCGGCAATTGCTTGCCCAACTGGAAAACCGCCCGCTACGGCTCTTGCTGGAGCCGGGGCGCGCCATCGTCGGTAATGCCGGCGTGCTGCTGACCCGAGTGGAATATCTGAAGCACACTACGCAGCGGCACTTCGCCATCGTCGACGCCGCGATGAACGATTTACTGCGCCCGGCACTTTACGAGGCCTGGATGGCTATCGAAGCGGTCGCTCCGCGGCAAGACGATACCCCGACTCGGCGCTACGATGTGGTGGGCCCGGTCTGCGAGAGCGCCGATTTTCTGGCAAGGGATCGCGAGTTGGCCCTGGCAGCGGGCGACCTTCTGGTGGTGCGCTCAGCCGGTGCCTATGGTTTTGTCATGAGCTCCAACTACAACAGCCGGCCTCGGCCCGCTGAGCTGATGGCCGACGGCGAGGCGATCCACCTAATACGCGAGCGCGAACGCACCGAGGCGCTCTGGGCCGACGAGCGCATGGCAACGCTCGGGCCCGAGCGTTGAGCACGCTCTGTGGGCGGGTTGGATTGCGTTTCACTTACCAGCTACCAGCACGGTTAGAGAGCCACGAGTAGAGCATGACGAAGCTACGCTTCACCAAGATGCAAGCGCTGGGCAACGATTTTGTCGTAATCGACGCAATGAGCCAGACGGTGGCGCTCAGTTCTGAACAAATCAGACAGTTATCGAACCGCCGGCTTGGTATCGGCTGTGATCAAGTGTTGCTCGCCGAACGACCGCGGCGGCCGGATACCGATATTCGCTACCGCGTTTTCAATGCCGATGGCGGCGAGGTCGAACACTGCGGCAATGGGGTCCGCTGCCTGGCGCGGTTCCTCCACGAAAAAGCCTTGCTCAAGCAGCACGAACTACGGGTGGAAACACGCAACGGCCTAACCCTCGTGCACTTGTGCGACGATGGCGCAATTGCGGTCAACATGGGGTCACCGATTCTGGAGCCGGAGCGGATTCCCTTTCGCTCGGCCAAGCAGGCCAGCGAATACGCACTCGCGCTGGGGCGCGAGTGCGTCACTATAGGCGCCGTATCGATGGGCAACCCCCATGCCGTGCTGCAGGTCGATGACATCGATTCCGCGCCCGTCGACACGCTCGGCCCGGCCATCATGCGACATGCGGATTTCCCGCAACGCGTCAACGTCGGTTTTATGCAGGTGGTGAGCCGAGATCGGATTCGTCTGCGGGTCTATGAACGCGGGGCTGGGGAGACTCCGGCTTGTGGGACCGGTGCCTGCGCGGCGGTCGTCTCCGGCCGGCTACGTGGTCTGCTGGATGTCCAGGTAAAAGTGGATCTTCCCGGCGGTGCGCTGATGATATATTGGGGCGGCGGTGATCGTGAGGATACATCCGTTTGGATGACCGGTCCGGCCCTAACGGTCTATGAAGGAGAGATCCGGCTTTAACGGCATTCCAAACTCGGCCATGCAGGGCGGCTCACGGAGAAAACCGCTGTCAGCCTTAACCTAAGACGTACCAAGCTCGGCCAGCGGCCGGCTCCGGGAGAATAAAGCAAAGCGTGCACACAGGCGGGGGCAAAATCGATGAGCACACAGCGGGCGGAAAGCCTTGACGAGATCCTGATCGCAGAGTATCTGCGGCGGCATCCGGATTTCTTCCTCCGCCAACGGGAGTTGGTCGCTGAGCTGCGTATCCCGCACGACGTCCGCCCTGCCCGCTCGCTAATCGAATACCAGGTGCAGGTGCTGCGCGACGAAACCGCACAGCTACGCGCCCACCTGAACGAGCTGCTGCGCATCGCGCGCAGCAATGATCGACTCGTGCAGCAGCTCCACCGCCTGACCCTGGAATTGTTGGACGCCGACAGCCTGGAGACGGTTTGCGACGCACTGCGACAAAGCTTGCGGCACAGCTTCCATGTCGATGCCGTTCATATCATTCTCATAACGGCGCTACCGGCGCAGGTCAATGCGTCGGTCTGGCCACCCGATCACCCCGATGCGGCTCGATTGGCCAAACTTTTCCGTGGCGACCGCCCGATCTGTGGACGGCTCAACGACGAGGACATGCGGCTTGCTTTCGGCGAACTCGCCATCCGGGTCAAGTCAGCGGCGCTTATCCCGCTAGCCGATGGCGCCACCCAGGGCTTGCTCGCCATCGGCAGCCACAATCCCGAGCATTACCGCCCCGACCAAGGCACGATATTCTTGCGTCAGCTCGGCGCTCTGCTGGGACGGGCCATTCAGCGCCACTTGCCAGCGAGCCAAGCATGAACGACCGGATGGGTTGTTGGCTCGAGCGCTTCGATGCCCATCTGCGCACCGAACGACGGCTTGCCCGGCTGACTCGGCAGCATTACCGCCGCGACCTGGAGACACTGGCGGGCTACTGCAGCGACCTCGGTCTGCGCGGTTGGGAGCAAGTCAGCGCCGCGCATATCCGCCGCTTTATCGCTTGGCGCCATCGCTCCGGCTTGGCGGGCCGGTCCTTACAGCGCACACTCTCCAGCATCCGCACCCTTTATCGCTACCTCATCCGGGAAGGGCTGACCCGAGTCAATCCCGGCGCGGGCGTGCGGGCACCCAAGACCGCGCGGCGCCTGCCCGAAGCGCTGGACGTCGATGAAACAGCCCAGCTGCTGGATGAGCCATCGGCCTCGGATCCGCTGCGGGTGCGCGATGTGGCCATGTTCGAATTGATGTATTCCTGCGGCTTACGGCTGGCCGAGTTGGCGAGCTTGTCCACCGCTGCCGTCACGGAGCAAGAAACCGAGCTACGGGTAACGGGCAAGGGCCACAAGATGCGTGTGGCCCCAATCGGCCGCCAAGCCCATTGGGCGCTCCTGCGTTGGCTTACGCTACGCCCGAGATTCGCCCGCTCGGGCGAACCCGCGCTGTTCGTCGCTCGCCATGGCCGACGATTGAGTCATCGCGCCATTCAAGTACGTCTAGAACGGCTTGCCCAGCGGCGGGGCTTGCGCCGGCGCGTGCATCCGCACATGCTGCGCCACTCTTTCGCTTCGCACTTGCTCGAATCGAGCGGTGATCTACGCGCCGTCCAAGAACTCCTAGGCCATGCCCATCTCGGCACGACCCAGGTCTACACTCATTTGGATTTCCAACACCTCGCCCAAGTCTACGATGCGGCTCACCCGCGCGCCCGGCGCAAACCCCGGGAGCAGGGGTAACGAGCATCCCGACGACGGACAGCTATCGTTAACAGCCCACGTACACCAGGCTCGAGGCGTCCGCCAAACATCGATTAGGCGTTACTTTGAAAATCCGGCCCCCGCCCTTACCTCCATTCCATGTAAGATAGCTTGATTCAAGCTGCAGCAGCTGAGGCGGCGCTTCGGCCGTGTCAAACGAGGTCCCGATCGTGAGGCAGTTCCAAGGCACAACCATCATTGCGCTACGCCGCAATGGGCACACCGTGGTCGGCGGCGACGGCCAGGTCACCCTGGGCGATACCGTCATGAAAGGTAATGCCCGCAAGGTTCGACGGCTTTTCCACGGCCGCATCCTAGCCGGTTTCGCCGGCGGAACGGCGGATGCGTTCACGCTGTTCGAGCGGTTCGAGGGCCAGCTCGAGAAATACCGCGGCAATCTGACTCGCGCGGCCGTCGAGATGGCCAAAGACTGGCGCTCGGATCGAGTTCTACGACGACTAGAGGCCTTGCTGGTGGTAGCGGATACGGAATCGCTGCTCATGCTCTCCGGCAACGGTGACGTAGTCGAACCGGAGCACGACCTGATGGCCATCGGTTCCGGCGGCGCTTACGCCCGGGCTGCGGCCACGGCGCTGTTGGAAAATACGCAGCTCTCGGCACGGGAGATCGCGGAACGATCCCTTAATATCGCAGCCGATATCTGCATCTATACCAATCATCACTTAGCCATAGAAGAGCTGGGGGCCGGATGAGCCAAGCCCTTGCTAGCCGGAGAGTGACCACCATGTCCCAAATGACTCCCCGGGAAATCGTCCAGGAACTCGACAAATACATCATCGGCCAGGCAAAAGCCAAGCAGGCGGTGGCCATTGCCTTGCGCAACCGCTGGCGACGCATGCAGGTCGATGAGGCATTGCGCGCCGAGATCACGCCCAAGAACATTCTGATGATCGGACCGACCGGCGTCGGTAAAACCGAGATCGCCCGTCGCTTGGCGAAACTCGCTGGCGCTCCGTTTATCAAGATCGAAGCCACCAAATTCACAGAGGTCGGCTACGTCGGCCGAGACGTCGAGTCCATGATCCGCGATTTGGTGGATATCGCCGTTAAGATGACCCGGCAGCACGAAATGGAGAAGGTGACGAGCGCTGCCATGGACGCCGCCGAAGAGCGCATTCTCGACACGCTGTTGCCCCGGGCGAGAGGTTTCGGCACGGAGGACGAAAGCGCCGATGCCACCCGGCAGAAAATGCGCAAGAAGCTGCGGGAAGGCGATCTCGACGAGCGGGAGATCGAAATAGAGGTGCGCAGCGCCCCCATCGGCATGGAGATCATGGCGCCGCCGGGGATGGAGGAAATGACCGGGCAGCTGCAAAGTATGTTCCAAAATCTAACCGGGGAGCGCACCCGAACACGCCGCCTGAAGATCAAAGATGCCTGGCATGTTCTCAGGGAGGAGGAAGCCGCCAAGCTGGTCAACGAGGAGGAGGTCAAGCGCAAGGCACTCGAGGCCGTAGAACAAAACGGCATCGTTTTCCTAGACGAGATCGACAAGGTGGCCAAACGGGGCGAGCACGGCGGCGGCGTGGACGTCTCGCGTGAAGGCGTTCAGCGCGATCTCTTGCCATTGGTGGAAGGCTCTACTGTTTCCACCAAACACGGCATGATCAACACCAACCATATCCTGTTCATCGCTTCCGGGGCCTTCCACCTGTCCAAGCCCTCCGATCTGATTCCGGAGCTGCAGGGACGGCTGCCCATCCGGGTGGAACTTGACCCGCTCACCGTAGACGATTTCGTACGCATTCTCACCGAACCGGATGCTTCCCTAGTGCGCCAGTATCAAGCGCTGATAGCAACCGAAGGCGTGCGCCTGGAGTTCACGAAGGAGGGCGTCAGCCGCATTGCGGAAGTGGCCTGGGAAGTTAACGAGCGTACCGAGAATATCGGTGCCCGACGGCTCCACACCGTGATGGAACGCTTGCTGGAGACGGTATCCTACGAAGCCGCCGACCAGGCCGATGAGCTCGTGCGCATCGATGATCATTATGTCGACGAACATTTAGCCGATCTGGCGCGCGACCAAGATCTCAGCCGCTACATTCTCTAACCGCTGCGCGCTGGCTCAGCCCAGCCGGCAACGCGCCACACTTGCAAGCCGCGCATAGGAACAATAGGCGATGCGCAGACCGTACAAAACGCAAACCGAACGCACCCCGACGGATATTCGTCTGCATCGGCGCGCCCGGATGCTCGAGGTCTGGTTCGATGATGGCAGTCGGTTCGAGCTGGCTGCCGAGTATTTGCGTGTCTATTCGCCTTCGGCCGAAGTGCGCGGTCACGGCCCCGGAGAGCAAATACTGCAACTCGGCAAAGAGAAAGTCGCCATCACCGCCGTCGAGCCGGTAGGTCAGTACGCCGTAAAGCTTGTCTTCGACGATGGCCACTGTACGGGGCTATACTCTTGGGCTTTGCTATACGATCTGGGCACCAATAAAGAACACTACTGGCAGGCCTATCTCGCGGCATTGGAGCAGGCCGGCTGCCCGCGCGATGCCATCGGCAAAGAGGAGTAATAGCGGTGTCGAGCGAGCATCCGCCAACGTCGGAGAAAACGCACTTCGGCTTTCAGAGCGTGTCGACGACGGAGAAAACGCACCGGGTAGGCCAAGTGTTCGAGTCCGTGGCACAACGCTACGACCTCATGAACGATCTGATGTCGCTTGGTCTGCATAGGCTGTGGAAGCAGCAGGCGCTGCGATTCGCTGGATTGCGCCCTGGGCAGCGGGTGCTGGATCTCGCGGCTGGCACCGGTGATTTGAGTCGGTCGATCGCCAACCGAGTCGGCCCAAACGGATTCGTGGTGGCCTGCGACATCAACCCCGCCATGCTCACCCTGGGACGGGACCGCCTGACCGATGCCGGTATCGTCGGCAATATAGGCTATGTGATTGCTGACGCAGAGCGGCTACCGTTCCCTGACCAAAGCT
>JAGFJL010000133.1 GCA_024102725.1 Nitrococcus mobilis
GGTTACCAAGCCAGGAGACTCCCTAAGTGTGCCACGTCGTACTGCAAGATCCCGCTTTTTTCCGATTCCTTTGCCGCATTGATGAGGAGCTCGCGTGCGCGACGCGTCTGGGGCGTTGCCCGGGATGTGGAGGGCCGCTGCATGTTGCGGATTACCCTCGTAAGCCCCGCGGGTGTCCGGCTGCGGTGCGAGAGGAATATTCCTGGCGCTTGAGCTTTACCTGCGGACGCTGCAACGCACGCGCAACACCGCCATCGGTACGCTTTGCAGGCCGCCGTGTGTATCTGGCGGTGGTGTTGATGCTGGTCTCGCCGGCGGGCAGCTCGTTGAGTCAAGGGCTGTGCGAGTTGTTCAGCATCCCGGCGCGCACGCTCAAGCGCTGGCGGAGGTGGTGGCGGGAGGATTTTCCGTCGACGCCTTTCTGGCAATCGGTGCGCGAACGCTTCATGCCACCGGTGGAGACCGAGCAGCTACCCCAGGGTCTGCTGGAACGCTTCGAGGCCGGCGCGCGGGCGAATCGCCTGGTGCAGGCGCTGCGCTTTATGGCGCCGTTGAGCACCACTCCACGGCCAGGTAATCCGAAGGTCGCCGCGTACCCGCAGAGGATGCCGATAGCCTGACGGTCAAGCGCTTTGTAGCCTGCGACCCATCAACGGTGGCCCGGCGATGACGCCGCGATGGGGGTGACAGTGAGTTTCGAGGACGATCTAGCGCAACGGGATCGCTGGGCGGGGCTGCGCTTTGCCATCATCGGACCGCTACTGGCGGCACCGCCGGCGGCGGGTGGTCTACGGGCCGCCTTGCAGGCTCTGGCCGCCACGACCTGGCGTCATCCGCTCACAGGGCGTGAGATCCGCTTCGGCGTCTCGACCCTCGAGCGATGGTATTATGCCGCTAGGCAAGCCGCCGATCCGGTGCAGGTGCTGCGCAATCAGCTCCGTCGCGACGTCGGGCATTTCCCGAGCCTGTCGGCCGAGGCCGTACAGGCACTGACCACGCAGTACCGCGAACACCCAGGCTGGACCGCGCAGCTGCACCATGACAACTTGCGCGTGAGGCTCGCGGGCGCCGACGCGAAGTCTCCCTCGTATCCGAGCGTACGGCGGTATCTGAAAGCCCAGGGGCTGCTGCGCCGACGAGCGCCGAAGCGCACCACTGACGGGGCGATGGCCGCCCGCGACCGGCTCGAACAACGCGAGGTGCGCAGCTACGAAGTCGAGCATGTGCTGCAGCTCATGCATCTCGACTTCCATCACGGCTCGCGCAAGGTTCTCACCCGGCGCGGCGAATACGTCAAACCGCTGCTGGTCGGCTTCATCGACGATCGCTCACGGTTCTTGTGCCATGCCCAGTGGTATACGAACGAGGGCACCGAAGAGCTGGTTCACGGCCTGTGTCAAGCGCTGCAGAAAGTGGGTCTGCCGCGCTCGCTGATGAGCGATCGGGGCTCGGCGATGATCTCGGGCGAGTTCACCGCCGGTCTAACTGTTCCGGATATGACCGCGGCGCCGCGATCATCGGCACCGCTCGTCCATCGTCAATCGTGAAAATCAGTCCATCAAATAAGCTGACCACTCTCAGTAGCCACCATGGCGAACAACGCCCGCTCAAGCGGGAAGCCGAACTTACGCCGACCGAGCGTCTTGGTGATCACCTCGGCGATGCCCAGACGCTGCCAGAGCTGCTCAAGGATATGCACATCGCCATAGGGCCAGGCGTCGATGAGCCGCCAATCGGGCTGCTCGGCAACGATCTCCTCGGGCGCGCAGCGGCGCAGGCGCTCGGCAACCGCCGGATCATCGGCCCGCCCGCAGTTGAACACCACGCGGATCTTGGACTGGCGCTTGATGGGGTCCCAGACACTCTCGGCGAGCTGAAGATGCGTGAGCATCGAGCCGTCGGCGCGCTTTTGGCGGGTTTCGCGCAGGTACATGTACGCGATAATAAGCTAATTAATTACATCTACGCTACCAACATTACATACTAATCCATGTACGTGTAATTTCGCGTGTTGTACGTGTGGGTCGGCCACCTAACACCTTAAAATCCCACGCGTCAGAGCACGCCGCTCAAGAGAATCTGTACATGGAGGTGTCAAAGTCGGGTCAGGGTAGCGCTAAAAAATTCGAGGCTATAAAAATTTGCGGGTATGAGGTACCGGGATATATCCGCCGGGGGGTGGGGCCCAAAGAGGGGGCCTGAATTAGGGCAGGACCAGCGGTGCCTTAGCGAGCACCCCGGATCGGCACGTCTTACCAGTTCGGGGGCTTACAGAGTTCCGTGCCAGGAATGGGACTTGGTAACAAGGAACACCGCAACGTATTGCGCCTTAGGGTGCGGATGAAGTCACAGCAGCCACCGAGTTCGCCAGAAACACGCCGGCCCCGTTCCCCGCCGGGCGGAATGAGGCCAACGAGCTTGCCGCGTTCCCCGCGTACAATCCTTATAGCTTCGGCCAGATCGCTGTCATTGCTCACAACAACAGCGCAATCGTAGCGATCCGCCCAAGCATCGTTGACCAGATGGACCGCAAGGTTAACGTCAGAGCCTTTTTCCTCTGTTTTGATTACTTCGACGGTTCGAGGCGGGTCTATATCTGCCAATGGCAACCTGGTTGTGCCAGAGAGGAAATGCCCAAGGTGTATGTGAAGGTCTCTCGTGTGGACCAGAAATGGACCCCGAATCCTGGACACTGCGGTAAGTGAAATCTGCCTTGGTTTTCAGGCCACCAACTCGGGGATGGCCTGCTCGAAGTACACCGCATCCGGGGTGCGTCGGTCCAGGGCGGTGTGAC
>JAGFJL010000138.1 GCA_024102725.1 Nitrococcus mobilis
GCCCCGCACCCGCGGGGATCGACCTCTGGCCGTGGCCGATGCGCTGCACGCGCAGGCGGCTGCCCCGCACCCGCGGGGATCGACCCTCCGCAACAAACGTGCTGTTTTTCTTGCCGCAGGCTGCCCCGCACCCGCGGGGATCGACCTTCACAGCTTTACAGTGCGGCACAGTCTCGAGAGGCTGCCCCGCACCCGCGGGGATCGACCTCCAGCCATTGCGGCTCGTCTATATGGATGGGCGGCTGCCCCGCACCCGCGGGGATCGACCCTCGGGACGCTGCTTGAGATGGGCTACGACGGGGGCTGCCCCGCACCCGCGGGGATCGACCTTTCAAGATGTCGCCGGGTCTGGTCTTTGATCAGGCTGCCCCGCACCCGCGGGGATCGACCCGGGCGGGAGCGGCCTAGTGTGACTGTCACCATGGCTGCCCCGCACCCGCGGGGATCGACCCATGTCCTCGACGGGCTGACCCTCGTAGCGGTCGGCTGCCCCGCACCCGCGGGGATCGACCATCACAGAAGGGCTGATAGCTAATCGCGATTGCGGCTGCCCCGCACCCGCGGGGATCGACCCTCCCGGGGCAACTCGAAGCCTACTCGTTGCTCGGCTGCCCCGCACCCGCGGGGATCGACCTGCTCTCCAGATTCACGCCATCACGGGGCTGACGGCTGCCCCGCACCCGCGGGGATCGACCTCCGCTTTCGGAAGAATCGCTGAGGGCGGTCGGGGCTGCCCCGCACCCGCGGGGATTGACCCGCGAGCCGTACTAGCGGAAAGGTGGGTATGGGGGCTGCCCCGCACCCGCGGGGATCGACCATAGTTGTAGAGATTCACTCTGACGCGATTCGCGGCTGCCCCGCACCCGCGGGGATCGACCCTTGCGGGCCTCCGGTCGTTGATTGTTCCTCGCGGCTGCCCTGCACCCGCGGGGATCGACCTTTCGGCGTGAAAACCGTCACGCTTTACCGCGGGGCTGCCCCGCACCCGCGGGGATCGACCCAAGCGCACGTAGCGGGGTAGTGTGGGTGGGGGGGCTGCCCCGCACCCGCGGGGATCGACCGTCCTTGGCCAGATCCGCCTGATTCATGGGCCGGGCTGCCCCGCACCCGCGGGGATCGACCCGCACGATCAGCCGCATCAGCCGTCCAGGTGAGGGCTGCCCCGCACCCGCGGGGATCGACCTCCTGGGCTGATCTACGGGCGGCTGCTTGATCGGGCTGCCCCGCACCCGCGGGGATCGACCCAATGCGATCAGCAGCTGTGGCACTACCCAAAGGGCTGCCCCGCACCCGCGGGGATCGACCCTATCCACCACAAGACACCATCTATCCTCACCTGGCTGCCCCGCACCCGCGGGGATCGACCCCACCCATATCCTATCTCTGCCGTGGGGTGCGCGGCTGCCCCGCACCCGCGGGGATCGACCTGGACTTGGCTGCTATCGGCTGCCTAGCGGTTAGGCTGCCCCGCACCCGCGGGGATCGACCCCAGGCGTTGGGTTCAAAGCCGGTTGATCCGCCGGCTGCCCCGCACCCGCGGGGATCGACCTTCTGTCAAGTCAGTCGCATTAAAAGCTAAATCGGCTGCCCCGCACCCGCGGGGATCGACCTACACCCTGGCTTGAATCACCAACAACTAACTTGGCTGCCCCGCACCCGCGGGGATCGACCTTTTCCAGAAGAAATCAACAAAGTTGCCTTCGAGGCTGCCCCGCACCCGCGGGGATCGACCCCAAGACGAGACGGGGCTCACGTTAGTGGTGCCGGCTGCCCCGCACCCGCGGGGATCGACCTTCACGCGGGATCACATGGCGCGGGCGAGCTGGGGCTGCCCCGCACCCGCGGGGATCGACCCCCGGTTTCTAGCTGGGATCAGCTACTGGCCGCGGCTGCCCCGCACCCGCGGGGATCGACCCCACAGGCACAGAATACCCACCCGCCGTAGCAAGGCTGCCCCGCACCCGCGGGGATCGACCCTGAATCTGGTCGGCATAAATCGGCAACACCTCGGCTGCCCCGCACCCGCGGGGATCGACCTGGGTGGGGTAGACATGATCCTATGGGCGATATGGCTGCCCCGCACCCGCGGGGATCGACCCACTTTCTCCCTTTGCGCTGATGATCCCCTCGAGGCTGCCCCGCACCCGCGGGGATCGACCGACCGGATGGCCGCGCGGTCAAATACCGCAAGAGGCTGCCCCGCACCCGCGGGGATCGACCTCGGCCCACGTAGTAACTGGACGCATCGATCTCGGCTGCCCCGCACCCGCGGGGATCGACCCCGCGTTATCGTCGAGTGCAAGGGTGCAGCGCTGGCTGCCCCGCACCCGCGGGGGAGATCGAAGCCGCGCAGCCGAGCGCGAACAGGGGCATGTGGAGAGCTTGCCGGAAAGGATTGCTATGGGCATCTTGTAGCAGTCTCGGTATCAGACGGCCTCGGCCGGCAATGCGCGGCATTTATCAGCTCTATGATGAATGCCGACTCACGGCACGCTCGCCCGCATCCGGTCCAACTGCTTTAAAGCAAGTGGGAGCTCCGGGCAATATGGGCCGAAGAGGAGAAAGCGAAGCGCCGGCGGGCATGGACGCTCACGGCGGCGGCCATCGTCATCATCAGCTCGTGGATGATCGTGCGCAATCGCTGACGCATAACCGGGTGGTCGCGGCGGGGCATCGTCGCCGGCGAGCACCTCAAGGCATCGACACAACCGCGCGGTACGCTGCGACCACCTCGAAAACGCTCTTGCACTGACATAGCAATCCCAGGTAGCTTTTGGCCACACCACGCGTCGGCAGTGCTGTGTCATACACCAGGACTCGGGGCCCAGCTGCCCGGGGAACTGCATCAAGCATGGTAGCCCTTGCCCGACGAGTGCCAGCCCGGCCGAGTCGATGGTCAGCCGCTGGTTCTGACGGATATGAAGGAACCTCTGACCAATTACCTTTTCGTCGTCCCGCCGAAAGCCGGAACCCAGTAAAATCAACAGCCTGGGCGCCGACCTTCGCCGGTGTGACGAATAAATCAGATACTCTCTAGCAACCCGGCTTCATGCGTTTATCATTTAGGAAACATCTGACTAATTGATCTATTCGCCCAGAGCACTTCGACCAGCTCAGGAGAAACCTACCGAAGGGTGTTTTTTAAAATTTAAAGCAATATATGAAATTCCATTCATATTCCGCCAAGCCAGTATGAACGGAATTTCATATCTTTCTTAAGCGATTGATAACAGAAGCTATTTTGTTAGCTTATCAGCGCCTTATGAATGTCAGCTGGTACTCCTTCGTGGGGTTCATATTTTAGAAAACCCTATTTTTATGGAAAACATAATCTTTAAGCTACTAAGATACGCTGCACGAATAGATCGGCTATTTAACCAAGTCAATCAAGATATCCGAGTTCATCTAAGCAAACGGAAAAATACTACACGGCCAGTCACATGGCGTATATTCAACCAAATTTTTCTGCTAATAAACTCCGGGGTTTCGGCAAAAGAATATTATTTACAATCACTTTGGAGTTCCAATTTATCCAAGCAAAAAAGGCGCGAATATTTAGGTGGATTTGGTAGCTATGAATGGCAAACCGCAAAAAATATCAAAGGCTACACAGCCCTCATGGATGATAAATTTTTATTTGATGTAATTTTGCGAACTGCAGGCCTTAACACAGGCACAACCTTAGCTATTTATAGCGAGACCGCTCTTTATAGCAGCTGCCTTGTTTTAAAAGATGCCGCAGCATTCAAACGATGGTTTGTTTCAAATGGAGAAAACATTTTTATAAAACCATTACGTGGGATCAATGGGAAAGGTACGCTTAGCATTGGAAAACGCCTGCCGGCTGCACAATCCTCCTGGGAGCAGCTACCATCAAAACAATCAATTTCATTGGATGAAGTAAGCAATCGTATATGCAACCGAAACGGCGAAGAATTTATCATTCAAAAACGATTGATGCCAAGTGCTGAAATGGCACAATTTTCAAAGAATGTTTTGCAGACTTTACGGGTTATGACGCTCCGTGGAGCTCATGATATAAAACTAGTAGCAGCAGCATTAAAAATCGGAAGCGGAAAATCCGCAGTGGACAATCTACTTCACGGTAAAAATATGATCGCTGCTGTCAATCTGGATAATGGTAAACTCAGCGCAGCTGTCGAAGCAATCGATGGAGAACCAGTCTGGCACAGCTCGCACCCTATATCCAATGCCCCAATAGAAGGTTTTCAATTACAAAATATAAATGAAATAAAGTCGCTTGTGCTGCGTGCTGCAGAAAATTTCCCTTGGTTCAAGACCGTTGGATGGGACGTGGCCTTAACTGCAGACGGCCCAATAATTTTAGAAGGCAATTACTGGGCAGATATTTTACTCATTCAAATAGCACACAAAAAAGGTGTGCTTAGCTGGCCTGAATACAGAGCATTTTTTTACAACAATCAACTTTATCGAAGAATAGGCATGGGCTTCATGCGCCCTTTACCATATTGACAAAGGGCTAACTTTTATTGTAATAAAATCTGCGCTTTATACACAACATCAGGATCTATATTAATGAAATCTCAATTACTTGATTTCAATCCTGACCAGAAAATAAATCTTCCACTTGAAGAAATTTTATCTTCCGGCGCTGATCATAGATCACTCATCAATTCTAAAACTGGCTTTAATAAATATTGGTGTGCCTATTCACCATTAGAAAATGTCATACCATTCGGTTCCTGCACGGCATCATCGGTTAGCCCTGTTGGATACAGTGCTATGCAGGAAATGCATGAAAGATTCCTCGCGGTCGGCCCCGGGAAAGCTCTTAGAAAAGCAATTAGCGAAAACAATAATAATTTACGACGCGAAATCATTTCTATTTTAACATACGGACTTGTCCCTGGAGTTGAATTAGCCCTTATGCCGTCAGGAACTGACGCGGAATTACTTGCCCTGTATTTAGCTGCCGGTCGAGACGGTAGGAAAATATGCAATATATTGATTGCACCAACTGAAGTGGGCAGCGGAACACTTAACGCAGCTTCTTGCCTTCACTTCGACAAAAACTTACCAAGCGGAAATAAAGTTACGCCTGGTGACCCAGTTGATCAACAGCTTGCTGATCGGACTGAACTGCATAAAATTTCAATTAGGAATGCTTCAGGTGCAACTAAAAATCCAGATGAAATTGATCAAGAAATTATAGATAAAGTTAAAAGCGCTGTAAATAAAGGGAAAAAAGTCTTGTTGCATATGATTGCACACAGCAAAACAGGAGTGCATGCGCCAAGCCTGAAAACAATCGAAATGTTGCACCAACGCTATAAAGACAATCTAGTGGTCGTAGTGGATGCCGCCCAAGGCCGATTCAGTCGACGTGGCCTGATTAAAGCTTTAAATAATGGGTATCTTGTAATAATTACCGGATCCAAATTTTTTGGGGGTGCTTTTTTCTCCGGCGGGCTATTAATTCCCCCACAACTGCACCCTGCAAAACTTAATTTAAAGCCTCTGCCTATGGGATTCAATGACTATATAACCAATGATCAATTACCTGCTAGTTGGCAAGGCCTATGCGCTAACACACCTGAGAACAGCAACCTTGGGCTGTCTTTGCGTTGGGTTGGAGCGCTTGCTGAAATCCGGAATTATTATCTAACCCCCTCAGAGCTCCGATTAAAAGTTTTACGGGCATTCGAGAATATGCTTCCAGCAATATTTGGCTCGTCGCCTTATATCCAATTAAAACAAAGTGGCACACCAATAATCGATAATCAAACAGAAAGGTTTTTACAGTCTAAAACAACTGTTTTTTCTTTTAGTTTAAGAAAAACTTTACATGCCCCAGTTTTATTGAATCATCAAGAGCTAAGCGATATTTTTAAGTGGCTAAATTTCGATGTTTCAAACCGCTTAGCCGACTCAGAACCTGAAATAAGGCGATCGCTTGCACCGCGTCATCATATAGGCCAACCTGTTTGGATCGGCTCCCCAGATTTTTCTGGACCAAGCGTTCTGCGCATCGCCATCGGGAGCGTTTTAATCGCAAGAATCGCTTCGGATATCCGTTACGGCTCAACTTTAGAACAAAGAATTAACTGGCTTGAAGATCAATTGATTTCACTGAAACGGAAAATCGAAACATTAACCTGTCATTTCGACAAAATAAAAAAGTTCGAAGAACTATCAAATAGGCGCATATGAGCAGATTAACCCCTTCTCACATTTCAAGCGTACTGCAGCATGCTGTAAACTCAGATCTAATAAATGATTCAAATCCATGGGCTATATTTCATAATCTCGACATGTTTCGAGAAAACCTACGTTTAGTTCGCGATTCTTTTCCATCTAATTCTTTGCACACACTTGCCATAAAAGCAAATCCATTGCTGGAATTACTACGAATTGCGCTTGAAGAAAAGTTTGGTCTAGAAGCGGCTTCTTTTGAGGAAACAAGACTGGCTATTTCGGCTGGCTGCCCTCCTGAAAAAATTTTTTTTGATTCGCCCGCAAAAACTAAAGTAGAACTTATGCAAGCTCTTAAGTTAGGGGTGTCAATTAGCGCTGATAACTTTGAAGAGCTTGACCGTATAAACCAACTTATTAGCCCTGAATGCACTTCAAAAATTGGTTTACGAATTAATCCTGAAGTTGGCGCTGGACGCATTCGTCAAACAAGTGTTGCCACGAGTAATTCTAAATTTGGCGTTTTGATAAATTCTAATTTTAACAAAATTATAGCTGTATTTGAACAATTTCCATGGTTAACTGGCGTGCACTTCCATGTGGGCTCACAAGGTTGCGACTTGTCATTACTGTTGGCTGCCGCTAGGAGAATTGCTGATTTGCTTGATGCCATTTCAGATCGTTTAGGTGAAAAACGGATCAAATGGATCAACATTGGTGGAGGCATCCCTGCATCTTATCAAGATGATACCGTTGTTCCAGAATTCCATGACTATGCCCAGGGACTAAAAAAAATCACGCCCGGCCTATTTTTTAATAAAAAATTATTGATCTCTGAATTCGGAAGAGCTATTCAGGCTAATTGCGGTTGGGCGGCAAGCCGGGTTGAGTATGTCAAGGAAACCTCAGACTCAGTTCTGGCGATCGTTCATTTTGGCGCCGACTTTTTAATGCGGACAATATATGCTCATCAGGATTGGCCCCACGAGTTTTTACTATGTACAGCGGATGGGGCACTGAAAAATGCGCCGGCTATCCAAACCACGATCGCTGGCCCGTTATGCTTTGCGGGAGACCTGCCTGGCCGCTGTGTCAAACTCCCGGAACCGGAGGTTAATGATCTGGCTGTGGTACGGGATACAGGAGCCTATACATTGAGCATGTGGTCCCGGCATTGCAATCGTGCAATTCCTCTGATTATCGGCTATTCACAGGAAAAAGAAAAATATCGCTTCGACGTATTGCATCAGCGAGAACAAATTGAGGATATCATTAATCAATGGAATAACAAGTCTCAGAATTAAACTATTCGAATCAAAGCACAGGCGCAGACCAGCTTATGAGGTTTCTCAATAATGCTTAAATGCTTATCTGGCTCACCCCATGCCTTTACACACAAGTCTGAAAATCTCCGTAAAATCAGACAGATGAGTTTTTGCTCATGTAGTTGTTTTTCTCATGTAGTTGTTTTTTATTATGTTTTTCGACTTATGTGTAAGGCGATGGGCTCACCCTACTCTCTTGAAAGCCTTCGCTTAAGCTTAACCTCTGGTTTTTACACTCTCTTGCGCCGGAAGCAAAAATATAAGTGTAAAACACCATGATCAGCCATACCCTATCCCCTTTGCTCCTCAACTTACAGCAGCAGCTCCTGCAGCGCCGCGGCATCCGTTATTTCGATGCGCTCACCGCGAACTCGGATGAAGCCCTCGCGCTCGAGCTCGCGGAATAACCGCGAGAGCGTCTCCGGCTGCATGGCGAGTTGCGAGGCGATCAGCATCTTGCGCGCGGGCAGCTGGACCGTCCCCGAACTCGCATCCGCCGAGCGCAAGCGCAGAAGATAGTGCACGAGCCGGAAGCGCGCATTCTGAATGGTCAGCGCCTCGATCTCGTCGAGATGCCGCTGGGTGCGCGCCACCATTCGGTGCAAGAGCGCGCGACAGGTGGCGAACGAGGTCTCGAGGATCGCAAGATAGGTATCGCGATCGAATCCGCGTACGATGCTGGCCGTCACAGCTTGGGCATTGACCGGATACCGCGGCGTATCCATGAACAGGATCCCTTCGGCAAAACTCTGCCGTGGCGCCACCAAATCCATGATTTTTTGATGACCGTCACGAGATAACCGGTACAGTTTGATCTGCCCGTATTCGAGCCACCAGAAAGTCTCCGCGCGATCGCCCTGGACGAACAGATGCGCCTCGGCATCGAGATGCCGAATTCGGCTATGCGCCTGTACTTGCCGGCGCTGCGCCTCGTCGAGCGCGGCAAACAGATAATGGTCCGCCAGCTCGTCGGTAGCTTTGTTCATGAGCTGGCCGCATCCGAGGATCCGCAACGCTTCAGGGTCACAACCGTTCAATCATCGAGGTCGTTACGCAGCTCGATGCGGCCATCCACGACTCGCACCGGAAAGGCATGCACCGGCTCATAGGCGGGCGGCGCAACCGCCTCGCCCGTTTTAATCGAAAAACGCGCGCCGTGCATACTGCACTCCACTTCATCACCTTCCACGACGCCCTCGGAGAGCTCGTAGTCCTCGTGCGTGCAGCAGTCGTAAAGCGCATAGTAGCCATCTTCCAAGTGGAAGACGACGATCGCATCGCCATCCACCCATACCGCTTTGCACTCGCCCAATGGGATCTCACCCTCCTGGGCTACCGCAACCCAATCACTCACGGTCCACCTCCGCGACGTTGCAGCATGGCTTTAATGTGTCATTACACACCACCGTCGAGCCTTGATCTACGTCAAGCGGCTAAAGAGGCATCCAGAAGGCAGTGCGTCTTGCACACAAGCCGAGAATCCGCTTCGCTGCGCGGCCTGCAACCGCCGCGATTCGCCGAATGGTTCGAGGCATTCGCAAAAAGGTGATTCCCTTTCAGCAAGTGAGTCTGGCGGCCGGCGTAACCATCGTGGGCCGGGCCGGCTGGTCGAGCGCTTCGGCGCGCAGCGGGGCTATCTCCACTTCTGTGCTCTGGGCAGCGACCTCCTGACAAAGAGCCTCGTCCATACGGCCTCGAAGTGTTAACGTCTGTGTATCGATGCCCGACCACCTAATCGTCATCGGGCGCTCGGCGGTCACTACGCGCACTTGTGCTCGCTCCAGACGCAGGAGGACTATCGCTGAGCGCCATAAGTTCTTGACCCCAGACCATGTGAAGTATTGGCGCGCCGTTGCCAGCATTTTTTGCCGTAACCAGGTGAGCGAACACGCTGGCGATGCTTCGCCAAGGTGCTGCATTCGCCGCCCCGACAAATGATCCGCACACCTCGGGTTCACCATGCCAACCATTACCTGCATCGACGATTTGCGGCGCTTGGCCAAGCGCCGCGTGCCCAGAATGTTCTACGATTATGCCGATTCCGGTTCATGGACAGAGAGCACCTATCGGGCCAACCAGGACGATTTCGCAGCACTCAAATTGCGCCAACGCGTCATGGTGGACATATCGCAGCGCAGCTTGCGCAGCACCCTACTCGGCCGGTCATGCCGCATGCCGGTTGCGTTGGCGCCGATCGGGTTGGCTGGCATGCAGTATCCGGACGGCGAGATTCATGCGGCTCGGGCCGCGGAAACGTTCGGGGTTCCTTTCACCCTATCGACGATGAGCATCTGCTCCATCGAAGACGTCGCGGCAAACACGACTCAGCCGTTCTGGTTCCAGCTCTACATGATGCGCGATCGGGACTACATCGCGCGGCTGATCGAGCGCGCCGGCGCGGCGCGCTGCTCCGCGTTGGTACTGACCGCCGATTTGCAGGTTCTCGGCCAGCGTCATAAAGACGTGCGCAACGGCTTGACCGTCCCGCCGCGCCTCACGCTCGAGAACATGATCAATTTGGCGACCAAATGGCGCTGGTGCTTGGGCATGCTGCGCACCCGCCGGCACACGTTCCGCAACATCGCCGGACACGTCAAGGAGGCGGTGAATCTCGGTTCGCTCTCTGCTTGGACCGCTGCACAGTTCGACCCGAGCCTGAGCTGGGACGACGTTGCCTGGATTAAAGCGCGTTGGGGCGGCAAGCTGATCATCAAGGGCATCATGGACCCCGAGGATGCCGGCGCCGCCATCGACGCCGGCGCCGATGCGATCATCGTCTCCAACCACGGCGGTCGTCAGCTGGACGGCGCACCGTCGTCGATTCGCGCACTGCCGGCGATCGTCGCGGCGGTCGGCCACCGCACGGAAGTGTATATGGACGGCGGTATTCGCAGCGGTCAGGACGTACTCAAGGCCATCGCCC
Organism: Nitrococcus mobilis; assembly: GCA_024102725.1. GTDB lineage: Bacteria > Pseudomonadota > Gammaproteobacteria > Nitrococcales > Nitrococcaceae > Nitrococcus > Nitrococcus mobilis_A. Next base: position 10,423 of record JAGFJL010000138.1, read on the forward strand.
TGGGCGCCAAGGCGGTGTTCACCGGCCGAGCCTTTCTCTATGGCCTGGGCGCGATGGGCGAAAAAGGTGTAACCACCTGCCTCGATATCATCCATCGTGAGCTGGATATCACCATGGCACTCTGTGGATTGCGCAGCATCCGAGAGGTGGACGAAAAGATCCTATGGCAGGACCGTCATGGCGGTCCATGAATGGGAGATGCCAGCGTAGCATTTGAGCTGCTCCACCGCCGGTGCTTGCAGCAACTTGGTCTGGGTCAACCATATCCAGCCTCGGTGATTTTGCCCCGGAAGACCAAGTATTGGTACCCATTGTAGACCAGCATGATAGGGAGCAACAGCCCGATGCCGGTGAGCATGAAGACCAGTGTGTAGGAAGGGGCCGCGGCCTCATAGAGGGTTACATTCGGCGGCACCATGTAGGGGAACAAACTCGCGGCCAGGCCGATTAGCGAGGCGGCGAAAATGACAATGCTCCAGACGAAGGGAGCCACCTCGTCATACCGCCGAAGGCTGCGCAGAAACATCAGGAAAGCGATCCCCGCCACGATCGGCAGAATCATCAGCCAGAACAGATCCGGGCCGAGCCACTTAGCTCTGATGTAGGGAAATCTAAGTGGCGTCCATAGCGATACGCCCATCCCGACCGCCACTGTTAGCCACCCCGTCCATAAGGCGATTCGCCGACTCATCGCCTGTAGCGGACCCACCGTCTTGACGATGAGATAGCTCGCTCCCAAAAGCGAATATCCACTGACCACCCCGATGGCCACTAGCAGCGTAAAGGGGCCGAACCAGCTCAGGATGCCGCCCGTAAACCGGCCGTTTTCGATCGCCATGCCGCTGATGATGGCACCGAGGGCAAGACCTTGCGCCAACGCTGCCAACAGGCTGCCGAACCCGAAGGCAAGATCCCAGAGCCGCTTACGACGGGCATTCTCACGGAACTCGAACGCCACGGCCCGGAACATGAGCCCGAAGATCATCGCCATAATCGGCACATAAAGGCCATGCAACACAGTGCCGTAGACGAGCGGGAAGGCTCCGAACAAGGCTCCGCCGAAGAGCACCAGCCAGGTCTCGTTGCCGTCCCAGATGCTGCCAAGCGTCGCCATCATGATGCCGAGTTCATGCTCATTGCGGCTGCCGAGCGTGATCATGCCGACGCCCAAATCAAAGCCGTCCAGCACCACATACAGCATCAGGATCAGGCTAAGGAGGCCGAACCAGATCTCGGCCAAAAAGGCATGTACACCCCCTGCCATATCAAAGGGCCTCCTTCGCAGGGTGATCCCCTGCCTCGCGGACGGTTCGGGTATCCAGCAATGACCCGCCCCGCCGGGCGGGCGCCGGCATGTCCAGATCGGGTCCTCTGCGTATGATCCGTGCGGCGAAATATAAAAAGGCCACCATGAGCAAAGCATAGATCACAACGAAAAGCACCGTGGTCGTCGCGACACTCGCCGGCGGTAGGGCGGAGGCGCCGGCGCCGGTGCGCATCACGTTGTAGATCACCCAAGGTTGTCGCCCCACTTCGCGCACTGTCCAGCCGCATTCCACCGCGACATAACCCAACGGAATGGATACCACCCAGGCCCATAGCAGCTTCCGGTGATGCCCGACGGTATCGGCATCGAGCTTCCCGCGCCACCAGTACCAAGCGCTCCACAACATGAGCAAGAAAAACCAGAAACCGATCATGACCATGACGCGGAAAGCGTAGTAGAGCAGCGGCAGCAGCGGCGGCTGGTCCTCCGGTGCGAATTTCTTGAGACCGATCACCTGCCCGGAGGGGCTGCGGGTAGCAAGCAGGCTCAACGCGCCGGGAACCTCCACCGACCAATCGTTTCTCTGCGCCGCCTTGTCCGGCCAGGCAATCACCGACCAAGCGGCCGCTTGACCCTCCGGATTGGTTTCCCAATGCCCCTCCAATGCCGCTCCCTTGGCCGGCTGATGCTCGAACACCCAGCGGCCGGAGCCGTCTCCGAGATAGATTTGCAGCGGCGTCACGATGAAGGCGAGCACCAAAACCAGTTTCAGAGATTTCAGGAAAAACGCCGAGTAGCGATTTCTGAGAATGTACCACGCGCTCAAACCACCGATGACAAAGAGACTGGTCTCCAGCGCCGCCACCCACATGTGGCTCACGCCCCAGGGCGTATTGGAATTGAAGATGGCCGCCGCGTAGCTCGTAACGAGGAAATGCCCGTCGACGAAGTGCCCGCCGGCCGGCGCCTGCATCCAGGAGTTAGCGACCATGATCCAGAACGCGGATAAAGAACCGCCGAGCGCTACCATGCAAGTAGCGAAGAAGTGGATGGCCGGTGCCACCCGCCTCCAGCCGAACAGCATGATGCCGAGGAAGCCCGCCTCCAGCATGAATGCCATAGCGCCCTCGAAGCCCAACATGTTGCCGAAGAAATCGCCCGCCGCTTGCGAGAATGGCGCCCAGTTGGTGCCGAATTCGAACTCGAGCGGCAGGCCGGTGGCCACGCCGATACCGAAATTGAGCAAAAATAACTTGGCCCAAAAACGGGCATGGCGATAATAGTCCGCATTGCCGGTTTTGAGCCACAGCCCCTCCAGCACCACCAGCAGGATAGACAATCCGATGGTGAGCACGGGCCAGATGATGTGAAAACTCGTAGAAACTGCGAACTGGCCCCGGGACAAAGCGATACTAGCAGGAACCGCATGCATGCGAGCAAACCTCGCTTATGGAGTTGAGCGCGGTTGATTAGCCATCAATGATGCCGCCAGGATGCATCCGGCGCGCGGCTGCGCGGCAGCCAACCGATCGGGTGAATGGCCGGCCTGGCGCTAGTCGGCCGTGACCTGCGCGCGCAACGCGGCGAAGCACTGCTCGGGCGACATCGAGTTGAACTCCTTGGCCACCAGTTGGACGCCTGTGATACCCCGCGAGTCGTCCGAGGCGAGCCACACCGCGGCCGGGACGATGACCTCGGGTTCGGACCACCGAGCGTGCGCCTTGATGTAGTCCGGCATCTTGTTGGGTCCGAACAGGTAAGTGTCGACCATGCCGCCGGGCGAGAGCCCGTTCACTCGCACCTGCCGCTCGGCTGTCTCGGCGGCGGCGATCCTGACCAGCACGTCCACGCAGGCCTTGCTCACCGCGTAGATACCCGCGCGCGCGCCGGCGCTGCGCCCGAGCCCCGAGCCGATGGCGATGAAACTGCCGCCGGCCGACATAACCGGCAATGCCGCCTTCATACACAGCCACACGCCGATCGCGTTGATGCGGAACAGCTGCTCGACGACGTCGAGATCGTAAGTCTCCAGCGTGGTCATGGGCTTGTCCGTCAGCCCGGGGCGCGCGACCCCCGCATTGGCCACGAAGACGTCCAGCTGCCCGAACCGATCGACAGTGGTGCGCACCAGCGCGTCGACCTGGACCGCATCGGTGACGTCGGTCGGCACGACCTCGGCCCGTACCGCCCCGGCCTGGCGGCAGGCGGTAGCCACGCGCTCCAGATCAGCGCGGGTGCGGGCGGCGAGCACGACTGCGGCCCCTTCGGCGGCGAACCCGGTTACCAAAACCGCACCGAGACCGCGGCTGGCGCCGGTGACGACCGCGACTTTGCCATCCAGCTTGCCCATGGGCTCCCCTTGACCCGCGACGAACGACCTACGCCCTGCTAAAAGCGGTTCCCCACCCCACCATCGACGGTGCCAGCAGTGATCTTCTCGCAATTACCCGGCAAAAGCCAAGAAGGCCGCCGTGAGAAGCTCGGAACAACGTCAATGTCGCTCTCCTCACGGCGGATAAATCCGCGGTAGAATCACTGCGTGCAGCATCGCCCTCGGCCTGGGCAACGGGCTGGGCGCCGGCTCGGTGGCTTTGCCGGGTCTGACCGCCAAGACATTGCGGCTGTTCGATCTGTTCCGGATCCTGACCGGTGTTGTACCCGCGACGCCGGCGCTGGTGCTCGGAACACCACGAAAACATCAATCCAAATGGGCGAGCGCGGTGCTCATTCGCTGCTTGAAGACAGAAATTTGGCGAGATTTGGAAGGGGAATTCGAGTTAGACTGCGCCACATTATTTTAACCCCCACCCTTCAACACAGATACCCGTCATGACCCGTATATCGCTGATCGTGACCCTTGCACTCGGCATTCTCGGTCCCCTTGCGCCGGTAAAGGCGGATGGCGGCTCGCAGTCGCGCTCGCTGCTCGGCTGGATCGAATGGGTAGTTCTCGAACCGCAGAAACTGCGCCTGAAGGCGCGGCTTGATACCGGAGCAAAAACCTCGTCGCTGCACGCCGTGGACGTGGTGGAATTCGAGCGCGACGGCGCGAAATGGGTGCGCTTCAAGTTGCCGCTTGAGGCGCACAAAGAAGACTACCAGGGCGAGCTACCCACGCTCGTCTACGAGCGGCCGGTGCTGGACACCGTGCTGATCAAGCGTAAAAACGCGCATGTCCAACCCCGTTATGTCGTAGAGATGGCATTCTGCATCGATGGGCGCGAACACGAAGCGGAATTTTCGCTCGCGGACCGCGGCAACTTCAATTATCCGGTGCTCCTGGGACGACGCTTTCTCGGCAGCGTGGCACTCGTCGATCCACGCGAGAACTTTTTGGCCCAGCGCAGATGCAAACATGCCTCGCTCGACGAGCTGGAGACGGAGGCGCATTCACACACAGCGGCCAGTGACTCGCGGTGAAGGACTTGCACGTGCGCCTGCTGGCGCTATCGTTGATCCTGATCGGCCTTAGCCTCGCCGCCTACAAAGCCAACGTGTTGGGGCTACCGTTGACCCCCGACACCACCGCCGAGGTGTGGACGGTGGACATGCGCGTGCAGCTACGAGCCCACGGTGGCCCGGTGCGCGTGGATATGCCGTTGCCCGATAGCGACATCGCTTTCACGCGATTACAGGAAGAGTTCATTGCAACGGCATTCAGTGCCATCATCGACGGCGATGGGGCCGAGCGCCGCGCGATCTGGACGGCGCGGCGGGCGCGTGGTAGGCAAACCCTATACTACCGTTTGCAGCTCACCAAGGGGACTACCAACCTAGCTCAGCAATTCTCGCCCGTACCCGGATATCCGGAGGTGCCGGATTACGGGGAACCGCAAGGTGCTGCGGTGCGCGGGTTGCTCGATAGCGTGCGCGCGGCCTCGGCGGACATCGAATCGTTCGCGCGGCGGCTGGTTCTGCGCTACAACCAACCGAGCGGCGACGATCGCGTGCATCTGCTGCGCGACGGCGTGACCAACGCCGAAGGGCATGTACGCAATCTAATCCAGATCCTCGCCGGCGCGCGCATCCCGGCGCGCGTAGCCTGGACCTTGGAACTGAGCAAGGGCATGCGCGCTCAACACTTGCAACCGTGGCTGCAGGTCCACAACGAGCGGCACTGGATCACCATCAACCCGGAGACCGGCGCCACCGGGCTCCCAGCCACGCGCCTGCTCTGGGGCACAGGCAAACGTCCGACGGTGCACGCCGAGGGGGCCGAAGTCGTCGAGTGGGGCTTTGCGGCCATCCGGACCCAACGGGATGTATTGGCGGTGGCCACCCAACGCGCTGCGGATGTAGGCTCGCTGCTGGTGTCATTGTCGCTGTTCTCGCTGCCGGTGCAGACGCAGAGCGTCTATCGCGTTCTTTTGCTGGTGCCCATTGGCGCGCTGATCGTGGTGCTGATGCGCAACATCGTAGGCATGCAGACCTTCGGCACCTTCATGCCGGTACTGATCGCTATGGCCTTTCGCGAGACCCAACTGGTCGTCGGGATCACTCTATTCTGCGTAGTGGTGGCACTCGGATTGCTGGTGCGCTTCTATCTGGAGCGCCTGCGCTTGCTGCTCGTGCCTCGGCTGGCGGCGGTGCTGGTCGTCGTGGTTCTGATCATGGCGGTGATCAGCGTGTTCAGCCACCGTCTCGGCTTCGACCGCGCGCTCTCGGTCGCGCTGTTCCCGATGGTCATTCTGGCGATGACGGTGGAGCGGATGTCGGTGGTCTGGGAGGAAGCCGGCGCGCGCGATGCGCTGCAGAAGGGGTTCGGCAGCCTCGCTGTGGCGGTAATGGCCTATCTTGCCATGAACCAACCGCTGCTCGCCCATTTGGCCTTCGTATTTCCCGAGCTGCTGCTGGTGGTGCTGGCCGCGGCGCTGCTGCTCGGCCGCTACACCGGCTACCGCCTCACCGAGCTGTGGCGCTTCCGGACGGCACTGCGCGAGTGGGAACGACCCGGATGAACCCCTTCCGGCGCCTGCGCGAACTTGGCCTCATCGGCATGAACCGGCGCAACGCGAGTTATATTCTCGAACACAATCCGCGCCGGCGTTATCCGTTGGTAGATGACAAACTGCGCACCAAACGGCTCGCCGAAGCGGCCGGAATCGCCGTGCCGAAGCTGCTTGGCGTAATTACCAGCATACGCCAACTCGACGCCCTTGATACCATGCTGGACGGACGCGAGGATTTCGTGATCAAACCAACCAAGGGCAGCGGGGGCAATGGCATCGTGGTAGTCACCAGCCGGCTCGGTGAGCGCTGGCGACGCGCCAGCGGCTTGCCGCTCAGCCGTGACGAGCTGAGCTACCATGTCTCCAACATCCTCTCCGGTATGCACAGCCTCGGCGGGCTGCCTGACCGCGTGATGGTGGAGCAGCGGGTCCGCTTCGACGCCCGCTTCGATGCGGTAAGCTACCGCGGCGTACCCGATATCCGCACCGTCGTCTACCGCGGCGTGCCGGTAATGGCCATGATGCGCCTACCTACTCACGCCTCGGATGGCAAGGCGAACCTACACCTCGGCGGGATCGGCGTGGGCATCGACATTGCCGACGGGCATACGACGGCCGCGATATGGCGCAATCGGCCGGTGCGTCTCCACCCCGACACCCTGAGTTCCGTAATCGGCCTGCAGGTGCCGGACTGGGATCGGCTGCTGGAGCTCGCCGCTCAATGCCAGGCGCTTTGCGGGCTGGGTTATCTGGGGGTCGATTTGGTGCTCGACCAAGACTGCGGTCCGCTGGTGCTGGAACTCAATGCCCGCCCTGGACTCAGTGTGCAGCTGGCAAACCGGGCCGGCCTCGGACCACGGCTGGATGCCGTCGATGCGCTGCGACGGATACCGCATGAGGCATGCGCACGAGCGGCAATCGGCCGTGAGATCGCAAGCGCCTGCGCATAACCGGGCGCCGGCCTGAGCTTCTCGCTTCGATAAACTCCGAGTAGGCTGTATGCTTACCCGCGCGGCGCCGATCGGCAGCGCAGCGGCAAACGCACGAAATCCCAGGGCGATGGCAAACAAGACCGCGTACGATTACGTGATCATTGGCGCCGGCTCGGCCGGTGCGGTATTGGCCAATCGGCTGACGGAGGATCCCGCCGTCTCGGTGTTGCTGCTCGAGGCCGGACCGATGGACCGCAGCCTGCTCCTCCAGATGCCCGCGGCACTCGCCCATCCACTCGCCAATGCCCGCTACAACTGGTATTACCACACCGAACCCGATCCGTTCATGGACAACCGGACTCTGTACTGTCCGCGTGGGCGAGTGTTGGGCGGTTCCTCATCCATCAACGGCATGGCCTACGTGCGCGGCAATGCCCTCGATTATGAGGGTTGGGCCGAGGACTTCGGCTTGGCCGACTGGCGTTATCGATGCGTTCTGCCCTATTTCAAGAAAGCCGAAGACTTCGATCAAGGCGCCAACGACTATCACGGCTGCGGCGGTCCGCTGCGTGTTACCACCGCTGCGATGAAAAACCCGCTCTATAGAGCTTTCATCGAGGCCGGAATCGCCGCGGGGTATCCCCACACCGCGGATATGAACGGCTATCAGCAAGAAGGTTTTGGCCCCATGTTCATGACTGTGCGCGACGGCGTACGCGCATCGACCGCCAACGCCTATCTGCGACCGGTCATGGATCGGCGCAATCTGACGATCCGGGTACGCACCTATGCGCGCCGGCTGGTCTTCAAGGATAAACGAGCGAAAAGAGTGCGCGGGGTGGAGATTGAGCAGCGAGGCACGCTGCGCACGGTCATAGCCGAACGCGAGGTGCTGCTCTGCGCCGGCGCCATCAACTCACCGCAGCTGCTCATGCTCTCGGGGCTGGGGCCAGCGGAGCAGCTGCGCGCGCACGGCCTCGAGGTGCACCATGACCTGCCCGGGGTCGGGCGGAATCTGCAAGATCACCTCGAAGTCTACGTCCAATACGCCAGTCGCCAGCCCATCACCCTCTATCGGGCCTTACGGCCCTGGAATCAGGCGCTGATCGGCCTGCAGTGGCTGCTGTTCCGCAAGGGGCTCGGCGCCACCAACCACTTCGAGTCCGGCGGCTTCATCCGCAGCGAGGCGGGAGTGCGCTTCCCCAACCTGCAATACCATTTCCTGCCCATGGCGATGAACTACGATGGCAGCCGCTACGCCCGTATCCACGGCTTTCAGGCGCACGTTGGCCCCATGCGACCGCAGAGCCGGGGGCAGATCACGCTGCGCAGTGCCGACCCCAAGGCCGCCCCGCGGATCCTGTTCAACTACCTGGCCACCGAGCGCGACCGCCGCGAGATGCGCGCGGCCATCCGCTTGACCCGGGAGATCATGCACCAGGCGCCGCTGGCGGCGTTTCGAGGCGCGGAGCTGGCCCCTGGCCCCGAAGTCGCAAGCGATCAGGAAATCGATGCCTGGGTGCGGCGCATGGCTGAAAGCGCCTACCATCCCTGCGCCACTTGCCGTATGGGGCATGACGAGGAATCCGTGGTGGACAGCACGGGACGCGTTCACACTGTGGAGGGTCTGCGTGTGGTGGATGCCTCGATCATGCCGCGGCTCACCAGCGGCAATCTCAATGCTCCGGTCATCATGCTAGCGGAGAAGTTAGCCGATGCCATCCGCGGCGCCGACTCCCTGCCGCCGGAGGACAAAGGCTGGTACGAGCCGCAGAATTGGCGGTCCACGCAACGCTGACCGGCTCGGGATCTTGCATTTAATCCTTGCCAGCACCCGTATAATGAACCATTCGCCAGCGGGTTAAATCTCATAGGAACGCCTTGAACCTGATACGCTTCGACCAAGTCTCCCTCGAGTTCGGCGACACGCCCCTGCTGCATGCCGCCGAATTCACCATCGACGCCGGCGAGCGGGTGTGTCTGATCGGTCGCAACGGCGCCGGCAAGTCATCCCTGCTCAAGCTCATCACCGGCGAGTTGCAACCCGACAGCGGCCATATTCAGTGCCCAGACGGCATCGAGATCAGCCAACTGGAGCAGAGCCTTCCGGAAGGCGATGCCCGCACCGTGCGGGAGGTGGTCAAATCGGGCATGGCCGCGATCCAGGCGTTGGTGGATGCCTATCATGCGCGCACGGCGACGGAGCTGGACTCCCGCGGCCTCCGCGAGCTCGAGGATCTGCAGCACCGGCTCGAGGCCCATGGCGGCTGGCAGCTGGATCAGCAAGTGGATGCCCTCATCACGCAACTGCAACTGCCGGCCGATAAGCGCATGGAGACCCTCTCCGGTGGTTGGCGCCGACGCGTGGCACTGGGCAAGGCGCTGGTAGCCAAGCCGGATTTGCTGCTGCTCGACGAGCCGACCAACCATCTCGATATCGGCACCATCGAATGGCTGGAGCAGACGGTACAGGAGTTCCAGGGCGCGGTGCTGTTCATCACCCATGATCGGGCGTTCCTGCAAAAGCTCGCCACCCGCATCGTCGAACTGGACCGCGGCCGCCTGACGAGCTGGCCCGGCGACTACCGCAACTTCCTCGAGCAAAAGGAGCGGTGGTTGGAGGCGGAAGAGCGGCAGAACGCACTGTTCGACCGCAAGCTCGCTCAGGAGGAGGCATGGATACGCCAGGGCATCAAGGCGCGCCGAACCCGCAACATGGGCCGCGTGCGGGCTCTGCAGTCCATGCGCGAAGCCCGTGCCGCACGCTTGACCCCGCAGGGCAAGGCCCGGTTGCGTATGGAGGAGGCGGATCCGTCTGGCCGCAAAGTCATCGAAGCGCGCCACATCACCCATGGCTATCAAGGACACACCCTGATCGAGGACTTCTCAATCAAGATCATGCGCGGCGATCGCATCGGCTTGATCGGCAACAACGGTGTGGGCAAAACGACGCTGCTGCGCATCCTGCTCGGCGAGCTCGAGCCCGACCAAGGTCATGTAACCCTCGGCACCAATCTGGAGATTGCCTATTTCGATCAGCTGCGCACCACGTTGGAGCTGGACAAGACGGTGGCCGACAACGTGGGCGAGGGCCGCGACCACGTGCGGATCAACGGCAAGGACCGCCACATCATCGGCTACCTACAGGATTTTCTGTTCAGCGCCCGGCGGGCCCACCAGCCCGTGCGGGCGCTGTCCGGCGGTGAGCGCAACCGGATCATTCTCGCCAAGCTGTTCACACGGCCGGCCAACCTGCTGGTGATGGACGAGCCGACCAACGATCTCGATATCGAAATGCTCGAGGTATTGGAGGAACGCCTGGTGGAGTATCCCGGCACGCTGTTGCTGGTAAGCCACGATCGCGCGTTCGTCGACAATGTGGTGACCAGCACGCTGGTCTTTGAAGGTCGTGGCCGCGTACGAGAATACGTGGGCGGCTACAGCGACTGGCTCTGCCGCGGCCACGCACTGGCCCGGGCCGACGCTCTGGGGGTGTCACGGCCCCGTGCCACGAAGCCCTCGCCCGCCACGTCCACACGGGCAGCGAACCCGCCCAAGCCCCGCAAACTCGGCTACAAACTCCAACGAGAACTCGATCAGCTGCCCAAGCGGATCGAAGCGCTGGAGACCGAAGTCGGAGAACTGCAGGCGCGGATCGGTGATCCGGCGTTCTATGACGAGCCCCAAACAACGATCCAGGCGACTCTCTCCGAGCTGAACACCCGCCAGCTCGAGCTCGATCGAGTAGTGGAGCGCTGGGCGGAGCTGGAAGACATGAAAACGGCCTTGGAGGGTGGCACACGCTGACCCATTGCTCCCCCGGACACCGGTGCCGCACCACGCACCAAAGATCATCGCCCAGGTCGATCATTTAGCATCGAACGCCGTGCTTGAATGCACGGTGTTGGGCCAATTCACCCGACTGTCTGGACTCGGGTGGACGCCTCCCCAAGCAAAGCTTGTTCCAGATACGGGATGCCGCTATATCTGTGGTGGAGCAATCAAGTTTCTTGCCTATAGGCAAGGAGCGGCGATTCTATGGAAGCCAAGTCCACCCAGCGGCGACGCGGCGATGACATGAACCAGCTCTTGGAACTGGTTCGACAGGTTAGCAGGGAAAGCGGAGGCACATCCCGAACCGTTTCTCCACAACCGGGTGATCGGCTCGATCAGGACCTGGGTATTGACAGTCTGGCTCGCGCAGAGCTGATCATGCGCTGCGAGCACGAGTTCCAAGTGAGTCTTCCAGAATCGGCCGTGCAGGCCGAGACACCGGAGCAACTGCTCGACGCTGTGATCAAAGCCGGCGCCACTCCGCGCCGGGCGCCCCGACAAGAACCGCAATACGCGCCATCGGTCAAGGAGCCCGGCCAGGCTCGGACATTGTTGGAAGCACTCGATTGGCACGTCCAGCAACACCCGCAGCGCACACATCTTTACATCTACGGAGACAAAGAAGAGCCACAACCGCTGACCTACGGCGAGCTCGATCGCCGGGCGGCTGCGGTGACCGCCGGGCTACGCGAACGGGGCATCGGTGCCGACGACACCGTGGCGCTGATGCTACCGACGGGCCGGGACTACTTCGTGAGCTTCATCGGCATCCTGCTTGCCGGAGCCGTGCCGGTGCCGCTCTATCCTCCGGCCAGGCCCGCGCAGCTGGAGGAACACCTGCGCCGCCACGGCCGCATCCTGACCAACGCGCGCGCCCGAGTGCTGATCATGGTACCGCAGGCCCGGCGCATTGCCCAGCTCCTCAAGGCGGAGGCCCCCGAGTTGAAGTGCGTCATCACCGCCGATCGCCTGGCACGGCCCCCCGGCGCCCGGCCCGGCTTGGATCGTCGCGCCGACGATCTGGCCATGCTGCAGTATACGTCGGGCAGTACCGGCGACCCGAAAGGCATCAGCCTGGCCCACAAACACCTGCTCGCTAACATTCGGGCCATAGGACGGCGCGTCGAAGCCACCTCGGAGGACTTTTTCGTGAGCTGGCTGCCGCTCTACCACGACATGGGCCTGATCGGCGCGTGGTTCGGCAGCCTCTACTTCGGCTGTCCGCTGGCGATCATGTCGCCGCTGGCGTTCCTCGCACATCCGCTGCAATGGCTGTGGACCATCCACCGATATCGCGCCACCCTGTCGGCATCGCCCAACTTCGGCTACGAATTGTGCATACGTGCCGCTCGCAGCGGCGCGCTGGAGGAGCTGGATCTTTCCAGCTGGCGCATCGCCTTCAACGGGGCCGAGTCCGTCAGCCCCACCACCCTGGAGCGCTTCTACGCCACGTTCAGTGCTAACGGCCTGCGCTGGGAGACCCTGATGCCCGTCTATGGCCTCGCCGAGGCAGCGCTCGGGCTGACCATTTCCCGTCCCGGGCGTGGCCCGTGGGTGGATGTAGTGGACCGGGAGATATTCACTCGCAGCGGCGAGGCGCGACCCGCCGCTGAAAACGCGGCCTACCCCCTGCGCTTCCCCTCCGCCGGGCCGCCTTTGGACGGCTATGAGGTCCGGGTGGTGGACGCCAACGACCGCGAACTCCCGGAACGTCGCCAGGGGGCCATCCAATTTCGCGGCCCATCCGCGACTTCCGGCTACTACCGCAACCCTCGCCTGAACGCAGAGCTTTTCCACGGTTCGTGGCTCGATTCCGGAGACCTTGGCTATTTGGCAAAAGGCGAACTGTTTGTCACCGGCCGGATAAAAGACATGATCATCCGTGCCGGCCGTAACGTTTATCCTCATGAGATCGAGCAGGCGGTCGGAGAGATTGAAGGCATCCGCAAGGGCTGTGTTGCGGTCTTCGCCAACCCAGAGGAGGACTCCGGCATCGAACGGCTCGTCGTTGTTGCGGAAACCCATGAGCAAGACCCCGAACGCCGCCAAACGATGACACGCCAGATCGCGGAGCGGGTCACCGAGCTCACCGGCATCCCACCGGATGACGTCCGCCTGCCTCCTGCGCATAGCGTTTTGAAAACGTCCAGCGGAAAAATCCGCCGCCGAGCCACCCGTGAGTTGTACGCGAACAACCGACTTGGCGAACCCGGCCGCTCAGTATGGTGGCAAATCACTCGGCTAGGCACCTCGGCCGCCGCCGCGCGCCTTAACCAGAACCTCAAGGGGATCAAGGAACGCCTCTATGCCGGCTACGCTTGGGGCGTCTTTGGCCTGATCGCCTTGCCAACCTGGCTGGCGGTGGTCGTGTTACCGCGCCGACGCTGGCGCTGGGCGGTATCGCGCTCGGCGTTGCGGACCCTGGCCATGCTCCTCGGCATCCCCATAGAGGTGGCCGGGCTCGAGAACCTGCCAAACGACCGGCGCGTAGTATTTGTGGCCAATCACGCCAGCTACATCGACCCCCTAGTGCTGGCGGCCGTTCTGCCAGCGAACGTTCGCTTCCTCGCCAAGCGGGAGCTGCGCTCCAGCTTCTTTGCCCGCGTGCTGCTCGAACGCCTGGGAACCTTGATGGTGGAGCGATTCGATTGGCAGCGCGCCCGTCAAGAAGCTGATCGAGCCGAGCAGGTCCTGCGCGCAGGCGACTCACTCGCCTTCTTCCCGGAGGGCACATTCACACGGGCCTCGGGCGTGCGCCGATTCCATCTGGGCGCGTTCCAAGTCGCAGCCCGGGCGCGAACACCGCTGATACCGATTGCCCTGTCGGGCACGCGTTCGGTGTTGCGTGGCACCGAATGGTTCCCGCGCCGCCTGCATCTGCGGGTCAGTGTAGGGCGGCCACTCGAGCCGCGTGGTGACGACTGGCAAGAGATCACCCGCTTAAGGGACGAAGCGCGGGCCTTCATCGTTTTGGGGTGCGGCGAGCCTGACTTGATGGAGGGCTGATGGAGACAGAGACGAGCGCTAATTCCTGCGTGTGCCGTTTAAGCGCTTTGCGAGCTCTCAGCCAACCGTACCAAGGCATCGCCACGAACGCGCCGGAGACTCTACGTGCGCCGTTCGGCTCGCTCAGGGCGAAGGGAATTCGCCTCCAGCACCTCCCGCTTTCCCGGCCAGATGGGCCTGCAGGCGCTGCTCCCAATGCGCCAAATTACGCCGCGCCTCGACCACATAGGCCGTCCTTTTAAGCAACCACAGCGCGACTCGACCGAGCACCACCGCCCGACGTCGCATCGGCCGCTCGACGTCGAGCAGCAGCACGGCGCGCTCCTCGTCGGTATTGTTGTGAACTTCGTGCGGATACCGATCATCGAACACGAACGCGCGCCCGTTTTCCCAGACGCAGCGCACGCCGCCCACGTCCATGTAACACTGCTCGCGCTGGCGAGGAACGATCAGCCCGAGATGACAGCGAATGAGACTCTTGGTCACGCCGCGGTGGCGCGGGACGTGCTTCCCTGGGGCCAGAATGGAAAAGAAGGCGGTCTGCAAATGAGGGATTCGTTGCAGCACAGCTGTGGTTTTCGGGCACAGCCCGCAGTTCAGCTCTGACTGGTAACCGAACCCATAGAGGATGAAGGTGCGCCATTGATCATCCGGAGAGATACGATATTGATCGGCCGAGACATCCTGGAACCGCGGGATGTGGTCACGAAACTCCAATATTTTTTCGAGTTCGGCGCGAATATCGCGCCAATTCGCCTCCAAATCGGCCACCCAGGGGAACACCTGGGAGTCGAGCACCGGTTCGTCCGGCACCAGGGAGTTCGCCGCCATATAGCGATCAATTTTTCTGAGGACCCGCTTACCCAAGCTCCGTACCGATTTTTTGCGGGCCGCTCTTAGGGCCGCGAACATTGCCGTTGCATTCATCTGCGTGATATTCCCCATTGTTTAGTCCTACCCGCGTTGACAGCGATGGCCATGCCGCCTCACTCCGCGCGAACACGGGGCTTGGGTCCACGTCCGGCAAGCAAAACATCATACAACGATGCCGGCAGCAACCGACAGATGCCGGCGATCCACACCAGCGGCCAGGGAAACGCATAGCGTGGCTTGCGCACCAGTATAGCCCGGTGCATCCGCGCGGTTGCCGCCTCCAGCTCGAGCTCGAACGGTCTTTTTTTGCGTTTGAGCTTGCTCCTGACGAAGCCGGGTAGCAACAAAGTCACTTGGATCCCGCGCGGGCGCAACTCCACACGCAGGCTTTCCATCATATTGGTGAGAGCGGCTTTCGCGGCCGAGTAGCCTGCCGCACCGGGCAGGCCACGATAGCCTGCCAGACTGCCCATAGCGACGATATGCCCGCTCCCTCGCATTAGCATGCCCGGCAGAACCGCCTCGATGCAGATGGCCGTGCTCATCACATTCAGAGCGAATGCGCGCTCGATGTGCGCGGCCGAAAACTGCTCCACATCGGTGCGCTCACCACCGCCGACATTGGCGACCAACCGTGTGACAGGCCCGAAGTTCGACTCCACCGTGCGCAGCGCGTCCCGAACACTTGTGGCGTCGGTGACATCGCATGCGATTGCCAAGGCCGTGCCGCCGGCCTGCTCGATCTCCAGCGCGAGCTCATCGAGCAAATTCTTGCGTCGCGCAATCAGCGCAACGGCGTGGCCCTCATTTGCAATGCGGCGCGCCAAACTGCAGCCGATTCCAGATGAAGCTCCGGTTATGAACGAAACCGGCCTGTCGCGGTTCATCACAGAGAGAATGCGCTCTTGTTCATCGTTGTTTAGCCTGCCGCGCCAATAGCTTATCAAGATGTCCCGCAAAAGCCTGCCGGTCCTTCTGACTCAGCGGCGCCGGTCCCCCGGTGTTGATCCCGCTGGCGCGCAGCGTATCCATGAAATCCCGCATGGTTAAGCGGGCCTTGATGTTATCCGATGTGTATAGCTCGCCACGCGGGCTGAGGGCGTGGCCGCCTTTGGCGATCGCCTCGGCGGCCAGAGGAATATCGGCCGTTATGACCAGGTCATCAGCGACCACATGCTTGACGATTTCGCAATCGGCCCCATCAAAACCGGGTGCTACTCGGATCGATTTGATATAGCGGGACCGCGGGGTCGGTACCGACTGATTGGCCACGAACGTGAGTACCACCTCGGCGCGCTCGGCGGCACGGATCAAAATCGCCTTGATCGCCTTTGGGCAGGCGTCCGCATCCACCCATATCCTCATGACCAATCCATTGCGAACAAACCTCTTCGGCCGAGCATCCCAGTGCTGAGAATGCTCTTGAAGGCGCTGGCGCGCATCACACGATGGCACAGCGGAGCGATTTTCGCGCACACTGTTTCAAGAAAAACACAAAATGCCCTTCGAAGACAGCACGTGCCCTTCGCTCAGCTCGCAAATGAACCTTAGAATTCGTCTCCTAAGCCACCGGCAAAAGGCCACGACGGTCCCGCATGCATCCTCTGCGGCGCAAGCTGGACAAGCTGGCGCGGCACGTGCCTAGCAGCAGCATCAGGAGACGATCCATGCCCGGCAATCCGGAGATCGAGTACACGGAAGCTCTGGCAAGCCACCGCCACTACAGCAATCTGCGCTTCACCAGCCTCGGCGTATTCGCGGCGCTGTTCGTCGGCCTGGTTGCGGCGGCAACCGGGGCCGGTGGCGTATTGCCTGGTCCGACCTGGCTGCGTGGCTATTTCATCTTCCTCTCACTCGTCCTATCGCTTGTCTTCTGGGCCTTCGAGGAAGGCATCGACGGCTATTTGCGGGCCCTGGGCCGACGCATCATCGAGCTGGAGGCATCCCTGCAATACGCCCATTTCTCGTCGCGCCCGCGCTGGGCGGATCAGCTTGCCATGCCCGCCACCCGTGCACCCTATTCACTGGGTGTCTTGTTATCGATTGCGCTTTTATCGCAATGAGGTATAGAGGGCCGTGGCTTGTCTGCTTGATCGGCTGTATTCTCCGAGTGTTTTCATGGAGCACACCCGATATGTTCAAAACGCTGGCGCGTGGCGTCTTGTTGGGATTCGGCCTACTCGCTGCGGTCGGCCCCACCGCAACGGCCGCCAACCAACCCGCCAACACGCTGCGTGCGACGCTGGACAACGGTCTGCGGGTGGTCATCGTTCGCGACGCGCTGGCGCCGGTGGTAACCACCCAGATCACCTACCTCGCCGGCAGCTACCAGGTGCCGCAGCGCTACCCAGGCACGGCGCATGCGCTCGAGCACATGCTGTTCCGCGGCAGCAAAGGCCTGAGCGCCGCCCAGCTCGACAAGATGACCGGCACAATGGGCGGTGTTGTCAATGCGTTCACCACCAACGACGCCACCCAATATTATTTCGTCACGCCGGCCTCGTACCTCGATGTCCTGCTGCACATCGAAGCTACGCGGATGCGCGGGGCACTGCTGACCGATAAGGCCTGGGCTCTCGAGAAAGGCGCGATCGAGCAGGAGGTCTCGCGCGATATCTCCGACCCCGGTTATCTCGCCTTCCAGCAAGCGCAGCGCATCCTCTACGCCGGCACCGGCTACGCGGAGAATCCGCTCGGCACGCGACCGTCGTTCGACCGCACCACGACCAGCATACTGCGCCGGTTCTACAACGACTGGTACGTGCCCGACAACGCCACCTTCGTGATCGTCGGTGATGTCGAGCCGCCGGCAGCACTGGCCAAAATAAAGCGGCTGTTCGGTCCGATCGCCGCGCATCCGGCGCCGGCCCGAGCGGTGCTCGCGCTGCAACCGGTCAAACCGCAGACCATCCGCATGACCACGCCGGCCGCCACCGGTTCGGTGCAATTTCTGTATCGCATGCCGGGCATGGCATCCAAGGACTATGCCGCCGCGCAGATCCTGATGGACGTGCTCAACAACGCGCGCAGTCCGCTTGCGGAACTGGCCGCCCAGGGTAAAGTACTGAGCGCCGATGCCCAAACCCTGCCCTTCAGCCATGGCGGCATCGGCGTGGTCGAAGTCGGCTTTCCGAAAGGCGGCAACGCGCGGCAGGCGCGCTTGCACCTCGAGCAAATAATTACCGACTTACTCGAGGACGGCGTATCACCCGAGCTGGTCGAAGCGGCCAAGTGCGCCGAGCTGGCGCAGTTCGAGTTCGCCAAGAACAGCGCGGCGACGCTCGCCAGCGCATGGTCGCAGGTGCTCGCCTGGCAGGGTCTGGACTCACCCGCGCAGGCCGCACAACAAATCCGTACGGTCAGCGTCGCAGCCGTCGACCGCCTCGCGCAGGAGTATCTCAAACCCGATCAACGCGTGACCATCGTGCTCACCCCCAGCGCCAAAGGCAAGCGCCCACCGCAGAGCAGCGGCTTTGGCGGCACCGAATCCTTCGCCGGCGACAACACGCTGGACGTCCCACTGCCGGCCTGGGCGAGCCAGGCGCTGGCGAAACTGGAGTTGCCGCACTGGACGCTCGATCCGGTGCAGATGAAGCTCGCCAACGGCATCAACCTCATTGTGCAGCCGGAGTCGGTCAGCCAGACGCTTACCGTAATCGGCCATATCGACCACAACGCCGGCCTGCAGGAACCGCGCGGCCAGGACGGCGTCGGCCGGCTGCTCGCCACACTGTTCGACTACGGCACGACCACGCTGGATCGCGGCGCCTTCCACAAGGCGCTGGACGACATCGCCGCCCGCGTGACCAGCGGTACCGAATTCAGCCTGGCTGTACCGAGCAAAAATTTCGATCGCGGCCTGCAGCTGTTAGCCGACAACGAGCTGCACCCGGCGCTGCCGCAGCGGGCCTTCACGGTGCAGCGGGACACGCTGGCGCGCACCCTCACCGGCGAGTTGGAATCACCGCGCTACCGGATGATCCGTGCGCTGAAACAGGCACTGCTGCCAAGCGGCGATCCGGGATTGCGCGAAGCCACGCCCGATACGGTCGGCGAGCTTACGCTGCAGGACGTCCAGGATTACTTCGCCGCGAGCTATCGGCCCGATCTGACCACGATTGTCGTGGTCGGCGACATCGCACCTGAGCAGGCCAAGGTCACGATCGAGAAATACTTCGGCGACTGGCACGCCCACGGCCCGAAACCCGAGGTGGTGCCGCCGCGAGTGCCGCTGAACCCACCGGGCTACACCGTGGTGCCCAACGCGTATGCTTCACAAAATCAGGCACTGATGGGGCAAATGCTGGATCTCGATCTGCACAACCCGGATCGCTACGCGCTGCAACTCGGCAACGACGTGCTCGGCGGCAGTGGCTTCGCCTCGCGGCTGATGGCCGACATCCGCGTACGCCATGGTTATGCCTACAGCGTGGGTTCGGCCATGAATTTCGACCGCTCGCGCTCGATCTTCTACGTGCAGTATGGCAGCGACCCGGACAAGGTCGCGCGGATAGACGCGCTGGTGCGCCAGAGCATCGAGGCGCTGCGTACCCAACCGGTCGCGGCGGACGAGCTCGACAATGCCCGCCAGTACGAGATCCGTTCAATTCCGCTCGAAATATCCAGCGTCGAGCGCATCGCGCGTTCGCTGCTGGCGTGGAGCTGGCGCGGCGAGCCGCTGGATCAGCCGATGGTTGCGGGGAAGCACTACCTCACGCTCACTCCGCAGCAAGTGCGCGCCGCGTTCGAAAAGTACGTCAAACCGCAGCACCTGACCCAGGTGGTGCAGGGCCCGGCGCCACCTGGACACTGAACCGCATCCCGGCCGGCGAGGTTGGCCGACCGGTTACGGCTCATCAAATGAAAGGGTGCGGATAGATTATTGCAAGGGGGTTAGTGTTATCTCTACCCGGCGGTTCTGGGCGCGGCCCTCGGCGGTGCTGTTGGAGGCAATCGGGTCATCCGGGCCGACACCGGTGCTGCGGATACGGTTGGCCGCCACGCCCTGTATGATCAACGAACTGGCGACGCTGTCGGCGCGTTGCTGCGAAAGCGTCATGTTGTGCGCGCGGCCACCGGTGCTGTCGGTATGGCCCACCACGTTCACCCCGGTCTGATCGTATTCTTTGAGCACCATAGCCACGCCAGTCAAGGTGTTGGCACCGGCCGGTTTCAGCGAACTGCTGTCGATGTCGAACGTGAGGTTGTTCGGCATGTTCAAAATGATGGCATCGCCCTGGCGCGTCACGCTCACGCCGGTGCCGCGCATTTTTTCGCGCAGCTTGGCTTCCTGCACGTCCATATAATAACCCACCCCACCACCGAGCGCCGCGCCGCTGGCGGCGCCAATCAGCGCTCCTCGGCCACGATGTTCTTTGGCGACGGCCGCACCGACCCCAGCGCCTACCGCAGCCCCCACCCCGGCGCCGATACCGGCCTTCCCGGCCTGACGCTCCCCGGTGTAAGGGTTGGTCGTACACGCAGCCAGTGCCAGCGCAGCGCTCACTGCACCGACAGCAATAAACAGACGACGTTCTTTCATACGGAAAACCTCGATTGCATCCCTGACATCTATCGGCCTGTGCCGGTAACAATTTATCTCATCGGCTGAAAAGTAGCATTGGATTACGGTGCACCACCGAATCGAAACCTCGTATCGAAACGGTACCACGCGGGGGGGTATTCGAACTGCTGGATGTTACCATCCGCCTGGCAATATTGATTCCCAAGCGCACCTGTTGGAGACCTCGAAAAACCTTATCCACTCCGTCCCCCCAGCGAAGGCCGGAGTCCATCTTTTGTTCCGTGGGGGGAACTGGATTACGCACGCCACGGGTGGCATGTGCCCCATCGGGCCAGCTAAAGCTGTTCAAAATCGTTCCGAACGGTTTTGTCCGGCCGACGCCGGAATGACGAAACCTGTGAGTTATTCGAGATTCCCTGCTACTCCAGAGCGGGCTCTCTTACCCAAACCCAGAGCACGCGGCGGCTACGGCACCCCACCAGGGCAAATGGGCAAGCACGGGCACAAATATCTTCTCATCGTGGAAGTGAGCAGAGGACACATGCAACGCAAGTGCGCAAGGGGTGGCGCAGCGGTGCAAGCCGCAAAGAGAAAACTGCTGGCTAGCCGAGCGTCCCTCCCCGGCTGGCTGGCGACCACCAATAGTCACGGACGTGGATAAATCGGGGTTGTTGCCGTTTTTCTTGCTTGCTAGGTAAGCAACGCGCGGTTAGCTGGTTACACCTCCTTGGTAAGAATCAGCCGTTCATTGCGAGTGAGCCGCAGAATATAGCGCTCGCCGTGGTGATTGATGGCCACGGTGCGATTGCCGTGAAAGAGATCCCGTGTATCGAGGCCCGGCGGTAGGATAGGCGGTTCAGTGCTCGCCTGATTGCGGGATGGGCACAGGGTTTCTATTTTCCTGGTGGCCATAATATCTCCTCCTGTTGGATTGAATGATAATGATTTCTGTTATCGTGTCAACCGCCCCCACCCATTCCGCAAAGCCCCATCAGTGCGATGGCATAATTCCTCACGTACAATTCGTCCGCATACCCTCGGGCCGACCGAGTCGGTCCATGCCCCGTACTCCCGGAAGGTTTCGCATGGCTTTGAATTTCAGTTGGAATGGTTTCTTGGTCCGCTTTGTGGCGGCACTGGTTCTGGTCTTCGCGACCTACAACCCGGAACATCTATCCTATTTCCATTGGGTGGTCGCGGATCGCGATACGCAGCGGTTGGCGCTGAAAGTATTCGCTGGCGTGGTGCTGCTGATCGGCTGGACGGTATTCCTGCGGGCGACGCTGCGCTCACTCGGGCTGATCGGCACTACGCTCGCAATCGCGTTCTTCGGCACCTTGCTGTGGGTGATGGTCGATTTCGGCTGGGTGGCGGCGAGCGACCGACGGCTGATGAGCTACCTGTTGCTGATCGCCCTGGCGGCTGTGCTCTCCACCGGCATGTCCTGGTCGCACCTCCGCCGGCGCATGAGCGGGCAGGTGGATGTCGACGACGTCGATGAATGATGGCGCGGACCGAGGTTATTTTAAAGCTCTGCAGCCGAAATAATTAGACCAAAATACCGACGGACTCTCCACAATACCGAACTCTCACGCCCAGAGGAGTTACGAATAATGAAACATACTCCCCTCCCGGCCATGAGCTGCGCAGTCGGATTAATGTTACTGCTCGGAATAGCGACAGCCCCATACGCAGCACCCATTACCCGAGTCGATCAGCAAAACGGAGGAATCGTTGCCGGAACGAACGGCGGGGCGAGCTTCGGGCAGTCGTTCACCCCCACCTTGCCGGCCATCGATGCGATCGAATTCCTCATGGCCGGCCTGGGTCAAACCGTCGTGGTGAACATCCTCGACGGCCTGGCTGGCGCCGACGGCCTGGGCGGCTCTGTCATCGCCACCTCGGATCCCGTTACGGTATTCACCCTGAGCGGCCAGCAGAACATCCACTTCGATTTCCCCGCCCGAGTCGCCCTGACACCGGGGCAGATCTACGTCGCGCAGCTGTTTACCCCGGGCGGGATCGAAGGCGTTAGCTGGACCGCCGGCGATGCCTATACCGGCGGTCAATTCCTGCAAGAGGGGCTCGCGCCGAGTAATCTTGCGGGGCAAGATCTGATCTTCATCGAGGGTCTGACCCACCCGATCACGGCGCCCGAGCCGGGCTGGCTTTTCAGTCTGGGGCTCCTGGGTGCGGGACTCGCCGCTCGGCGCAACCGGCCAAGGCGCGGCACACGCCCGGCCGGATGAACACCCGGATCACGGATGAAACCGGCTCAGGTCACGGTAGCCTTGCGCTTGAACTCGGGTCTGTCCCAGGACCGACTCGCCATAACCCGGCGCAGCGCGGCCACCGCCTCCCAGATATCGACATAGCGCAAATAAAGCGGCGCGAGGCCGAAGCGCAGGAGATCGGGGGCGCGAAAATCGCCGATCACGCCCTCGGCGATCAGCGCCTGAACGATGGCATAGCCCTGCGGGTGCCGAACAGCGACCTGGCTGCCACGCCGTGCCGAATCATGCGGACTGGCGCGCTCGAAACCAAAGGCCGCGCATTCCTGTTCGACTAACCGCAGGCACAGATCGCCCAGCTGCCGGGACTTCTCACGCACCAGCCGCAGATCCGCCCCCAGCAGCAGATCGACGCCGACCTCTAGCGCAGCGAGTCCCAGCACGGGCGGCGTCCCGACAAGATGACGTTCGATCCCGGCGGCCGGGCGATAATCCGGCGCGAACGCGAACGGCACGGCGTGTCCCATCCAGCCGGCAATAGCGGGCGGCGCCATCCGCTGATGGCGCCGGGCGATAAAGAGGTAGGCGGGCGCGCCGGGCCCGCCGTTGAGGTACTTATAGCCGCAGCCCACCGCCATATCGACGCCGGCCGCATTGAGCTCAATGGGCATCGCGCCGGCGCTGTGGCTTAGATCCCAGAGCGTGAGAATGCCTTTTGCCTGTGCCTGACGTGTCAGCGTAGCTAAGTCGTGGAGACGTCCGCTGCGGTAGTCGACCTGGGTCAGCACCAGCACCGCGACGGTTTCGTCCAAGGCATCACAGAGCTCGCCGGCATGCACCAAACGCAGCTCGTGGCCTTGACCCAGCAGCTCAATGAGCCCCTCGATGATATAGAGATCCGTAGGGAAGTTGGTCCGCTCGGAGACGATGACCTTGCGCCCCGGGCGTAGGCGCAACGCCGCGGCAAGCAGCTTGAAAAGATTGACCGAGGTCGAATCCGCGGCAACCACCTCATCATCGCACGCACCGATCAACCGGGCGATCTTGGCGCCGATGCGCCGCGGCATGCCGATCCAATCGTTGCCGTTCCACGAGCGGATCAGGTCCTCACCCCATTGCACCCGCACGAGTTCATCGAGCCGCTGCCGAGTACCGACCGGCAACGCCCCGAGCGAATTGCCATCGAGATAGATCACACCGCTCGGCAACTCGAAGCGCGCGCGCCACACGCTGAGTGGGTCTTCACGATCAAGCCGCTCGCAATCATCCCGGGACAGGCCGTGCATCAGCTGCTCTCCCGCGTCACCCCGCATAACCCAACTTCGGGTGCACTGCTTCGGATGCACTACACTAAATTGGAGCCGAAACGGCGTATCCGTGTAAAGAGCGAACATGGCAATTCGGCACCGCTACAGCATCGGCATCCACGGCGGCGCAGGTGACCGTCCCGCATCGCCGGCCCAAGCAGGGCGCATCAGGGAAAGCCTGAGAACGACCCTGGAGGAAGGCGGCGCCCGGCTCGCCGCCGGCGCGACGGCGCTTGATACTGTCGTGCACTGCACCCGCCTGCTCGAGGATGACCCCCTTTACAATGCCGGCTACGGTAGCGTTCCCAACTCGGCCGGCCGCTTCGAGCTCGAGGCATGCGTAATGGATGGGCAGCCCCTCAAGGCCGGCGCGGTGACCTATGTCGAGCACATCCGCAACCCGGTCGAGCTCGCTCGCCGAATCATGGAAAAGACACCGCATGTCATGCTCGCCGGGCGTGGCGCCGACGACTTTGCCGCAGCCAACGGCATTGCAACCGTCAGCCAAGCCTACTTCCAAGAAGGTTGGGGTAAATACGGCAGGGCCGACGAGAACGGCTACGGCACGGTCGGGGCGGTGGCACGGGACTGCGCCGGCAATCTGGCCGCCGCCACATCGACCGGGGGGCAAAAGGGCAAACGACCGGGCCGGGTGGGTGACAGCCCGCTCGTCGGCGCCGGCACTTATGCCGACAATGCGGGCGGCGCCGTCTCCTGTACGGGATGGGGCGAAGATTTCATCCGCACGGCACTGGCCGCTTACCTCGGCTTTCTGATCGCCCGTCAAGGCCTCGAGGCTCATACGGCCGCCCGGATCGCCATCGAATATCTGGTCACAAAGGTCAACGGCAACGGCGGTTTCGTTCTGGTCGACAAAACCGGTTCGATCGCCGCCGCTCAGTCAAGCGCGTATTTGCACTGCGGCTGGATCGAACACGGCGCCGAGCCAAAAACCGCACTCTGCGCCCCTCTACGAATCGCGCGCGCAGAAGATTGACCGAGGCGGTTTTCGGCAAGTTTTATAGAAGCGTGCGCACCGTCCACAGCTCGGGGAAGAAACGCAGGTCGAGCACTTTTTTCAAATAACCCACGCCCGAGGAACCGCCGGTACCGCGCTTGAAACCGATGATGCGCTCGACGGTTTTCATATGCTCGAAGCGCCAGCGCTGCAAGGCGTGCTCGAGGTCGACGAGTTTCTCGGCAAGCTCGTAGAGATCCCAATGGTCCTCCACATTGTGGTAGACGCTCTGCCAGGCGGCCTCGACCCGTTCGTCGGGCTCGTAGGGCTCGCCCCAGTCCCGTTCGAGCTTTGCCGAGGGCATTTGCAGACCGCGCCGATGCAGCAGCTGGAGGGTTTCGTCGTACAAGCTCGGGCGCTCCAGCGCTTGTTGCAGCCGAGCATGCACCGCGGGATCGTTGCGGTGAACCTCGATCAGGCGCCGGTTTTTGTTGCCGAGGAGGAACTCGATCAGCCGGTACTGGTAGGACTGAAAGCCCGAACTGTGACCGAGGGTATCGCGGAAGCTCGAGTAGTCGGTGGGAGTCAATGTGGCCAGCACGCTCCAGGACTGAATGAGCTGACGCTGGATGGCCGCAACCCGGGCGAGCATTTTGAACGCCGGCCCGAGCCGGTCCTCGCGCACGCAGCGCAAGGCAGCGGACAACTCGAAGACGACAAGCTTCATCCAGAGCTCGCTCGCCTGATGAATGGTAATGAACAGCATCTCGTCGTGCTGGGCCGATAGCGGCTTTTGACAATCCAGCAGGCGATCCAGGCAAAGATACTGCCCGTAGGACATCTCGGCACTGAAATCCCAGTGAATGGCTTCGTCACCGAGATCGAGGGCCCGCGTAGGCGGGCCGGAACTCTGACCGGCCTTGCTCATGGTGTCACTCTCCTCCCCCTCACAGCCGCTGCTCGGCACCTCACCGCGCTGCCAATCGGATCTCAGTTCGACTCGCCCCGCGAGACATCCAGTCTAGGCCGCAAGAAGGCGGCTCGAAATGCATTCACAGTAGAAAAGAGTGAAGCGAGCCTGATATTAGGAGGAGTTGGGCATGAACCGGGACAAGAGCAAGGAAGCGGAGCCGAGGCGGCATCGTTCCGGTTAAAGCGGCCGCCGACCGCCCCGGTCAACCGCCTAGTATGGCCCAGGCCTGCCGGAGCTGCCATTCCGAGGACTACCTAATCACCCAACCGGCTCACACAACAGCAGTGGAAAAGCGTGGCGACCACGCTGGTCAAGCGCCACGGCTGCCCGATCTCCGCGCAGAACACCCCCCATCGTCGTCAAATGGCTAGTCGAAGCCAACGGCAAGAACCGATGACACTGGCCGCTTCGGGCCAGCCGGACGATTCCGAACCATTTCGGGGCATGAGCGCACCGTTTGAGTGCAAAACAACCCACCAAGACGCCCTGCCCAAGCGATAGGCGAGCAATAGCCCGGCCACGGCCACCGTCCGAGGCCGTGCGAAACCATGCGCCTCTGATTGGCATGGCATTTGATAGGAGTTAACTCAGCCACGGCGAAGCATGAGTCGCCGGCAAAACCGATCGACCCGGGCACCGCAATCCATCGCGGCCCGGCCCATCACGAAATCTCTCAAGCAACAGGAGTCGCATCATGGACAAACAAACCATGCGCGCAGCCATCCTCGAGGCCAAGGCCCAAAAAGGCATCACCTGGGAGCAACTCGGGCAAACCATCGGCATGTCGCCGGTGTGGACGGCATCGGCCTGTCTGGGCGAAAACAGTGTGCCGGCAGACCTCGCAGATGAGATGTGCAACACGTTGGGGCTTCCCAGCGAAGTGGCCGCCGCGCTGCAAGAATGCCCTCTCAAAGGCAGCAGCATCAAGGAGACTGTGCCGCGCGACCCGCTCATCTATCGCCTCTACGAAGTCATGACGGTCTATGGCGAGAGCATCAAGCAGGTCATCCATGAGAAATTCGGCGACGGCATCATGAGCGCCATCGACTTCACCCTCGATGTCGACGTGGAAAAGGATCCCAAGGGCGACCGGGTCGTATTGACCTGGAACGGTAAATTTCTACCTTACAAACGTTGGTAACAGCGACCGCGGCCCCATCCGCGGCCGGCGACGGTTTGCCGATGGGGCCGATCACAAGCACAGACACCTTAGTGCTGCAGCCACCTCTACAAGCACCACTTTTGTCGCGCCCCAAGGTGCGACAATTTGTCGCATTTACTCAAGCACCATACTCAAGCACCATAGCAAATCGTTCTCATTCTGTAATAGAATCCCGTCATGCCGAATGGCGCGCACGCCATTGAGCGCCCGCCGCCGGATTCGAAAATCGCTAAAGAGACACTTGGCAAACATATAACCAACCCGATTCATGGCGATTGAATCCATAACGGCCGCTGGTGAAACGGGAGTGAATCGGCGCAGCCGGCCGTGCTCATACCGCGCCATGCGCAACCAGGAGATCAGTATGGTTAAGAAGCTGTTGGCGAGTGCATTACTCGCCCTATCGGGGCTTGCCTTCGCTGACGAGGGCATAAGCATCGATCAGGGCTGGATCCGGTTGCTGCCGGCCGAGTTACCGGCAGGCGGTTATTTCGTGCTCGATAACCATACCGATCATACGATCACCCTCACCGGGGTGACGGCAGAGGGTTTCGCGCGCGCTATGCTGCACCGCAGCGTCGTGACCAACGGCCACGGCGAGATGCACCATGTCGCCTCGATCGAGGTGCCCGCCGGTGGCCAGCTACGCTTCGCCCCCGGCGGATATCACATCATGCTCATGGCGCCGCACGATCCGCTCAAACCGGGAGACCGAGTAGCGGTAACGCTCAAATTCGCCGACGGCTCGACCCGCCGCGCCGAGTTCCTGGTCAAGGGAGCGGCGGCACGGGGCTGGTCCGAGTCGCAATAGATCCATTTTTACGATAACAAGGCGTCATCGTGCCTACAGCGACAACGTGGGCTAATTTATCTACGCAATCAACGCCGAACTGGCCGGTGGCTGGGTTGGTGCTGGCAGTGCACGCCGTATTGCTATGGGCCATAACGCAACTGGATCAGCCGGCGCCGCAGCTCGCCGCTGGCGAGCCGCTGATGGTGCGCTTCATTGAGGCGCCACCGGCACCCGAGCCGGTAACCCCGCCGACTAAGCCGGCTCCGAAGATCAAACCGGTGCCGAAACCCAAGCCGCAGGTGGAGCGGCCGCCTGAACCGGTCAAACGACCCAAGCCGGTGAAAAAACCGCTTATCGCGCAAACCCGCCCCAAGCCGGTACCGATGGAAACGGCGCCCAAGCCCCCGCCTCGCCGGGAACCCGTAGCGCAGCCACTGCCCAAGCCGTCACCGCCAGTGCAATCGGCGCCGGAGCGAGCGCCACGCTCGGCCCCGAACAGCGACACGGCCAAGGAGGCACCGATCATCCCGCCCAATATCGTGGCGGCCTATCGGGACAACCCGCCGCCGGACTATCCGATGCGCTCACGGCGCCTGGGCGAGCAGGGCAAAGTGTTATTGCGGGTGCACGTCAACACCAGTGGACACGTCAGTCAGATCAAAATACAGCGCTCTTGCGGCCACCGGCGCCTGGATCGGGCGGCGGTGGAGGCCGTGCGCAATTGGCGTTTCGCGCCGGCCCGCCGGGCCGGACAGCCCATTGCCGCTTGGGTGCTGGTTCCAATTCAATTCGAGCTAAGTTAAGGGTTGACCGTGGAAACCGAACACGCGTTAGGCTTCATTAATTTTCTGCAGCAGGCCGATGGCCTCGCCAGAGCCATTTTGGTGCTGATGCTGCTCGCCTCGTTGATCAGTTGGTATTTGATTCTAACCAAGACGGTGCACAACGTGCTGGCAATCAGGCGCAGCCGCCGGTTTCTGGAGTTTTTCTGGGATACGCCCTCGCTCACCGCCGTGGCAGCCCAGCTCGAGGAGCAGCGCCCCAAAGACCCATTTTCACGCCTGGCCCATCACGGCGTGATCGCCAGCTCCCATCACGAACGCTACGGTGTGAATCGCGAAGGCGAGGCGGGCAGCGCTGGCGACTTCCTCACCCGCGCGCTGCGCAAAGTGATCGACGAGGAGACCGCACGGGCCGAATCCGGGCTCACATTACTTGCTTCGATCGGCTCCACCGCGCCTTTCGTCGGGCTGCTCGGCACAGTGTGGGGTATCTACCATGCGCTCATATCCATAGCCCAAAGCGGCAGCGGCGGCTTGGATCAGGTGGCCGGTCCGGTGGGCGAGGCGCTCATCATGACCGCCATCGGGCTCGCCGTCGCCATCCCGGCGGTACTTGGATACAACTTTCTGGTGCGTAGCAACCGGCTGATGCTGGCGCGACTCGATGGTTTCGCCTACGATCTTTTCGCCTTTTTCGTTACCGGCGCCAAACTCGATCGACAGACGCAGCCGTCCGAAGCCGTCGCTCATTTGCGCGCGGCCGAGCCGGCCGTGGCTGGCCGGCGGAGCTAAACCATGGCTTTCGGCAGCTTTAGTGGCCAAGGCGAGCGCGGTACTACGGCCCCTATGACGGAAATCAACGTAATACCATTGGTTGATATCATGCTGGTGCTACTGGTGATTTTTATCGTCACCGCACCGTTGATCACCAATTCCGTAAAGATCGATCTGCCCAAGGTGGCGAGCCAACCGACCGAGGCAGAAGCAGAGAGCGTGCAGCTCGCCATCGACGCCGAGGGCCGCTTTTACTGGGATGGCGAATCGATCGACCGGACCGAGCTCAGCGCACGCTTGCTTGCCGCCGGTGAACGTGTGCCAGCACCCGAGTTGCACCTGCACGCCGACCGCTCGACCCGCTATGAGGTTCTAGCCGAAATCATGGCCGAGGCGGGTAAAGCGGGGCTGGGTCGCATCGGCTTCGTATCCGATCCCTCGCAAACCGAGGACCCGCACCAGGCCTCGACACAGCCCGCAGCGAATTCCACCCCGCAAGTACAGCACCTGCCCAGCGGTCATTGACGAGATTTCATTCGCACCGACTCCTGCGAACGGCTGATGTGCCGTCGGCAACAAGCCGGCTCGTCGTCGGCTTGTCACCAGCGGTGCAACGGCACGCACCTCGCGCCCGAGCGCTCAGGAGTATATGAATATACTGTGGGTATCGCGGCGGCATCGAGGCCTGGAAAACCGCCGTGCGGCCCGTTCAACCCGTACGGACGGGTTGTGATGCCATGATTGCAAATCCCCCTGGAGGGAGAACAGATCCGCCATTTTTGACGGCGCTTAAATTCGTTACAACGAAGCGCTGCAGCAAGTGGTGGGGTAAATCGCATTGCTGGGTTGGCCGATGATCGGCAGGGGCACCGAACACGAGCGTCGCTCACGCCTCTATTGAATACATCGGACAATGATTTTCCCGACACGGCTGTGTCGATACCAAGGCGGGCGGATCCATGTGGCTCGTGATCGAGGGGTGAGCATCCTTGCTCGTGCCACAAATCCTTTGCTAACAGAGCTTACAGAAATTGATAGAATTTTTTGTGAATTTTATCACATAACTATAAAATGACTCGTGCGCCAAATTGCGGCCCGCCTGGTGGTGCATCTAAAACTGCCTGAAGCGTCCAGCCGCTCCCTGATGGCCGAAAGCCGGATAGTCCTCGTCATCCGGAGGACCCCCGCCGCGCCGGAGTGAGCGCCACCGCCAAGGCATGAGAAATGAGCCCGACCAGACCCCGAGCTCGGCGGCTTTGGCTTGCCGCTCTTCGCCTATGTAATCACGGCTGCGACAGCGATAGGCGGATGCCCAGCCCCAGCGAACCATCCAGGCATTGAGATCCTGCCCTTGGAGGTAGCAAACGGCGAGCCGGTGCCCAGCGCGATCCCGTTCGTTGCCCTCACAGCGCACCGCCCGCCCGCCGATGCGGGCGGCCAACGCAGCCGCGGCCTTCTGCCCGCATCGCCACGGAAATCCATCCGAGTCGTAACAGGGCTGAGCGTGTTCGGGAGCGTCGATACCATACAGACGAACGCGCTCGCCCCGGATCTCCAGCGTATCGCCATCCACGACGAGAGGAACGCCGGTTAAAGTCTCTGCAAGCACAAGGCTTGGTAGTAGCGCGAGCAGAATGAGGAGAAGTCGCATGGGGTGTTTGGTTGGTTGAAACCGGCTCGCCGTTCATCAAGAAGCATAGCTATCGAACAAATTTAATAATAACTAGCGGGGACTTCGGCTAACAAAGCCAGAGATTGACCTTATGCGAAATTCCGCCGCGGAACCGGGGCACCTCCTCATACAACAACGCCCTGCACCGGCAACCTGCAAGTCGCCACGGGCTCACCGGCGCTCAGTCAGCAATCGTCTAACTTAAGCGTCTCCGTGAGTTGGCGATACGCCACTAAAAGCGGAATGAATACTGGAATTTCGCCGCTCGCGACCGGAACGCCCTGCGGCGCTAAAAGCACTCGCCCCCGCCAGACCGGCGTAAAACCGCGCCACGCCGGCGATCTTCTGCGCGGCCAGAACACCCCGTCGCGCCAGCGACACCCGGTTCCGAGCACCGCCGTGGGTGTGTCTGCGCTCGATGCGCTCGCGCCCTACCTGCCGTGACGCTTGTCCTTGCCATGGGCTCCGTGCCTACCCCAACGGCCGTGCCCGAGCATGCTGGAGACCTTCGCGCGCTGCTCCATGGTTGGGCCCCTCGTGGACGGTGTCCATGGCATCGGCCATCAGCCGCATTTTCTCACCTAACCCGGCTTTGCATCTCCGCGATCAGTTTGTCGATCGCCGCCTGATCGCCGACGCTCTCCCATAGGCGCTGCATCAGCGCGCCGCGGTCGCCACGCATTCCTTGAAATTGCTCGGCGAGCTCGGCGCCGATGATTACCTACCCACAAGCCATTCAATCCACGCTTGCTAATGGTTTTGGCTAGCCATGATTCTGCTGAGCACGGCGATCTTTCTCGCCCAGCGCCAGTGGGCGGATGACACCATGCCCAGCATGCGCCATCACGACCGGCTGGTGCACGTTCTGGGGCGAGCGAGAGTCGAAATCCTGCAAAGCGACGACGAGCAGGCACTGGAGCGCTGGCATCAAGATTTGGAGCGAGGCTTTACCCGGTCGGCTGTATTTCTTTGATCCACATGGTAAAGAGCTCGCTGACCGGCACATTCCAGAGCATGTGCACGACCGCTTGGCGCGCCGGAGCGACCCCACCGCCGGCCAGCGACGGCGGGCCGAGCGACAGACCGACGCGCGTTAGCACGGCCAATAGAAAGCACTCACCGCTTGGCGAATAAACTCAATCACCCTTAACCTGCCTGTTGAGATACTGAGCGGTAGTCAACAGAAACAGGCCTCGAAACAGCTTGTGGAGCGCTTCTTCTGTAGCAAGCGACTGGGCAAGTGTTTGCTCGGAGTCTAACTGGGGCTCTGGCCGCTTCGGATAGTCCCACACTAAACGAACGGTACCGGATTCGGCCTCCTTGATCTGCAGCCGTGGATTACCATGCACCAAATACGCCTCGATTTGATAGTGCATCGCTTATCTCCAATAGCTTATCGAACGGTACAAATATTAATGATAATTATTATCGTTCGTCAAGAGATTATCCAAAACCTCTCCTCTCCCCAGCGCCAGGCGTAACAGCCGCACCGAACGCTATCCATCCAAGAGCAGATTTAAAGGTATCCAATGGACAAGCTCGAACAGGTATTCACCCATGCCGAGCGGTTACTCGAGCGACTTGAGGCTCTGCTGCCGTCGGCTCGAACGGCACCGTGCTGGAATGAGGCGATTGCCTTTCGCTGGCGCCGCGACGCCGGAGGGGGTTATCTGGAGCCGGTGCGGCATCCACACCGTATCCGGCTTCAGAGCCTGCGCAATATCCGGCGACAAGTGGCTGAAATCGACCGCAATACCCGACAGTTTCTGGCCGGATTGCCCGCTAACAACGTCCTACTCTGGGGCTCGCGCGGCACCGGTAAATCCTCACTGGTCAAAGCACTGCTCAATGAATATGCCGAACAAGGGTTGCGGGAGATTCAGGTCGAAGGTCACGACTTGGTCGACCTCCCACAGATCATGGAACCGCTCCATGGCCGGACCGAGCGGTTCATCCTCTTCTGTGACGACCTCTCCTTCGAGGCCGGCGACCCCAGCTATAAGGCACTCAAGGCGGCCCTAGACGGCTCGCTGACGGCAACGCCGGAGAATCTGCTGATCTATGCGACCTCCAACCGGCGGCATCTGTTGCCCGAATATCTGCGCGAAAACGAGGCGGCGCGCAACATCGATGGAGAGATTCATCATGGCGAGGCGGTGGAAGAGAAGATCTCGCTGTCTGAGCGGTTCGGCTTATGGTTATCCTTCCACCCTTTCAATCAAGAGGATTATTTGGATATCTGTTTCAACTGGCTGGCAGAGCTCGGTGTACCCGTAAATGAACCGGAGGCGGTTCGCCAGGCCGCGCTGCGCTTTGCCCTCGAGCGCGGCTCACGCAGCGGCCGCGTCGCCTGGCAATTCGCGCGGGACTGGGCAGGCCGGCAGTATCTAGGTGAGAACGAAAAAATATAGCTTCGCCCCCCGGGCCGAAAAACAACGCCCCGGCTGCGGGCCGGGGCGAGGCAAAAAAGAGAATGCCGATCTAGTTCAGATCAATGCCCGTCTTGTCCTCTACCATGTACTCGATGGCGGCGCGCACCTCCGCCTCGCTGACAGCGCCCCCCTGCGGAGGCATATTGCCGAACCCTTGCAGAGCATGCGCCGCCAGCGTACCCAGGCCTTTTTTAGCACGGGGCGCCCACTCATCCTTGTTGCCGATCTGCGGTGCGTTCATAAACTGGGCTGCATGACAAGCTGAGCACACCTGCTTGAAGACCTGCTCGCCGCTACGCGCATCGCTATTCGTTGCACTGTCGCTTGCGGCCGCCGCGGCGGCTACCGAGGACTCGTTGACCGTGTTGACCTGACCTACTGGTTGCAAACGCTCGGCTTGTAGGCGGGCAATCTCCCGCTCCCGTTTCCCGGGCGGTTCATAGACACCTTCCAAGACGTTGGCGAGGATGCCGAATAACACTCCGGCCAGAGCCAGGGCCGCGAGTACGCCGATGAAATTACGGATAAATCGCCGATCTTGTTCCTGACTCATCGCGTCCTCCTAAAAAGTTAGGCAATCGCCAATAAATGTTGGCAAGGACGCCGCACTTACTCTTGCCGCTAGAGCCAGGGCAACAATCAACACTTATGGCATCACAGATAAATCGCCTGTCTTGGTCCTGACTCCTTGCGTCCTCTAAAACGCCAACTAGGCGCCTGCCACGACATTGGCAAGAACACCGCAGGCGATTCCCATCACCGCCAGGGCAACGAGTACCATCATAAAGTTGCGAATAAACTGCTGATCTTGCTCTTTACTCATCAAGTTCCTCCTTAAGGAAGCTCTGAAATTTCCCACTTTTACTCTGCCCTTCGACAAGGTTCTCCTGAGCTTGCCGAAGGGCGTTGGACTAGTGGGTCAATTAATCAAAACGGTCCTTAAGCGCCTGCCACGGCATTTTAACCTGCCACGACATTGGCAAGGACACCGCAAGCGATTCCCATCACCGCCAGGGCAACGAGTACCATCATAAAGTTGCGAATAAACTGCTGATCTTGCTCTTTACTCATCAAGTTCCTCCTACTTCAACGCCGATACGGCAACAAACAGAATATGTATTCAACGATTTACTATAGTAAAATGGGCTGTGGTTGCCAACTCGCCAGCCGCAACGTGCACTATTCCCACTTGGATACAGCCGGCCTTCAGGGTATCGTAATGAGGCGCGGCGCCCGTAGCTCAGCCGGATAGAGCGTCGGCCTCCGGAGCCGAAGGTCAGAGGTTCGAATCCTCTCGGGCGCGCCATACTCGATACTTAAGGGGTATTATCTCCCGCCCAGATATCAGTCCTTACTTCAGCAGCCCTCCGCATCCCGGGCAACGCCCCAGACGCGTCGCGCACGCGAGCTCCTCATCAATGCGGCAAAGGAATCGGAAAAAAGCGGGATCTTGCAGTACGACGTGGCACACTTAGGGAGTCTCCTGGCTTGGTAACC
>JAGFJL010000159.1 GCA_024102725.1 Nitrococcus mobilis
TGCATCATGGTCTTCCTCATCTGGTTGCAGTTTTCCAGCATCTCATTCATCTGGCTCATCAGCCGCATCATGGGCATGTTCTCCATTTGGCCGGACAACATGCCGTCCTTACCCTTCATGCTCATGCCTTCTTCAGAACCATTGGATGATGTGGCGCCGGCCCATAGCGCGGGCGCGCCGGCGAGTGTAGCCAGCATGACAGTCGTCAACAGGATTTTTCTGGATATACGCATGGGTTATCTCCTTCAGGTTGGCTATGTGACTTTCCGTCGCGATCGCCCGATCACATCAATCATTCGCCTCGCTCGATGGGCGCGCCGACCACGTTGCCCCATTCGGTCCACGAGCCGTCGTAATTCTTGACGTTGGGATGGTCAAGCAGGTACTTGAGCACGAACCGGCTTGAGCGCTCGCCGATCCGGCAATAGGCGATGACGGGCTCGTTCGCAGCGCCCAATGTCCATAATGTGCCGAGAAGCTACTCATCGTTTAGCCTCCTCTATTGTCCTTAAGCCTTCGGATTTCGCGCAGAGTTTTTCTTTGCAGCACTGCCTGGATAATGACTGTGATAGCGATGACAAGCAGAAGCAGTACCGAGACTCCCATGCTGCCCATCATCCAGACCATCATGCCGTTCATCATAGATTCATTCATGATCTATCTCTCAGCGAGTTGATTACTGGTTTTAACTGTTTCTTCCCTCGCTTTGGAGCGCCTCGATAATCGGGCATCCTTTAACGGGCCCCTCGCCGGAACATTCCTCTGAAAGCTGAGCCAGCATCGTGCGCATACGCTCGAGGTCCCGGATCTTGACTTCGAGCTGCACGACCTTGCCGTCGGCGATGGCCTTAATCTCTGCCCGATCGCCGGAGTCCTCGTCGTCTTGTAGGCTGAGCAGTTCACGGATTTCACCCAGTGAAAACCCCAGCTCCTTGGCCCGCTGAATAAAGCCGAGGCGCTTGACGGCCTGCGGAGTGATAGATGCGATAGCCCGAAGGCCTGCGGGCTGGCGCCGGTAGCAGTCCTTCTCGCTCGTAATACCGCAACGTCTCGACACTCGTCCCGCTGGCTTTTGCGACTTGGCCGATGTGCAGCGTCTCAGTCATCGTTATCACCGTCATAAATTGAGTTTGCACCCTGTAGCGAGGTATAGAGTCAAGCCTATCCGGCGAGTTGCGAGAGTATTTACTGAGTTTCCCCCTCGGTAGATTTTGATTTATTACTCGACAGTCCGCGCCCGCGCCAAATGGCGAAGATCGCCGGGAAGGCCAGCAGGACCATGGCAAGCGCCGATACCACGCCGCCCACCATGGGCGCGGCAATCCGTTGCATGACATCGGCACCAGCGCCGGTGCTGAATAGGATAGGAATTAATCCCATGAACAACGCCATGCCGGTCATGAGCATGGGCCGGATGCGCATACCGGCGCCGTCCTGGATGACCTCACGCAGGTCGCCACGGGTCGTCAGACGCCGCTCCGCCCAGCGGGCGCGGTACGCCAGATCCAGATAGACCATCATCAGCAGACCGAGCTCGACGGCAAGTCCGGCCACCGCGATCATGCCCACCCACACGGCCACGCTCAGCTTGTAGTCCAGGAACCACAGCAGCCATACGGCACCGACCAGGGAAAACGGCACGCTGGCCATGACAATCAGCGGCTCCGTGAACGAGCCTCGGTGCATAAACAGCATGAAGAAGATCAGGAACAGCGCTGCCGGCACGAGCACCTGGAGCTTGGCCTTGGCGCGCTCGAAATATTGAAACTGTCCCGCCCACTCGAGCCGATAGCCCGCGGGAATCGCGACGCGCTCGGCCACCACCTGTTTCGCCTGCGCGACATAGTCGGCGATACCGATATCGCCCCGGGTATCGACGAACACGAAACCCACGAGCTGGCCATCTTCGCTGCGAATCGCGGGCGGCCCGGTGGTGAAGCGGATATCGGCCACCTGGGTGATCGGTATCTGGGCGCCGGTCGGCGTCGGCACCAGCACCCGTTCTAACGCGGCGATATTATCGCGGTAGTTACGCGCGTAGCGCACTAGGATGTTGTAGCGCTCGCGGCCCTCCACGGTCTGGGAGACGACGGTCCCGCCGATGGCCGCCATGATGACGCGCTGGACATCTTCGACGTTGAGCCCGAAGCGGGCCGCGGCGGCCCGGTCGATAGTGAAATCGAGAAAATAGCCGCCGGTGGTGCGCTCGGCGAACGCGCTGCGCGTGTAGGGCTCAGTGCGGGGGTCGCTTTGCAGGGCTTCCTCGATGGCCACCGCGGTCTTTTCGATGGTCGCGAGATCCGGGCCGAACACCTTGATGCCCAGGGTCGAGCGGATGCCGGTGGCCAGCATCTCGGTGCGGGTCTGGATGGGCATCCAGAAGATATTGGGCATGCCGGGAAAGCGCAGCTTCCGGTCCAGCTCCTGGATCAGGTCATCCCAAGTGAGCCCTTCGCGCCATTGCTCCTTCGGCTTGAGCGTGATCACGATCTCCATCATGGACAGCGGTGCCGGATCGGTGGCGCTGGTGGCGCGACCGACCTTACCAAACACGTGCTTCACTTCCGGGATCTGCGCGATGATGCGATCCATGGTCTGCAGGGTCTGGGTCGCCTCCGTGATGGACATGCCCGGCAACGCCGTGGGCATGTAGAGAATGGAGCCTTCATTGAGCGGCGGCATGAACTCGTTGCCGAGCGAGCGGAACGGGATCGCGGTGGTGAGCAAGGCGATCAATGCGAGGCCGATCACCAGCCAGCGCAGCCGCACCGCAAACCGCACTACGGGCCGGTAGGCCGCTACCAGCCACCGATTGAGCCTGCTGCGATCGGCGCGGATCCGGCCGCGGACCAGCCATACGGCGAGCGCCGGCACCAGCGTCACCGATAGCAGCGCGGCGAAGCCCATGGAATAGCTCTTGGTGAAGGCTAGCGGCTTGAACAGCCGCCCTTCCGTGCCTTCCAGCGCGAACACCGGCAGGAACGAGACGGTGATAATCAACAGCGAGAAGAAAATGCTCGGCCCCCCCTCCTGCATGGCCTCGATTACCACATCGATGCGTGACTTCGCCCTCTCCTCCGGCGGCGCATCATCCGCCTGCCAGCGGTGCAACCGCTTGTGGATGTTGTCGATAATCACGATCGCCGCGTCCACCATGGCGCCGATGGCGACGGCAATGCCGCCGAGCGACATGATATTGGCCGTCAGCCCCTGGTAATACATGGGAATGAAGGCGATGAGCACCGCCACCGGCAGGGTGACGACCGCCACCAGCGCGGAGCGCACGTGCAGCAGGAAGACCAGGATCACCAGCGAGACGATGATCATCTCTTCGACCAGGGTGCGCTGCAGCGTGTCGATGGCGTCCTCGATCAGGATGGAGCGATCGTAGACCGGCACGATCTCGACACCGGCGGGCAGGCCGGGCCGGATCTCGTCCAGCCGCTGTTTGACCCGTTGAATGACGTCAAGTGCATTCTCGCCGTAGCGCATCACCACGATACCGCCGACGGTGACGCCCTGGCCATCGAGCTCCGCCTGGCCTCGCTGCATCGCCGGGCCGAGTGCCACGGTGCCGACATTGGCGATCGTGATCGGAACGCCGCCGTCGGTGGTTTTGAGCACGACTTTCTCCAGATCTTCGGTGGAGTCGACATAGCCCCGGCCGCGGATGAAGTGCTCGTAGCCGGCCACCTCCAGGAGACGTCCGCCCACGTCGTTGTTGGAAGCGCGCACGGCCTCGACCACACGCTCGAGCGGAATACCCAGCGAAGCGAGCTTGTTGGGATCGAGGCTGATCTGGTATTCGCGCTCATAGCCGCCTACCGACGCCACCTCGGCTACGCCTTCGACGGCCTCCAGCGCGTAGCGCAGGCTGAAGTCCTGCAACGAGCGCAGTTCCGCCAGATTATGCCGACCGCTGGTATCCCTGAGCGCATACTGGTACACCCAGCCGACCCCGGTGGCGTCCGGCCCCAGCGTGGGATTGACTCCTTCGGGCAGATCCGCCGTGGCACTGTTCAAATACTCCAGCACCCGCGAGCGCGCCCAGTACATATCGACGTCGTCCTCGAAGATGACATAGAC
Source organism: Nitrococcus mobilis (assembly GCA_024102725.1). Taxonomy (GTDB): domain Bacteria; phylum Pseudomonadota; class Gammaproteobacteria; order Nitrococcales; family Nitrococcaceae; genus Nitrococcus; species Nitrococcus mobilis_A. Next base: position 4,087 of record JAGFJL010000159.1, read on the forward strand.
AAAGGAGAGGCCGAAGAAGCTCTGACCACGCACGTACTTCACCCCGGGCGCCGCCAGCAAGGTCGTCGTCAGCGGATAGGTAATCTGATCCTCCACCAGGTCCGGACTGCGCCCCGGCCACTCGGTGAACACGATCACCTGCACATCGGAGAGATCCGGAATCGCGTCCAGCGGCGCCTGGATAAGCGCCCGATAGCCGCCGAAGGCCAGCGCCGCGATGGCAGCCACAGTCAACAGCGGGTTGCGCGCGCAGTAGCCGATCAGGCGTTGCAGCCAGCCGATACCCTCGCCTGCGGCGGGCGGCTGGCCCGGTCCTTGTCCGTGCGCACCGCCTACCATTGCTCGATCCCCGCCTTGAGCCGGCTCTCCGAGGCGATCAGGAAGTTGCCGGAGGTGACAACCTGATCACCTGGCTCGAGACCGTTCAGGATCTCGATGCGCCCGCCGGCGCGCTGACCGGTCTCGACCCGGCGCGGCGCCAGCCGTCCGCCGCCGAGATCTTCGAACACCACTCGGGTCTCGCCGGCGATGATCACCGCTTCTTCGGGAACGGTAAGCCGCTGGCCCAAGTCGGCCATGAGCTTCACCTCGGCGTACATATCCGGCTTGAGCACGCCGTTGGGGTTCTCCAGCGTGATGCGCACGCGTCCCGTGCGGCTATCCTCTTCCAGGTAGGGATAGACGTAATCAATCTCACCTTTGTAGACCTGGTTCGGCAGATAAGGCAGGCGCACCTCGGCCGGCATGCCCGCGCGCACCAGCGGCAGCTCCGCCTCGTACACTTCGGCTTCCACCCAGACCCAGGACAGATCGGCGATGCGCATCAGCGTCTCTCCGGCCTGGCGCGCCGTGCCCTCGACCACGTTCTTCGTGACCACCGTGCCGCCGAGCGGCGCGTGGATGGGCACGTAGACAAAAGGTTCGCCCCGCCGCTCCAACGCGGCGATCTCTTCAGCGGTCATATCCCACAGCTCGAGGCGTTTGCGGGCGGCGCCGAGCAATGTCGATGGCGCGCCCCGCCGTTTTATCTCGAGGTATTCCTGCTGGGCAGCCAGCAGCTCCGGGCCATAGACCGTGAACAGGGGTTGACCCTTCTTAACCAGTGCGCCGACGTACTCGACGTACAGTTCGCCAACCCAGGCATCGAACTTCAGGCTCACGTCCGCGAGCCGCGTCTCGTCATAGCTCACCTGCCCCACGGCGCGAATCGTGCGCTCCAGGTCCGTTACTTGCGCCCGTGCGGTCCCCACGCCGATGAGCTGCCGGCGGCGGGCGTCGAGCATCACCGTGCCCGCGGGCGCGGCCTCGACCGCCTCCCCGCCACCGTCGGCACGAACGGCACCGGATGCCGCAGCCAGTCCGCTGCGGCCGGTGGCCATATCCAGCACCACCTTGCGCTCCGGGGCGTCGGCCGCATTGAACCGCAGCGTCAAGGGCCAACTGCCTTCCATGGGAAGGTTGAACATGCCTCGATAGACGCCGGGCTCCACCTCCATCATTTCGGCCGAAACCTGCATTGCAGGCATGGAACCCATCGCCGGCATCTCGGCGACCGCCTCGACATCGGCATCCTGGACCGGCCGTCCCTGTTTGTTCCGAAGGCGAACGGTCAGTGTATTTTTGCCAACCGTAGGTTTTTCGGGCTCTATCCCGACATCGAATCGGTAGGGGCCCGCCACATAAGGCAGAGCGCCGGCATCGGTGGGCTCGTTATCTGCCGTTTCTATGGGCCGGGCGCCGGAAGCCAGCCGCAACCCTTTGCGCCCGGTCGCCAGATCGAATACCAGCCGCGCTTCATCGGCCGGCGGCTTTGCGATGCGCAGCGTCAACGGCCAACTGCCTTCCATGGGAAGGTCGAAAGTGCCTCGATAGACCCCGGGCTCGATCTCGCGCATTTCGGCGGGGGCCCGCATGGCGGGCATCGATCCCATGGCCGGCATCTCGGCGACGGCCTTGATCTCCGCGCCGCTGATCCGTTCGCCGTTGCGGTCGGTGATAGCCACCGTCAACCGGTTCTCGCCTACTACCGGCGCCGCCGGCTGGATGTCCACGCCGATCCGAAAGGGTCCCGATTGGTATTCGACTTGCGGCCGATTCGGGCCCGTTTGCGAGGCTGCCTGATCGCTCGCGCGCAGCCAGATCGTAATTGCGACCGCCAGCGCCACCAGGCCGGCCACCGCGACAGCGACGGCAATCGCCCTGTTCCTATTCAATTTCATTGTCTTTCACCTCTGCGCCAGCAGCGCTACCACCGACGGTCAGCTCTTCAAAGGGCTGCCGGATATTCCTCGCTGCGGCATCGACACCCAAGCCTCGATTGCTCCAGCGCTCCAGTGCCGCCAGGCGGCGCAGGTAATCGGCGCGGGCGCGCGCCAGGCGCAGCTCCGTCATCAGCTTCTTGGTCTCGGCGGTGATGACCTCGAGAAAATCGCCGGCGCCGGCGCGGTAGTCGGCCAGCGCGGCGTCTAAGTTGTCCCGTGCCAACGGCACCAGCCGCTCTTGGTAAAGCTCGATGACCTCACTTGACTCCACGAGCTCGGCCCGTGTGCGGACAAGCTCGGCAAGGAGCTCGGCCCGGCGGTCGACGAGTTGCCACCGAGCCCGCATTGCCTCGGCCTGCGCCGCGTCCAGCAGGGAGCGGTATTTGCTGCGGTTCCAGGGAATATTGATGGAGACGCCAACACTCCAGCGCTTGTCCTCCTCCTCCCACAGGCTGTTGTAACCGGTGGAGAGCTGGAAGTCGGGATAGAAGTTCTTGTTGGCCAACCCGACCTCGGCCCGTTGCGCAGCGAGCTGCGCCTGCAGCCGCTCGAGCTCGGGGTGTGTCTCGATCGCGGTTTGCTGCAGCGCCTCGAAC
>JAGFJL010000045.1 GCA_024102725.1 Nitrococcus mobilis
GTGCTACGAAGAGGAGGCGCGCTTTTTCTCGCGGCAGTGGGATCGCAAGATCAAGCGCCGGTTTGTCTAGGCGCCCGGCTATCCAGGCGCTTTGCGATCGTGCCGCCGGGCGCGGGGTCAACCCCGCGCCGCGCCGAGACCGATGCGGCCCATGGCCGCCGCCAGAATCAAGCGCAGCAAATCGGAGTAAGAGTAGCCGGCATAACCGGCCATCATGCTGAGCTTGCCATCCCAAGCCCAGGCGGGGTTGTGATTCACCTCCAGCAATCTAGGCTCACCGTCGGCACCGGCGCGGAAGTCAAAGCGGGCATAATCACGCAGCCCGAGACGCTTGAACAGCGCCACGCAGTGATCGTAAAGCCGGCCGCGGGTGACCTCGTCGATCCGCGCTCGGCGAAACCGCAGCTTCTGCCAATAAGGCGAGTCGGGCTCGGCCTTGGATGCGTAGGAGAGGATAGCCGGCAGCTCCGGATCCAGCCGGCTGTAATCCACTTCCAGCGGCGGCAAGTAAGTGAACCCCTCACCGGCATTGCCGATCAGCCCAACCGTATACTCGGCGCCGGTCAGAAAATCCTGAACCAACGCCTCGGGGCGCTCCAGCTTGCCTGCCAGCCAATGCAGATAGCGCTCGGCCGCGGCCGCATCATGCACCACACACTCGGCGGTTATCCCAAAGCTGCCGTCGCTGAAATTCGGCTTGATCAGGGCGGGATAGAGCGTCGGCAACACGAGCGGGTCGGCCTCGAGGTCCACGAACATTTCGTTGGGCACCGGAATACCGAGGCTTCGCGCTACCGCCCGGACGATGGACTTGTCGGTCGCGAGACTCATGCCCACGGGGTCGGCACCACTGTATGGAATATTCAGAATCTCCAACAGCGCGGGAATATTGAGCTCACGAGCCATGTCGTTGCGAAACCCCGTATCGCACAGATTGAGCACCAGGGAAGGGGGCCGCTGCCGCAGATCCTCCAGCAAGGTCGTATGATCATCCAGATACGTGAACGTGAAGCCCTCGAGCGCCGCCAAAGCCGCCTTGAGCTGCTCGACGGCCTCTTGCTCCTCTGCTCCGAAGCACGCCTCCATGGCGTAGGCATACGGCAGACGGGGATCTCCCAGCAATACCGCTACAGCGACGGGCCGGGTTGAAGTGCGGGCGGACATAGCCACCTCCAATGGCGTAAGACGCGGTTGGCCGGATTTTTATTCTTCACCTTCAATCCATAATAGCGGGTACTGAAGCGCCCATTCGAGAACACGCCACCTAAGCTAAAGTGATAGGCGAACCAAGGCCCGGCTACTTCTGTCAACAAGGACCTAAAGTAATCTGACTGATCACCTGGTCGAAGCCGGACATAATGGTAAACATCGCACGGTTGAGCAATCCACCTCATACGCTCCAGTCACCGCTGGCGTATCATCGCCTTGCTAGTACCCAGCCGCGGGCAAGCAACCAACCCTCTAACGGACGAAGTCGTTATAGAAGTCGTTTTATGTACACAGGCCGCCACCACTCTCTTTCAGGACCACCGGGCGCTCTCGCCCGGACCGCGAAATGGATCATGTTCGCTCTGCTGTTGGCCCTGCTAGGGATTGGCAACGCACTGGGCGAGGAAGCGCAGAAGGTGCCGTTCGAGCAACTCCTCAAGGGCTGGAATCAAACCCTCGAGCGCGCCAAAGAAGCGCTCGAGAGCGATTTTGCCCGTGCCGAGATGGCCGAGATCAAAGCCGATCTACGGGCGACGTTGGACTCCGCCCGCAAAGCCCGCGACCAAGCCACGACGCGGCTGGAAACCGCCAAGGAGCGTTTGGCAAGTCTGACGCCGGCACCTGACAGTAAGGAGTCCGAGGAGGAGTCGGGGAGCGCTGAGGCAGCAGCGACGCCGCAGGAAACACCACAGGTCGCGGCGCTGCGCAAGGAGGCGCAAAGCCAAGTGGTGCAGTTTCGTTCCCAGGTAACCCAAGCCACTCTCGTCATCGACCAGGCCAACAATCTCCTGGAATCCATCGCCGGTTGGGAACAGCTGCGCTTCCGCTCGCAGATCCTCAAGCGCAGTCCCTCGCCTTTTCAGCTGCAGATTTGGCCGCAAGCTGCTGCCGATGCCTTGACGTTTGCCGGCAAAGCGATCGAGGCACCACGCGCGTGGTGGGATACCTATCGGGCCGAGGACAGCAAGCAGCGGCTTCTCATCCCGTTGCTCGCAGTGCTTGTGCTTGGCCTGGGAATCGGCTGGCCGATCCGGATCTGGCTGGCACGGCGCTTTGGCCGTGATGGGACGGAACCAGAGCCGACTTACGCCCGGCGCATTGTCGCGGCTCTGGCCGACGGTGTCGCCAACGCCATCATACCCGCCGCGATCATCGTATTGACCTTGCTGGTTTTGTATCGGCAAGGTGTGCTGACGGGCTTGTTCGCTGCGTTGTTCCACACCGGCGGCGCCGCACTCGCCGCCTATCTCATGATCATGGGCCTCGCCCGTGCCGCCGCCTCCCCACATCTGGTTGCCTGGCGGATCGCCCCGGTGCAGCCGGCGCACGTCTACCGCCTGCTGATGGCTGTTCGCGGGGTCACTGCAAGCTTGCTGATCGCCTTCGCGTTACTGCTCACCGCCTACTATTACAAAATGCTGACCCCCGAGCTGGAATCGGCCTTTTTCGCCATACAAGTCACTTTGACCAGCCTGCTTATGATATGGGCCTTGGCACCCGCCTATTGGGAGACCTCGCTCGCGGATTCGCAGAGCGCCGGCAGCGTGGAGCAGGCCGCCGAGCGCATGGAGGCACCCTCGATAACGGCCGAAGAAGCAGAGACAACAGCGAGCGCGGAAGAGATCTCCCCACGCTCCTGGTTCGAGCGCGGCCGTAAAGCCGTCCGCGTGATCATGCTGCTCACCCCATTCCTCGCGCTCGCGGGCTATGGCAGGCTCGCTTTTTTTATCCAATCGCGCCTAGCACTCGCCGCAATCCTATTCGGGTTCGCCCTTCTGCTGCGTTTGGCAATCGGAGAAATGGTCGAGCGCTGGCTTACCCGCCGCCGGCTGATGCCGAACGGGGCGGTGCAAAAAACCGCCGATACGGATCAGCATAGAATCCGTGGAATCACATTCTGGATCGGCATGGTGGTGAGCCTGCTGATCTTTCTGCCGCTGATTTATCTGTTTCTGCTCATCTGCGGTGTCCCTTCCACAACCTTGCAGCTGTGGATCGGTCAGCTGCTCTCGGGTATCCAGCTCGGCGGCATCTCCATTTCCCTGGGCGCACTATTGCTCGCGATCCTGGTGCTGATCGTCGGCGTGATCATCACCAATATCTTTCGGCATTGGCTCGCCAACCGCGTGCTACCGAACACGCGGTTGGACAGCGGCGCCCGCAACTCGATCGCCGCCGCAACCGGCTACCTCGGCGTGGGCATCGTCATGCTGCTCGCCATCTCCACGCTGGGCGTCGATTTCTCCAACCTCGCCCTGGTAGCCGGCGCCCTTGGCGTCGGTATCGGCTTTGGCCTGCAAAATGTCGTGCAGAACTTCGTGGCGGGCCTGCTGATGCTGATCGAGCGACCGGTCAAGGTCGGCGACTGGATCGTCGTCGGTGCGACCGAGGGCACGGTGAAACGTATCGCCGTGCGCTCGACCGAAATAGAGACCTTCGATCGCTCCTCCGTGATCGTGCCGAACTCGGAGTTTGTTTCCTCACCGGTCACCAATTGGACTTACAAGAACCGTCTGGCGCGGATAATCGTACCCGTAGGAGTCGCCTATGGCAGTGACACCAAAAAGGTGGCCGCGATTCTGTTGCGCTGCGCCCAAGCGCATCGCCACGTCCTGCGCTATCCGCCTGCGGCGGCCTACTTTCTCGCCTTCGGTGAGTCCTCACTGAATTTCGAGCTGCGCTGCTACGTCTACGATACCGATTACTATCTATCCACGCTCAGCGATCTCCATTTTGCCGTGGACGAAGCTTTCCGGCAGGAGGGCATCGAGATCCCGTTTCCGCAACGCGATCTGCATCTGCATAGCGACCGTATTGCGCTATCGCCCCGGCAGCAAGAGGCGGAGAAACCTACCGGCAAACAGGCCCGGCAGTAAACCGAACCGGATAGGCCGCTCAGGCCGGACTGGGTTAAAGGCATCTCCTTATACATAAGTCCAGAACATGCAATTGAAACAACAGCTTATGGACTGTTTCCACTAAATGCCGACTGGGCAGATGGGGCCAGTATTTTCAATCACTTGGGTGACATCGGCGCGGCCTGAATCGACTGGAACAGACTTGTGTGTAATGGAATGGGTTAAAGGAGTTGCGATACGGCAACGCCAGCATATTAGGAATTCCGAATGGATTACTTTCGAGTCGCGCCCGAGTTTTTATATTTGCTGTTTGGCGCGCTCATCGCCGTGCTCATCCTGATTGAAATCAGAGTGCTGCGGCACACCAGTTCCCGCACCGCTGTCAATCGGCGCTACATCCTCATAATGCTGCTCTTGTCGTGGCTCGGCAGTTATATCAACATTCCGCTCGCGCGCATCCCATCACGGGGGTACCTGGCAGAGCACGAGTTCCTCTTCTTCGGGATGGAAGCGCCCGGCACCGTAATCGCCATCAATGTCGGTGGCGCACTGATCCCACTCCTCCTCTCCATTTATCTGCTGATAAAGAACAAACTGTATCTCCTTTCCCTGTTCGGCGTAACGGCGGTAGGCGCGGTGGTACTGCTGGTGGCTTCCCCCGTGCCGGGCACCGGCATCGCCGTGCCCGTCTTCATCCCTCCGCTGCTCACTACGGCGGTTGCCCTGCTCTTGTCCAGAACCTATGCCGCGCCGCTCGCTTACATTTGCGGTAGTCTCGGCACTTTGATCGGCGGGGATTTGCTCAACCTGGACCGCATTCACAGCCTGGGCACCCCAATTGCATCGATAGGCGGCGCGGGCCTGTTCGACGGAATTTTCATAACCGGAATGCTCGCCATGACACTCGCCAGCCTCGTAACCAGAGGGCGATCCCTGCTCTTTCGATAGGTCTGACGATAATTTTCATTTGAGATAGCCTTGCTCCTTGAACCAGAGGACCGCGTCCTCGAGCGCCGCCTCGGCGGGCCGCGGTGAGTAGCCCAATACGCGCTCGGCTTTGGTGCTGGAGAAGTACATGCGCTTCTTCGCCATGCGGACACCGTCCACATTGATCCGCGGCTCCCGGCCGCTGATCCGAGCCCAGGCTTCGGTAGCATAAGCGAGGGGGAGTACCAGATTATGCGGCAGGCGCAGCTTCGGCGGCGGCCGGCCGACGATGGCCGCAATTTTTATCAGTATCTCGTGCAGGCTCATGTTGGTGCCGCCCAGGATATAACGCTCCCCCACCCGGCCGTGCTCAAGCGCCAGCAAGTGCCCATGGGCGACGTCGTCCACATGCACGATGTTGAGTCCGGTATCGACATAGGCCGGCATTCGGCCGGCGGCCGCATCGAGCACCATACGCCCGGTCGGCGTGGGCTTGAGGTCACGCGGCCCGATCGGTGTCGAGGGATTCACGATCACCACCGGCAACCCGGTCTCGCAAATCAAGCGCCTGACCGCCTCTTCGGCCAGGTACTTCGAGCGCTTATAATGCCCGACCATGTCGGCCAGCGTGGCGGGGGTAGTCTCATCGGCAGGCACATGATCGGATCGGATCCCCAAGGTCGCCACACTGCTGGTATAGACGACCCGCTCGACCCCCGCCTCGAGGGCGGCCTGCAGCATATGTCGAGTGCCCTCCACGTTGCTGCGATAAAGAACCCCTGGATCGCGACTCCAGAGCCGATAATCGGCCGCCGCATGAAACAGCACCCGGCACCCGCGGACCGCCCGTGCGAGCGTGGCCGGTGCCGTGAGATCACCGGTAAACACCTCCACGTCGAGACCGTCGAGGTTGCGCCGGTTACTGGTCGGTCGAACCAAGACGCGCACCTCATGACCGGCCGCCTGCAGCTTGCGTAACACGGCCGAGCCGACAAAACCACTCGCTCCGGTGAGTAATGTGGGCCCCATCGCGCGGCGCCGCCCTCCTCAGGGTATTGCAATGCCCATGCTATTCTTGCCTGTTACAGGGCGCTGGCGCCGCCTGTGCCAATTCAGCAATAGCAGCTTGTGCTACCGCACGCGCCGACTCGGCGCGTTAGGTACTGCTTGTGGATCCGTTTACCGCCCAAATTTTATCTGTGCTCGGCTACGCCGCCTGCTTGTTGGCCATAAGCTATCAGTGTGTTGCGCTCATGGCGACCGTGCTCTGGCGCGTCAAGCAGCCAGCCAGACTGCGCAAGAGCGTGGGGCCGCAGCCCCCGGTCACCGTCCTGAAGCCGTTGTGTGGCGATGAGCCTAAGCTCTATGCGAGCTTACGCACCTTCTGCGCCCAGAATTACCCCCACTTTCAGCTCGTCTTCGGTGTGCGCGCGGCGCACGATCCCGCCCTGAAGGTAGTCAACCGCCTGCGCCGGGAATTCCCGGCGCTCACCATCGAAGTCGTCGTGGACCGACGTCTGCTGGGCACAAATGCCAAAGTGAGCAATCTGGCCAATATGATGCGCGTGGCGGCGCATGACATATTGGTCATCGCCGACAGCGACATCATCGTCGGCCCGAATTATTTGACTCATATCACCGCGCCGCTCGGCGATCCACGCGTGGGCATCGTCACATGCGCCTACCGCGGCCGGGCCGCGGCCGGATTCTGGTCAAAACTGGGCACGCTGTATATCAACAACTGGTTTTTGCCCTCGGTTCTGGTGGCGCAGCTGCTCGGCTTCAGCGCATTCGCCTTCGGCGCGACGATCGCCCTGCGACGCGAGGCGCTCGTCTCAATCGGCGGCTTCCCCGTACTCGCCGATTACCTCGCCGACGATTACATGCTCGGTGCGCTGACGCGCAAGCGCGGCCTTACAACCGTGCTCTCGGCCTATCTCGTCGAAACAGTGGTTGCAGAACCCAATTTCGCCCGCCTGTGGCAGCACGAATTACGCTGGTTGCGCACCATACGCACGCTGCAGCCATGGGGCTATGCGCTCAGTGCTCCGAGTCACACGGTGCCGCTCTGCCTACTCGGCCTGCTCGCCGGGGGAGGACAGCCGCCGTTATTGCTGCTGGTGGGGCTCTCGTTGGGTATGCGCCTTATGCTACATTACGAGGTCGATAAGTTTTCCGGGCGCAGCGAACGGCCGCGGCCGTGGCTGATCCCGATACGGGATGTATTGACTTTCGCCGCCTGGTGCGCGGGTTTCGGCTCCCGCAGTGTCCGTTGGCGCCGGCAATGGCTTGACGTTCAAGCGGATGGTTCCGTTCGCAACCGAGCGGAGGGGGATTCACTGTGAGAACGCTGCTCTTGCATCCGCCGTCATTCGACGGCTTTGACGGCGGGGCCGGCGCCCGCTATCAGGCAAAGCGGGAAATCCGCTCGTTCTGGTACCCCACCTGGCTCGCCCAGCCAGCGGCTCTCCTGCCCGAGAGCAAGCTCATCGACGCACCGGCTGACGGACTGAATCTGGCCGATGTGCTGCCGTTGGCACATCAGTACGACCTCGTCGTCATGCATACGAGCTCGCCGTCCTTCCCGACCGATGCGAGAGTTGCCGAAGCACTCAAGCAGGAGAACGAAAGCCTTTTGATCGGCATGGTCGGCGCCAAAGTGGCGGTGGAGCCGGAAGCATCCCTCACGGCCAGCTCGGCGATCGATTTCGTCGCACGCGAGGAGTTCGACCTCACCATCAAGGAGGTGGCCGAAGGGCGGGAGCTGAGCAAAATTCTCGGCCTGAGCTACAAGGAGGCGGACGGGCGGATCGTTCACAACGCGGCGCGCCCCATCATCGAGAACATGGATGAACTGCCGTTCGTCTCCGAGGTCTACCGGCGCGATCTGACGATCGAGAACTACTTCATCGGCTACCTGAAGCATCCGTATGTTTCGTTCTACACCGGGCGCGGTTGCCGCTCGAAATGCACGTTCTGCTTGTGGCCGCAGACCGTCGGCGGACACCGCTATCGAGTGCGCAGCCCCGAGAATGTGATCGCCGAAGTCGCCTATATCCAGAAGCATTTCCCCCAGGTCAAGGAAGTCTTTTTCGACGACGACACTTTCACGGATTTCAAGCCGCGCGCCGAGGAGATCGCTCGCGGCCTCGGCAAGCTCGGAGTCACTTGGTCCTGCAACGCCAAAGCGAATGTCCCGTTTAAGACCTTGAAAGTCATGCGTGACAATGGGCTGCGTCTGCTGCTGGTCGGCTACGAATCGGGCAACCAGAACATCCTGCACAACATCAAGAAGGGGCTGCGGCCAGATATCGCGCGGCGCTTCACCCAAGATTGCCGCAAACTCGGCATAACGATTCACGGCACCTTCATTCTGGGGCTACCCGGCGAGACTCGGCAGACCATCGAGGAGACCATCCGTTTCGCACAGGAGATCAACCCCCACACCATTCAGGTGTCTCTGGCCGCGCCCTATCCCGGCACTCAGCTGTATCGGCAGGCGCTCGATAATGGCTGGCTGAAGGAGACGGATGGCCGCAACCTAGTCAACGATCGTGGCATACAGCTGAGTGCGATTAACTATCCGCATCTCAGCGAAACCGAGATCTTCGACTCGGTTGCAACCTTCTATAAACGCTTTTATTTTCGCCCGAAGAAAATCATGGAGCTGACCTCGGAGATGGTCAAAAGCCCGGAGATGATGAAACGCCGCCTGCGCGAAGGGACGGAGTTCATGCGCTTCTTGCGCCAGCATTGATCAGCGCTGTAGCGGGCGCGAAATATTCAATCGAGAATGCCGATAACTACCAGCCCCCCTCGGCGGGGTCAAACAACTAAGCGCGTGATCTTTACGGCCGATGACTTCGGCTTGACGGAGACGGTCAACGACGCGGTGGAACAGGCCCACCGCCGCGGCTTGCTCAACACCACTAGTTTGATGGTAACGGCGCCGGCAAGTGCGGATGCGATTCGCCGCGCCAAGGCCAACCCAGCGCTCAACGTCGGGTTGCACCTGGTGTTGGCAGACGGGCGGCCGGCGCTACCGCCCGAGGCCATCCCCGATCTGGTCGACACGAGGGGGCAATTCGGCACGGCGATGGCACGCGCGGGGGTGCGCTTTTTTTTCTTGCCGCGGGTGCGTCGGCAGCTCGCGGCCGAAATACGTGCTCAATACGAAGTTTTCAAACGCACCGGACTGCGCCTAGACCATGTAAACGCCCATAAACACTTCCATCTGCACCCGACAGTGCTTGGCTTGGCGATCGCCATCGGCCATGACTACGGGGTGAGCGCGATCCGCTATCCCCATGAGCCGCTGTTGCCCAGCCTCAGGATTTCGCGACGCGGCCCGATCGGCAAGATCGCCGGCACATTGCTGCTCGGCCCATGGCTCAGGTTATTGAAAAGACGCCTACAGCGCGCCTCCTTGGCCTACAATGACTTCCTCTTCGGCCTGAGCACGACCGGCGGCATGGACGAGGAAATCGTGCTGCGCACGCTAGCGGCGCTCCCGCCCGGCGCCAGCGAACTCTACTTCCACCCCGGCACCCACTCCGGGGTGGAGATCGCCGCAACCATGCCAGGCTACCAACACCGGCGCGAGCTCGAGGCATTGATAAGCCCACGGGTTGCGGCCGCGCTCATCGACCACGGCATTACTCGGATCGGTTTTCGTGACCTCGGATAAGTCGAAAGGGGCCGGCCGGCTCATCCAGGCGACCGGCATTGCCTACGTGCGTTGCCTCTGCTGGCTGGTCGACCGCTCCCGCCGCACGGCAGGGTGGGTGCTCTTGGCCGCGGTGCTATCGACCGCCGGTTTAGCGTATTTCGTCGCCAACCACTTCGCCATCAATCCCGATACCAGCGGTATGCTCTCACGCGATCTACCCTTCCAAAAATTGAACGCCGAGTTCAACCGCGCTTTCCCCAATCTGAGCCAGAACATTGTGGTGGTCGTCGACGGGCAAACCGGCGGACTTGCGCGGGAGGCTGCCGAGCGGTTGACACACTGGTTCGAACAACACCCCGAGCTGTTCTCAGAGGTTTATCAACCCACGGCCGGGGAATTCTTCACTCAGAACGGCTTGCTGTATCTCGAGCTAACGGCGCTGGACGAGCTCAGCGATCGGCTCTCCGAAGCCCAGCCATTCCTGGCCCGACTGGCGCAGGACCCCAGTCTGCGAGGTCTGTTCACGCTGCTCGGCGAAGCACTCGATCACCAAGCCACCGATAGTGAATCACTGCCCGGCCTCGAAACGATTGTCCAAGAGCTCACCCGGACACTCAACGCGCTGTCGAGCGGTTCGTACTATCAGCTGTCCTGGGAACGCTTAATGTTCGGTGAGCCACGCGCTCAGCTGGAACGGCGGCAGCTGATCCTTGCCAAACCGCGACCACAAGCAAACGCCACCCAGCCCTTTCAGCATGCGATCAGCGCCACCCAGCAAGCCGTGCGCTCCCTAGGGCTGAGCCACGAACCCGGAGTGCGCGTGCGCCTCACCGGCGAGGCGGTGCTCGACAACGAGCAGCTCCAAACCGCCGCGAGCGGAATGACCTCCGCTGTTTTCCTGTCAATCGCGCTGATCATCATCTTGCTGCTGCTCGGCCTGCGTAATTGGCGATTCGTTCTGGCAACGCTCGTGACGTTGCTCGCCGGTCTGATCTGGACAACGGCCTTCGCCGTTGCCGTAGTCGGGCCGTTCAACGTCATCTCCCTTGCTTTCGCGGTATTGTTCGTCGGCATCGGCATCGATTTCGGCATCCAATTTTGCATGCGCTACCGTGAAGACTTCAGCTATACGCATAATCTTCCAATGGCGCTGCGCCTATCGGCGCGCAACATGGGCGGAGCGCTGAGCCTGGCGGCGGTAGCCGCCGCCGCAAGCTTCTATTCGTTCGTACCGACCAGCTACGCCGGAATCATCGACCTTGGCATCATTGCCGGTACCAGCATGCTGATTGCGCTACTTGCCAATCTCACGCTGTTACCCGCCTTGCTCACACTGCTAGGGACTCATCCGAGCGCAGGCCCATTCAGGCAATGGCTAGGCTTCGCCCCGTTACTGCTTAAACGCAGCGCCTGGGGGATTACCGTCGGTGCCGTGCTGGCTGGCCTGGCCGCCATTCCTCTGGTAACGCAGGCCGATTTCGATTTCGACCCGATACGTTTGCAGGACCCGAATTCGGAAGCCGTCAGCGCCTTACGCTCGCTGCTGACCGAAAGCGAATACTCGCTCTACACCATTGAATTCATGCAGCCCAATCTTGCCGCTGCCCAGCAACTGGCCGCGCGTGTTGCCGCGCTGCAAGCTGTCGCACAAGCCGTAACGCTGGCGAGTTTCATCCCTGAAGACCAAGCGGATAAGCTTGCTAGAATTGAGCGTCTGACGGTTATCATTCCGCCGTATACCCTCGCTCCGCCAACAACGGACAGCCCTCCCGATGCTACCGAGCTACACACCGCCTTGAATACCTTGCGCGCTCGCTTGGCTTATTGGCAGGTGCACAGAGCAGCCGATTCAGCCGCCCCACTCACCGATCTACGCCAGGCGATCGATACCTACCAAACACGCTTTGGCGATAGCCCCGCAAACATCACGGAATTGCAGCGGCGCATCATGCGTACACTGCCCGCCGAGTTGGAGCGCCTCAGCCTAGCCCTGCAGGCGCAGGAGATCACGCTCGATAACCTTCCAGCCGAGCTGCGCGAGCGCTATCTTACCGCCGACGGCCGGGCCCGAGTGCAAGTTTTTTCGAGCTTGGATCTGAATCAAATCCCGCAGCTGCGCCGCTTCGTCAATCAAGTACAGGCGGTCGCACCGCAGGCGATTGGCTTGCCGGTATTGCTGAAGGAGGGAGGTGACGCCGTAATCACGGCCTTTCGTCAAGCCTCCCTCATCGCCGTCGTCGCGATTCTAATCCTATTGCTGGTGGTCTTGCGCAACCCTTGGGATACATTACTGGCCCTCGCCCCATTGGTGCTCGCCGGGCTGTTGACCGTAGGCAGCATGGAAATCCTTGCGATTCCCTTCAATCTGGCCAACATCATCGTTCTGCCGCTGCTGGTCGGGCTGGGTGTCGCCTATGGCATCTACTTCGTGCTGCGCTGGCGCAGTGGCGAGCGTATCGGCCAAGTGCTGCTGAGCAGTACACCGAGCGCCATCTTGTTCAGTGCGCTGACCACCATGAGTTCCTTCGGTAGTCTGGCGCTCGCTTCCGATCCAGGGGTAGCGATCTTGGGCCGCACGCTGAGCATCGCACTCGGCTGGGTCCTGATTTGCACCCTGATCGTGCTGCCGGCGGTGCTGATGCTTGTCTCGCCACATCGCTATGGCGGCAGCGGCAAGCGCTGATACCGGCTTCACCCTTTCCGGGACATGCCGCGATCATCGACAATACTCCTGCGCGCGACCGCGTTGCTTTGTAATGTTATGCTTACGTTTTTTATAGTTTGAGGCGGCATACACGCGCATGGCACAGAAACAGTTCCAGCTCGTTCTACAAGCAGCTCGCATGATCACTCCACGCGTGCGCGAGATGACCTTCGTACGCGAAGACCGCAGCCCGCTGGACTACACACCGGGGCAGTTCATCACGCTGTTCATCGAGTCCGGCGGCGAACGGCTGCGGCGCAGCTACAGCATCGCCAGCATCCGGGGTAACGAGCCGGACGAGATACGCATCGCCGCGACCTATGTGGAAGGCGGTCGCGCTACGGCGCGATTGTTCAAAATAGAGCCCGGCGAGCGTATCCAAGCCATGGGGCCCTTCGGCCGCCTGGTACTGCGTGAAGACCCGCCGGGTCGGTATCTGCTGGTAGCCACCGGCACGGGGGTCACCCCTTACCGGGCGATGCTGCCGGAGCTCGAGCGGCGCATCGATTTGGAGGGTTTCCACGTCGAGCTGTTGCTCGGTGTACGCGGCCCGGAGGAACTGCTCTATGGCGATGAATTCGCCGCGTTCGCGAACCAATGCAACGCGTTCACTTTTCGCGCCTGTTACAGCCGCGAAATGCCGGAACGGGCCGGCGAGTTCGAGCACAGCGGCTATGTGCAAGGAATATTACCGAGCATGGCGCTCAACCCGGAACGTGATATCGTCTATCTTTGCGGCAACCCGACCATGATCGACGAAGCGACCGCCTTTTTGACCGAGAACGGGTTTTCGATGCGCAACGTGCGGCGGGAGAAATACGTCTCGTCGAATTGATCATCGTTGTTACATTCTCTGCCGCATCGGGCGCTCGCTTGAAAAAGCGCTCCGTGGCCGCGTATCAACCTGTATGTGGATGTTTTTCCTCTTCTTTTTCGCGCCATCGCGCGGGGATATCCGTTGAACGGCCGTCACCTTGTGCTGCCCCCTGCATCGACTCATCCATATAGCCCGAGCGCCGGATCCGGAGTTCAGCTCAAACCATGGCTGCCCGCTACAGCGCCGGCGATGGTCACAAGCGCCAGGATAAGTAACGCCACGTGCAGATAGTGCATCCGGGCGAGTCGCCGCGCCATATCCCTCTGCGGTGATCCGAACATGACACGCCGGAGCACCCCGAGCGGACCCAACACGAAGAGCATGAGAAAAAACAATATCCATAGGGCAAGCATGGCATGCAGCCACCAAAAACCGGGATCATCGAGCGCCTGCCAAAGCTCGAGCCGGTAAAGCATCCAGGCGCCGGAGACACCCACCAACACAAGTGCGCCGCGCACCTGAGGCGCAAAGCGGCTCTCGATTGCACGAAAGCCCTCCAGCGCGCGCGCTGGATCGCGGCGTAGCTGCGGCAACAGTACCGTGCTGACGAAGGCCAGTCCGCCAATCCACCAGACCACCCCAAGCACATGTACGCTCACCGCAATCGCCATCTCTGGCATATCGAAGCACTCCTCGGCTGCTTGCTCCCCGCTTACAGTACAGCCGTTCTTCAGGGCAGTTGCCTTGATCCGGATCAAGGCAACTGCCCTGACCGTACAAGGCCGATCATACGAATAGCACGGCCGAATACGCCGCTGGCAACCGTCAAGGGTTACGTTGATTCCCCGCTCAGATGTTTTATAGTAGTTCCAATAGTAACTACTATGAATACGGTATGGAGATTGCGATCGCCTTGCAGAAACTGGGATTCAGCGAATACGAGGCGCGCGCCTATGTAGCGCTGGTGCGCGGCGGGTCACTGAACGGTTACGAAACGGCGCGGGATGCGGGCTTGCCGCGTGCCAATATCTACCCGGTATTGGAAAAACTGGTGTTGCGTGGCGCGGCACGGCGCTTTGAAACACGCGATGGGAATCGCTACGCCGCCACACCACCCGAGCGCTTGCTCAAGCACATCGAAACCGCCCAACGGCGCACGCTCGCGAGCGCACGTCAGGCGCTGGCCACGCTTAGAGCGCCTGCCGAAGTGCCGGCGATTTTCAATCTATCGGGGCGCGACGAGTTCTTGTCGCAGGCCGGATTCTTGATCGAATCGGCCCGCACGACCTTGCTGGTTGCCATTCAGCCGCCGGAAGCGACCGCGTTGGCGGCAATGTTGGATGAAGCCCGCACCCGCGGCGTCGTCATTACCACGCTGTGTATGGAAAGCTGTCCCGCTGAGTGCGGCGGCTGCCAGGGGGATATCTACCGCTACAACCTCGTACCACCGGGCGCAGCTCGCTGGTGCCTGTTAGTGGCCGACGCCACACGCATGTTGGCGGTTGCGGTTTGCGAGACGGAGGTGAATGCGGTGCTGACCGAGCAGCCACTGATCGTGGAGTTGGCGAGCGCCTATATTCGCCAGTCGCTGGCGCTCGCCACTCTGGGCGGTGCGTTCGGCGAGTGCTTCGAGGGGCTGCTTTCTGTCGAAGCCCGACGCATTCTCGATTCTTTGTATCCCGAAAACGGGTTTTTGGCATACATCAAGCGCATAGCACAGGAATCCGATTGGCAAGCTGACGACTAGCCTAGAAGTTTCATGAATCCGCGCGATGATCGCGCAGCAAATTGGATTCACAGGAGTTTTTGTGAAGGAGCGGCGTATCGGTGACTACGTCCGACTGAGCAAAATCTTCTGTGGATTCAAGGGGCAAGCGAGGGCGTGTGCGATTCATGAAATTTCCGGGCTAGAGCCGTTTACTGAGAAACTGCTTACGCTCGTCCGGGTCTTCGATGTGCACCGCGAGAAGCTCATAGAGGTGTCGCAGATTGGCGGCTTTGCTCGCAGAGCGCTTTACCAGATACGATGCCAGAGGGCCGATATAGGTCGCCAACTGATCCGTGACAGTGGCCAGCTCCTCTAAACTCACACCGGCCGCACCACTCTGCCCCACCCGGCGGCGGATACCCTGTGCAGACGAGCCCGGCGTACCCTCGGCCTGGCTGGGGGTGGGCTCGCCCATGCGCAAACTCCCGCCTTCCCGAGCGGCCGCGAGCATACTCAGCCAGCGCACCCCTTTGTGCTCGACACCCCGCATGAACGCTTTGCGCTCGATCTCGCTGGGGATGTGCTTGGTGAGTTTCTCGATGAGCTCATCCAGCGTTCTGGATTTTGCGGCGGTTGCCATAATCAGTCGCGACGAAACTGGACCGAGATAACTTGCCAGCTCATCGTTGAGCAGATTCGCCGCCTGCGGCGTCAGGTAATGCGAAGGGTTACTGGCCGGAGTGACCGCAGCAGTGGCAACCGGCTGTTTGGCGCGCTGCTGGGCAACCCAGCGTTTCGTCTTTACAACCGTATTCGCCAGCTCATCCACCGGCGACTCATAAACCGCATGGGGCGCCAAAATAGCCTTGAGCTGGCAGATGAATTCCTGCGCGCTCTGGAAGCGATCCTCCGGGTGCGGGGCAAGCGCCGTTGCCAGAAGCTCTCGAAATTGCATCTGCTCGGCCACCGCCAACTCGGACGGCATCGGCACGGCCGCGAGGTCGGGCGTACCACCACCGCCTTGTATCGGACGTTTGCCACTGACCAGCCTCAGCAACACCATACCCACCGCATACAGATCGGTGCGGGCGTCGGTGGGCAACCCCCTTCTCGCCTCAGGGGACATATAGATCGGCGTACCGATAATATCGCCGGGTGCAGTCAACTCGGAGGTCTCGAGTTTGGCAATGCCGAAGTCAGCCACTTTAACCAACCCGCTCTCCAGCAGGAGAATATTTGCCGGTTTGATATCGCGGTGGATCACTCCGCATTTGTGGGCATAATCGAGCGCTGCCAGCGTCTGCAGAATGATGTCGGCGCTCTGACGCAGCGGCAGTATCTGCTCCGCCTTCAAAAACGAATGCAGATCCAAGCCCTCGACGTACTCCATCACGATGTAGGGCGAATCCTCGTTGATGCCGTAGTCGAACACGGTTACGATGTTAAGGTGTACACAGCGCGCCGCCGCGCGGGCCTCTTGCTTGAAGCGCTGTATGAGATCGGAGCCGGCGTTCTGGGCCGCCAAATAAGGATGCATGACCTTGATTGCCACGATGCGATCGATATCCCGATCGTAGCCTTTGTAGACCATGCCCATGCCGCCTTGACCAATGACGGCTTGGAGTTCGTACTTCCCCACCTTGTCGGGTACCATCATCTCTTCCGGTCGATGTCAGCCGTTGAGTCACCCTCTAGGCTTCTCGGCCTCGCCCCCAAAAAAAGCTCCCACCCCCCGAGGCCGTTCCACCACCCCGTTGCTGGGCAAGAAAAGCGATTCACGCGGCCTACCCTCGCCGCACCGTTTTGCAACGGCAACGCCAAGCTCAGCTATCGGTTTCGTCCAGCATTTTAACGGCGTTGGCCAGGCTGCGATGCATTCGGTTAAAGGACCGGCCTAGCTGCGCGATTTCATCCTTGCCGCTCACCTCCAGCTCAGCGACATTCAATGCCCCCATGCTGATCTCGGAGGCTTTGCGGGACATCACTTTCACCGGGCGGATAATCACGAATTCCAGCATGATGTTCAGCAAAATCGCGACCAGCAGAAAAACCACCACCAGCGCACCGATGAATACGAAGAACGTATTTTTAGCCCTCTCAAGAGGTACCGACATGGGCACCGTAACAATCTGCGCACCGACGACCTCGCCTTGCTTCCAGCCGAACCCGTTGGCCGAACCGTAGCTGTCGATCATCGTCGGCGGCGCCGTCGACGGCGCACCATGGCAGGTCAAACAGGCCGGGTTGGTGATCTTGATGGGGCGGCTCAGGTACATGGCCGGACCGGTCGCCGTGGAACGTACACCGATGAGTTCCTTTTCCTCGTTGTTATTGCGGTACCAATTGACGATATCCGCCTCCCACGCGGTCGCCCGATCCACCGGATTGGTCGGATTCAAGGTGGCCTCTCGGTAGCTGTAATCCGGGTATTTTTTCTGTAGCTGCTCGATGTATTTGCGCGCCGAGTAGGCCGGCACGGTCTGCGGCCGGAATGCGCGCTTTTGCTGCAGCGCCAGCAAAGGTCGAATTTCCTCTACCGTGTACTGCACTCACCGACAGTGCGCTTTGCAACATGATGCGGGCGGCATCGAGCACCTCGTCTTTGGCTTTCTGTTCGAGAAAGCGATAGCTGAAAAGCGACGCCAAACCGATCCCGACCAGCATGGCAAAGCTCAATACCAGATTGAATTTAAATCGCAGGCTCATGGGTCGTACGTCACTCCCTCAAGGTCGGACTACTCACGTGTGGCTTGTTGTTGCGAACACGCCTGTAGCGCCGCATAAGCGTTGGCAAAACCAGCAAGATCAAAGTGCGCCGTCTGTGTCTTGGTCTTAGGCCAGGTTGGCCAAAATCCGAGTGCTACCGTCAGAGTGTGGCCTTCGGCCAGGCCGGGCAGCACCGAGGCATCCGTATAAGCGGTTTGCTCATCCAGCAGCTTCTTCGCGAAAGGCGCCAACGCGCCGCCATCCACACGCAGGCCCTGCCCCGGATAGCTGGTGTCGATGTTCGAGTCGGTTTTCACCCACGCCCGGGCCGGGTTGATGCGCAACCACATCTTGGCGGGATAATAACCGTCGAAAATGGTAACCGCAGGTGAAAGCAACACGCAGCGGGTCGTCCCGTCCACGACATCCCGCTGCCGATCCAGCCGCCAGCCATGATCCAACGGCAGCGGCAAGATGCGATCGTCGAAGACCAACTGGCTGAAATCCTTGGTGGGCGGGGCGGGGGGCGAGGGCTCGGCCGGCTTGGTGGTCTCCTTCTCGGGCGCCGTTGGTCGGATGCTTGGCTCGGCCTTGGCAAGCTGCGACTCGCGCGCCTTCGCTGCCGCGGCGGGCGGGGTTTCCTCCGAAGGCTCGGTGGCTTTCGTTTGCTCTTTTTTCACGGCAGGAGGACGTGCCTTAGCCGAGGGCGCACTGACTTCCACTTTCTCAGCTCTCGGCCGCGTAGTCTGCTTTGCAGCTACCGATTGGGTGGCGGTTTGCTCGATCTTGTCAGTGCCGGTGCCCTTAGGGGAGTCCTTAGAGCGCTTGATTGGCTGAGGTGTCCCAGAGACTCGGGTCTGGTCCGCTTTCGCGCCCGTCTCCTTGCTATCAGTAGTCGCTTTTGCGGGCCTGGGCCGAGCCAATCGCTCGATATAGACCGTATCCGCCACAACAACCTCGTCGCGGTAAACACCGACCGCGCGCAACCGCGCCCCCACGTCGATATCCGCGACCGAACCGCCATAGTAGTGCGTGGCGCTCCCAACCTCGACGATGTGCTGCGCAAGCTGGAACCGATGTCGAGATTTCAGGTCACTGATATCAGTGACCCACTCGACCCCCGTGTCTGCGGGTCGCTCAATAACCGCAGGCTGTGAGACGGCCTGGGGCGGCTTGCTCACCGCCTGAGCGCGCGGCTGCGGCGCTGGCTGCGGTTGCGGCTCGGACACGGTCGTGCAACCATTGAGCAAAAGCAATACCGACACGCCAAGAATCGAAATCAAGTACTTGGTCATCGTTGCACCACCGCCTTCCCCTCGGATAAGGTACTCCCAAACGCGTCATTCTGACAGGGATCACACCAAATAATAGCTCGCGCAGGAGAGGCTTTCAGCGAGGCAATGCGGCAGCGCCGCGGCTGCATGGTCTGTAAAGCGGCGTTCACCGCTCCTTTGCCGCATAGTCGAGAGTACGCTCGATCATCGAGCGCAGGTATTCGATGACGCTACGCTTACCCGGTTTGATTTCGGCCGTAACGACCAGGCCGGCTCTTAGCTGCAACCGCCGCTCCCCCTCGTTAGGTCCCCGAGCGCACCCGGATTGATCCTGTGAGCGGCCGCCGTAACGCCACCGAAGCGCTGGAAAGGATGGGCGGCGAGCAAAACGAATATTGCCTTGCAAGCTGCTCGAATACCGGCTCGACCGAGACGGCGCACCGATCACCTACCTCCACAATACTTCTAACGAGAAAATTTCTGACGGGAACAGGCTATGTCAGACGCCCATAAGCACTACTTTGACAGTCCGATTACCCTATGTGCATCCACACCATAACTGGTCCAATAGCGGCGGAATGCCCCTCTTGCGCCAGCTGCGAACCAGCCAATCCCCAGCAAGCCAAACACCATCAGACAAAGGCTCCCCGGTTCGGACACGGCGCGTGGGAGCACCTGCAACGCAGCTTGCGCGATAGCCTCGTGGCCCGCCGTGGTCGGATGGATGCCATCCCAGAAAAAAAATCCCGCCGGGGCGTTGATACACGCCGCGGAGACTGCACAAGGGACACTCGCATCGGCAAAGCCGAAGGCTTGCGGGTTGCTGGCGAGCGCCTGAGTAAAACCGAACGCATCGAACTGGAAGAGGTCAATGGGCAGAGGATCCAGCGGGGTCAGCGCCGCGGCGAGCAAATCGTTCATTGTCCGAGCGATGGCCGTACCGACCGCTATCGCATTCTGGCCCAGCGCCTGAACGGCCGGTGCGACTCCGAGATCAGGCACATTCCATATCAGAAAATTGCTCGCACCGGCCGTGTAAAGGTCAGTAACAATGGATGCGATATCCACTCCGAAATCACCGATGATCGGGCCCGCAGCGCCCGGATCGCCGGCAGCGGCTACGGCAGCCAAGGCATCTCGGGCGTCGTCGCCGCCGCCCTCGATCACATACAAGCTGTCTGCCGGCGCCTGACCTCCGAAGTCGGCGAGGAACTGATCAACCTGGCTGAGCAACGACGGCGGCAAGGTCGTGCCGGTCGACCCCACGCGCGCGCCACCATGAGCATAGTTGGTACCACCCAGACGCGAAGCCTGCGCGCTCAAGCCGAGCGCATCGGCAAACGGCTCCGCCCATACCGGACCATTGGAATAGCGGTTGGTTTGGTAGGGGGGCGACGGGACAAGATCGGGAGGGGTCAATGGAACCGATGTCCGCGCACCACCGAAGAACCGGTCAAAAAGCACCGCGTTGTTGCCGGTATCCGAAAGGCTATCCCCGAACACCACCAGCCGGCCGTATACCGGGCTCCCGAGTGCGGCTGCAGAGATGAACGAGCACAGCAACAAAGCGATGCAAACGATCTTTTTCTTCATGGGCAACCTCCCTGCAGCCTTCTTGGCGTGGTCTTATTGTTAGCTCGGATATCTACAACATATGTCACGGTATGAGGGGTTGCCACTGCAAAATAACCTGGGAACCCCGAAAGAAGGCTAAGGACCGCGCGGCGCCCTCCACTTGTCATCACGCCTTTGGTCCCGCGAGGAACCAGATTATCAAGCCCAGCAGCGGCAGCAGCAAAACCAGAACCACCCAGAAGACCTTGGCCCCGGTCGAGGTGCCGCTTTGCACGATGGAGATGATCGCCCACACATCGAGAACCAAGAGAATGAACCCAAAAAATCCCCCGATTTCTATACTCATGGCCGCGCTCCGCTATTGTTTTTAACGCAACTTTTTCTGTCCAAGGGGGATTCTTGCCCAAAAAACGGCGACCGCCAAGATCCACCACCGCTTGCCGGCCGGTATGCGAGCGCTACGCATTGGGAATCACCTATCCTCTCTCTCACTACAAAGTAGACGGCCTCGTACAAACCACGCTGACCTCCTGCGATTGTTGCGCTAAGCGGCTGCTTCACGCCGAACAACCCGGGTTGGATGAGCTCAGGCCCAATTGACGGCACCCTCATCGTCCAATTTTGTAGTGCTAAACACTACTTTGATAGGCGCCATGAAGGCCGTTACTGCACGTGAGGCCAACCAGCACTTCTCCCGCCTGCTTCGGGGGGCTGCTGCGGGAGAAACCATCGTCGTGACCTCCTGTGGAAGACCCATCGCCCGGATCACGGCTGTTACCGCAAAGATGGGTGGCCGCCTCGAAGCCAGAAAACACGCTTTCATGAATGAGCTATGCCACCGAAAGCCCGTATCAATCGAGCCGTGGTCGCGGGATGAGCTCTACGAGGACTGAACGTGCGGGTCGCGCTCGATACCAACGTCCTCGTTTACGCTGAAGGTTACGGCGATTCGAAGCGGTGCCAGCGAGCGCGATCCTTGCTCGACGCCTTGCCGGTTGAGAGCGCCGTCATCTCGGCACAGTGTCTTGGCGAATTGTACCGTGTTCTGCACGGCAAGGGCGGCATGGAGCGCGCGCACGCCGTCGACAGAGTGCTGCGGTGGGCGGAGATCTTCACGATCGCCGATTCGAGCAGCCAGGCGTTCCTGCTCGCCCTGGAGCAGGTCCGCTCGCACCGGCTTCAAGTATGGGCCGCGCTCATCGCGTGTATGGCGAGCGTCTCACAATGCCGGTTGCTCGTAACCGAGAATTTCTCGGGCGCTTCGACGCTTGCCGGCGTGCGCATAGCCAAACCTTTCACGGGCGAAGGCTTCGACAACGCCATAATCACCGCCTTGCGATGAACCCGCACGACATGCCGCGTAATTGTCTGCATCCATCGCTTACATGATCGAATGATCAAAGAATATCGTGCGCTTTATCGCCGGGAGAACCTTAATATCCGGTTACGACAGCTCAAGGCAAGGCGTCGTGCCGCTGTACTCGAGTTCCCACCAGGCGCGCCAGCGACCGGCGCGCCGCTCGAGAATCAGGTAGTTGCGCTGTGCAGTATAGATCGCACGCTGTCCGGGCAGCGGGTGCAGCCGGATCGGGTGGTTCGGCAGCGGGGCTTCACCGAGGCGGGCCAGCAGGCCGAGTGCACGGGCATACGCCGCGGGTGGGGGCGGGTGCGCGATTCCCGAGGCAACTAGCTGATGCAATGGGCCGCATCGAGTCTGCAGGGTGCCGCGCGTTGCCAGGTGGATTTCGCCGGACAAAACGGTAATGCGGGCATCGCCGCGCTCATGAAGCACTAGTAACGCCTCGAGGAACGCCCGCCATTCGGCCCGATGCGCCCGACTCTGCCACTGATCGCGCAAATCGTCTTCATATTTCTGCACATGCGGAACCAAGCTCATGGCGGCTTCGATCCAGGACAGCCTAGGGCCGAGTGCTGGGACGCTCGAGAGCACGAACACCTGCTCGTCGGTCACCGCAGCCAGCGCGCGACGCAACGCCATCCAGCCGGACTCCCCCAGCACGCGTTCCGGGCGGCGCTCCGAGCGCAAATCAGGCGCGATAAGGCGCAACCCCGGGAGCTGCAGCGTCCAGGTCAGCGTCGTGCCGGCGCGATCCGGGCAAATGGCGGGCAGATCGTCGCAGGTCGCGCCAAGCTGAAAGAGCAAGAAAAACTCGCGGGCAACTCGGAACACGCTCCGGCCGAGCGGCGAATCGAGCCTGGTGGTGGGCAGTGATCCCCAGCCGTCGCAGATGTCGTGATCGTCCCACATGGCAAGCGAGGGAACCCGCGCCATCAGCCAGGCCGAGGCGGGCTGGCCATAGAGCTCCAGATAGCGCGCAAAAAGGTAGTTGCGCAGCTCCTCGGCCAGTTCGTAGCAGTCGAGATCAGCGGAGTCTTGACAGCCGCCCTCGTGCCAAGTGCGCAATGCCGGGTGGATATCGAGCATCTCGTCGGCATAGAGTTGATCGCCGCCTTGCAGCAGGAGCTGCAGCGGGCGTTCGGTGTGCTGCTGCGCCAATCGCCGCCACAGCGTATTGCGCTCGGCCACCGCGCGATCACGGTCACCGTATTCCATGCCGTCGCACGATACATAGGCCAGGCGCAAATCCGAATCGAGGGCGGCGTTGACATGGTAGCACTTGCCCTCGAGGCGGTACTCGACGCCACTGACCGCCGGCAGCCAGAATGTGTAGCGCCAGACCTGAAAGCCACCGCGCCGGCCGAGCGGCTCCGCGGCGAACTCGGCTGCTGAGGTCATGAGCATCGGAGCTGACGTAGCGACCGGGCGGACCAGCAACGCCACGAGCCACAGCCGATCGCCATCCAAGCCGCGCGCAAACAGGAGCGGGCCGACGCCATCGGCTCCGCCACGTAAGCACTTCGAAGCCTCGACGGTAGGGCTATCGTTCATGCGGTCAAAGGTCCGTTGCCCTTTCGTCTGCGCCAGCACCACGCCGGT
The DNA here is from genome assembly GCA_024102725.1 of Nitrococcus mobilis. GTDB lineage: Bacteria > Pseudomonadota > Gammaproteobacteria > Nitrococcales > Nitrococcaceae > Nitrococcus > Nitrococcus mobilis_A. The sequence continues at coordinate 23,407 of JAGFJL010000045.1, forward strand.
TATAATTTCAGTGAACGGACCCGATTATGCGACAGCTTTGCAGCAATCAGGTACAGCGTCTGCGCCGCAGGGCGGGCGACGGCGTAAGGAAAGTGCTCTGCAGAAATCCCCTGCCGGAGACCATGGTCCTCTCGCACGGGGGGATGCTTTACCTAACATGTGAGTAACCGCTAAGCTGGCAAGGACCAGGGAGCAGCGGCTCCCTGTTATTTTTTGCTATCAGGAGAAACGATCATGGCCAAAGCACACGCACGGCACATTCTGGTGTCGGAGGAGCAGCAGTGCCTGGAGTTGAAAGAGCGCATCGAAAACGGCGAGGACTTCGCCGCCGTAGCGCGGGAGTATTCCAAGTGTCCATCGGGTAAAACAGGTGGTGATTTGGGTGAATTCCGCCAAGGACAAATGGTACCCGAGTTCGACCAAGTGGTATTCAACGATGAGCTGAACAAAGTTCACGGTCCCGTACGGACCCAGTTCGGCTATCACTTGCTGGAAGTCCTCGAGCGCACCGCTTGAGTCCCTCCTCGCCCGCTCATTCAGATCATTGGGCGGGGGGCACCGGCGGAGCGGATTACGAGCCACCACAGGCGGCTGGAACCGTAGATCAACTTGGAAACCGGACACTGCAGCGCTTCCTTTGGTTGAACGGCCAATTTCAGAATGCACAAATCGCTACGCTGTTAAGGACCAGCAGGATGCGCCTTCTTGAGGAGGCCGGGAGAACGATCATGATCAAAGCACACGTGCGACACATTTTGGTACCTGACGAACAGCGCTGCCGCGAGTTGAAAGAGCGCATCGACAACGGTGAGGACTTCGCCACCCTCGCCAAGCGGTTTTCCCACTGCCCGTCGGGGCATCACGGCGGTGATCTGGGAGAATTCGGTGCGGGACGAATGGTACCCCAATTCGACGAGGTGGCCTTTGAGGGCGAGCTGAACAAGGTACACGGCCCGGTGCGCACCCAGTTCGGCTATCATCTGATCGAGGTGCTCAGCCGCGGTGAGCGCAAAGACTCACCCATTACCGCCCTGCGGAAAAAAGGCCAAGCGAGTTTGCGGGCGTGTCAAGCAAGCTTGCGGTCGATCTTTGCCCCAGGACGTAAGAGCGGGCCGTGGGGATGACGGGCTCGGTGGAGAGCTTCGATGCCGTACATGTGCGGTGCGGAAAGCCTCGTCTGGCATATCGCTAAGCGGCCCGGATCAGGGGAATAGAATATATAAAACCGGATACGCAGAGATGCCGCGCCAGGGAGGGCGCTGGAGCGGAACCCGACGGTTGTATCCACGCACCCCGCTCCATCGTCGCGCGCTTCAGTGAATGGCCACCAGGAGTCTGCGCCACCTCCGCGCCTTTTACGTACCGTACGAGGGTGACGGCCGATGCCAGATCCTCTATGAGCCGTAGCATGATGCTCAAGGTATTGATCTACGCCTATGTCAGTGCGGGTGTCTCTTCACGCAAGATCGCCCGCAAGCTCGAGGAGGACATGGCGTTGCGGGTGCTGGCGGGCGGGGGACTTCCCGAAGCACTGCACCATCTGCGAGTCCCGCAAGCGGCATCTCAAGGATTTCAAGGCGCTGTTCGTGCAGCTCGTGCGGATTGCCCGGACGGCCGGTGTGGTGAGTCTCGGTACGTTAGCGGTGGCCGGCACGAAGATGCGGACCGAGGCGAGCAAGCACAAGGCGATGAGCTACAAGCGGATGCAGCAGAAAGCGCGGTGTCTGCGTGAAGAGATCGCGGAGATGTGCGATCGCGCCGATCGAGTGGACGAGACCGAAGACCGACGCTACGGCGCAGACTCCTAGCCGCTCCTTGTCCGATTTTACTGGTACTCGATTTCGGTCTGACTGCCCCGCTCCGGACGCTCATCCAGGCGCTGACTCTTACCCCACCAGGAAATGAGCTTGTGACTGAGCTTGGCGGCGGTCATATCGGAAACGCAGGAAGGCTCTGGCACCAGCTCCACGAGGTCGCAGCCGCGCAGCGTCACGCGTGGATTAAACAGGCAAGCCTCGATGATGGCCAACACTTGGTACCAGGACAGCCCACCGGGTTGTGGCGTGCCCACCCCCGGAACGGCAGCCGGATTGAACGCGTCCATGTCGATCGTGAGCCAGACCGGACCACTCAGCGCAGCGATTGCCGCGAGCAGTGCACGCCAGCTCTCGGGGCGCTGCAACTCGCGATCCATGAAGCAACGTATACCCGGGTCGCCAGCGATGCGGACCGCCTCCTCATCGAGTAGGGAGCGCACGCCGGCCATCAGAATGGTGTGGCCGGCCTCGCGGACGTGATGCATCGGGCAGGCATGGCTGAACCGCGTACCTTCGAACTCGCGGCGCAGATCGGCATGGGCGTCCAGCAACACGACTGTGCCCGGAGCGCTCATGCGCCCCTGGATCAGCGCCGGGGTGATCGAGTGCTCGCCGCCGAGCGCCAGCAGCAACGGCCGACTCGGCAGCGCGGCCACGCTTTGCTGTAAGCGCCGCTGGAAATCGCCCTCGCTCTCGTGTGAGCGCTTGTCGAGGGGTGGCAACACCGTAATACCCATGTGCTTGAAAGGCGACCAGCGTTGATCCTCATCGTAGTATTCGAGCTGCTCTGTGGCCGCCAGAATCGCCGCAGGCCCGCGCCCGGTTCCCGGCTTATAGGAAACGGTCTGCTCGTAGGGAACCGGCAGTACGAGCACATCGGTGTCATCGAGCGAGCGGTTCGGAAGCAGCTGATAGCGCGCCGTGGCCATTTCACTTGTGTTTGCACGAGGTGAGCAGGCGGGAGCGCAGCGTCGCCGGGAAGGTGAAGGCCCCAGCCAACGCCACCGGCCCGGTCGCCGGTAAGGCCAGCGCCCGCTGCCGGCCGCGCTCCATAAAAAGCTGCACCGGCGGTGCGTCAGGCTTGGGCAACGGCTCGTCGGAGGCGATCACATAGCTCCACAGATGATAAAAGCTCGGCACCACGATGGCGTAGCTGGCCGCATGGCGAAACTCCCCGGCGAGCGTTGCGCGCACCCATTTATGGCCCTCGATGCTGGTCGTCGTAAGGCCACCCGCCTGGGTAGCGAGCACGGCGCCAGGAGCGAGGTGCTTGTGCAACTCAGCATAGAGCTTGCGACTGTAGAGCGCGGCCGTCGGCGAGTCCCAGTCCTCGAAATCGACCAAATCGCCGATCACGACATCGAAGTTGTCCGCGTTCTCACCCAGAAACTCGTTGATATCGCGGCACTGTAAGTCCAGCCGGGGATCCGCGAACGCCTCCCGATTCCAGTCGGCGAGGTGGCGCCGGCAAAGCTCCACAAATTCCCGATCGATATCCACCATGACCACCTGCTCGACACACTGATGCCGCAGCACTTCCCGTGCGGTCGCGCCCTCGCCGCCGCCCATGATCAGGACACGCTGCGGCGCGGGGTGGAGGAGCAACGCCGGGTGGACGAGCGCCTCGTGATAAATGCCCTCGTCGGATTCGCAGGACTGAAGATCACCGTCCAACACCACACAAACCCCGTGCGCCGGGGAGCGGAAAAACAGGTACTCCTGATAGTCAGTGTGCCCGTGAGCAAGCACCTCGGCGACGGGCCGTAGTACCCGATCGCCATCGTCGCTGTTCTGGCCGTAGCTCAACATAGTCAGAGCACTCCCACGAGATCAGGCACCCGCTGTAGCTGCCTCACCAGCCGGGGATCGTCCGGACGCACTTGATAGCCGTCGCTAAACAAATGCTCGATGACCCGGCGGATCAGCTCACCGGCGATGGAACCCACCCGATCCGAGCGGTGTAACGTAAGCAGCATCATCGGCTGGGTTGCGGTTAAGCTGCCGAAGTGTGGGACTCGATAATCCAGCGCCAGCTGCCGGAAACCCTGGCCTAGGTAAAACGGCACCCGCTCCGCTTCGGCTTCCACGAACAACCACGCCGCATCAGGCTCTGCGTGGAAACCGCAGAGCGCATCACGCAGCAGTCGTCGGCCCAAACCACGCCCGCGCAACGCCTGGTGCACTGCCAGAAACGTCAAGACGGCATAATCCAACACCGCTACCCGATCCAGCAGATGGAAACCGGCGACAGGCTCATCGGCGAACCGCAGCACGGTCAGCCGATAGCGACCCGAGTCGATGCGCGCTGCGATCCGCGGCAACGGCTCCCGCTCCCAGAACGGAAACGCGTGTTGGTATAAGGTGGCAAAGGCCGGCCACTCCGGGCTCTTAGAACAATGCACCGGCACCAGTACAGCCTCTGCCCGCGCGGCTCTCATCGTCATTCGATTGCGGTCACTCAATCAGCTTACCGGCTCCCACGCTCCCCGTCATCCGACCCCGCTATTATTGAGTGCCCCAGTTCGGATCGCCGTGCACGCCGCTGACAGCTCCAATTAACAAAATAGTGTACCAAGATCGTGCGGTTCGGTTCATACGGTTCCCCCTGCCGCGGCGATTGATTACACTTGGCCCACCACTGTGCACCCAGCCGCAGCAAGTGGTTCACGCAGGTGGCACGAGCGGTCTTAATCAGATAACCAACCGACGGACCATGGCCCCGAATCGCCTGACCCCCATGACACCGCCGCTGCCGGGCAAGCCGGGGCAATGCCTGGACTGGTACGGCCTGCCCGGCGCCGCGCCAGCGCTCGTCATCGCCAACGCGGCGATGGCGGACATGAATCTGATTCTGGTCGCGGCGGCGAGCTCACAGCTCGCACAACAGCTGGAAACGGAGCTGCGCTTCTTCGGCGGTGACTCGCTGGATGTGCAGATGATGCCGGACTGGGAGACATTGCCCTACGATGTCTTCTCACCGCACCAGGATATCGTCTCGCAACGCCTGCGTACCCTTTATCGGCTGCCCACGGTTCAGCGATCTGTACTCATTGTTCCCATCGCTACGTTGATCCAGCGCATCGCTCCAGCGAACTACCTGGAGGAACGCGCCCTCCTCGTGCAAACCGGCGAGCGCATGGTGCTCGATGACATGCGCGCCCGGCTGGAACGCTCCGGCTACCGATGTGTCTCGCAAGTCATGGAGCACGGCGAATTCGCCGTGCGGGGCTCGATCCTGGATCTCTTCCCCATGGGCAGCGATGGACCTTATCGCATCGACCTGCTCGACGACGAGATCGACTCCATTCGCACTTTCGATCCGGAAAGCCAGCGCAGCCGCGAGCGCATCAAGTGCATCGAGTTGCTGCCCGCCCGTGAGTTCCCCACGGACGAGGCGGCTATTACCCGTTTCCGCGGCAACTACCGCAGTCTTTTCGAGGGCGACCCCACCGCCAGCCTCATCTACCGAGAGGTGAGTGCGGGGCGCCTGCCAAACGGCATCGAGTATTATCTGCCGCTGTTCTTCCAAGCAACGGCTACACTGTTCGACTATCTACCCGGCAATACGCTCACTGTCGTCATGGGCGAGGTGGACGCCGAACTGGACCTGGCCTGGCGCCATATCCAGCAGCGCTACGAACAGCGCCGGCATGACCGGGAGCGTCCGCTGCTGGCCCCGGAAAACCTTTATCTCGCACCGGATGAGTTGCGGGCCCGGCTCAAGCGTTTCCGCCGGGTGCGCTGTCATGAACACGCGCCCGAGACCGCCGGCCGCCCCCGCTTTGCCGCCGCACCGATTCCCGACTTGCGCATCGCGCCGCAACAAGCCAACCCTCTGGAGCGGTTGCAGCAGTTCTTGCAGGACTATTCGGGGCGTGTGCTGTTCATAGCCGAGTCGGCCGGCCGGCGTGAGGATTTATTGGCCCGTCTGCAAAACATTGCCGTATATCCCCAGCCGGTCGAGAGCTGGACCGAATTTCTGGACCATAAGGGCCGGCTCGCCGTCGCCGTGGCTCCGCTCGAACAGGGCGTACAGCTTGATGAACCGCCACTCGCGCTATTACCCGAGGCCGCTTTGTTCGCTGGCCGGGCGCAGCAGCGCCGCCGCCGTCAGGCCGCGGAGCGCGATCCGGAGACGATCATCCGCGACCTAACCGATCTCCACCTCGGCACGCCAGTCGTGCACAAAGACCATGGTGTCGGCCGTTACCGGGGGCTGCAGATCATCGAAGTAGGCGGAATTACCACCGAGTTCTTGACCATCGAATACGCCGGGGGCGATAAGCTCTATGCGCCGGTCTCGGCACTGCATCTGGTCACGCGCTACACGGGGATGGACCCCGAGCACGCCCCGCTGCATCGACTCGGCGGGGAACAGTGGGAACGCGCCCGCCGGCGCGCCGCCGAACGCGCCCGCGATGTGGCCGCCGAGCTGCTGGAAATCTACGCCCGCCGCGCGGCAGCACACGGTCATGCCTATTGTTTTCCTCGGTCGGACTACGAGGCGTTCGCCAGCCAGTTTCCCTTCGAAGAGACGCCTGATCAGCAGCAAGCCATCGACGCGGTGCTCGGCGATCTGGAATCAAACCAACCCATGGACCGCGTCGTTTGCGGTGATGTCGGCTTCGGCAAAACCGAGGTCGCGATGCGCGCGGCCTTCATCGGGGTGCAGGACGGTCGGCAGGTCGCAGTACTGGTCCCTACAACCCTCCTCGCTCAACAGCACTTCCGCAACTTCCGCGATCGCTTTGCCGACTGGGCCGTTCGAATCGAGCAGCTCTCGCGTTTCCGCAGCTCAAAAGAGCAAAATACCACGCTGCAAGATCTGGCGGCCGGCAAGGTCGACATCGTCATCGGTACCCACAAGCTGCTGCAGGCCAGCGTGCATTTCAAGAATCTGGGGTTGGTGATCATCGATGAGGAGCATCGCTTCGGAGTGCGACAAAAGGAACAGCTCAAGCGTCTGCGTGCCAACGTCGACGTGCTCATGTTAACCGCGACACCGATACCGCGGACCTTGAATATGGCACTGGCAGGGCTGCGTGACCTGTCCATCATCGCCACACCGCCGGCGCGCCGGCTTGCCGTCAAGACATTCGTCAACCAATGGAACGACGCTCTGATCCAGGAAGCCTGCCTGCGCGAGCTGCATCGTGGCGGCCAAGTCTATTTTCTACATAATGAGATCCGTAGCATCGAGCGCATCGCCCGTCAACTCCATGAACTGATCCCAGACGCCCGGGTGCGCATCGCCCATGGTCAGATGCGCGAGACCGAACTCGAACGAGTGATGCTGGACTTCTACCATCAGCGCTTCAACGTGCTGGTCTGCACCACGATCATCGAGAGCGGCATCGATGTTCCGAGTGCCAATACCATCATCATCAACCGTGCGGACCGCCTGGGGCTGGCGCGACTCTATCAGCTGCGGGGCCGGGTCGGGCGCTCCCATCATCGAGCCTATACTTACCTGATCGCACCGCCGAAGAACCTGATGACGCCGGACGCAGTCAAACGCCTGGAGGCAATCGCCTCGCTCGAGGATCTCGGCGTCGGCTTTTCACTCGCCAGCCACGATTTGGAAATTCGAGGTGCCGGCGAACTGCTCGGCGATGAGCAAAGCGGCCAGATCCAGGAGGTCGGGTTCGCGCTCTACTCCGAGCTACTTGAGCGTGCCGTACAGAGCCTACGGGCCGGGCGCGAGCCCGTGTTCGACCCACAACCTGACAACGCCACCGAGGTAGACCTGCGCATCCCCGCATTGCTGCCGGAGGACTACCTCCCGGATATTCATGCCCGGCTGGTAATGTACAAACGCATTGCCAGCGCACGCACCGAAGAGGCGCTGCGCGAGCTGCAGATCGAAATGATCGATCGATTTGGTCTTTTCCCCCTGCCGGTCAAAAACCTGTTCCGCCAAGCCGAGATCAGGCTGCGCGCCGAGCGCATCGGCATCAGCAAAGTGGAGGCGGGGCCACGGGGCGGAATCCTGGTATTTCGGCCGGAACCCGACATCAGCCCGGCAACGATCGTCCGACTGATCCATGAAAATCCCAACGTCTATCGACTCGAAGGCCAAGAGCGGCTGCAATTCCGCCAAGCGCTGGAAGACGCCGAGCAGCGGATCAGTACGGTCGCGAAGCTCCTGGATAGGCTCACAAAGCAAGAGGCGGCCTAGCCGATGGATCAACGCCGCCCCGGTCATCGCCATATTGCCGCGGCGCTGGCCTTACTCCTGGTCACGCTGGCGGCACCCGGGTTAGCGCAGAACACGTATGCGGTGGAGGTGGTGATCTTTCGCCACTGGGAAGCTCCAGGCGACGATGCGGAATTCTGGCCCCGCCAGCCGCGGCTGATCTCAGGCTCCGCAACCAAACGCCTAGCCACCCTGGGAGCCGCAGCAAGCGGCACCGATGCGCCGGAGTTCAGCCGCCTGCCGGACACAGAGCTGCAGCTCGCCGGCATCCACCAGCGCCTCACGCGCTCTGATGACTACCGAGTGCTGCTGCATGTCGGCTGGCGGCAATCGGATCTCAAACTCGACAACGCCGCCACCGTCGTATTGCCGCTGAATTGGTTCCCGCCAGCGCGGCCTACGGCGGACGCCGCCGCCAGTCAAAACCCGTTCGAGTCCTTGCCGCAGGGCATCCGGCTTTGGGGAACGCTGCGCCTGATCCAGAGGCGCTATCTGCACTTCCAGGCGGATCTGCGCTATAGTCGTGACAGCATCGGCGGTGCGCTCGTGAACGATACGGCGACGGTCTACCCGATGACCCAGAGCCGACGTATGCGGGTGGGTGAGATTCACTATCTCGATCACCCGGTGCTTGGCATTTTGGTGCAGGTGCGCCAACTAACGCCCCGTCTCCCGAACCCAACCGTGCCCTGACAACTCATTGATCGGCAAGCGCTCATAAGTCCGGCAGGAGGGGTATCGCAAACGGTTTCAGGGGGAATCATCGGCGGCGCCCGGCGACCCGCCAGCGCCACACCTCAGAGCCTGTGAATCAGCTCGGTCAATAGCTTCCGCACCTGCACCATACCCGTACGTAACGTGCTCTCGATCTCGCTCATCGCCACGGCGGTTTGCCCATGCAGACCCGCCGCCCAGTTCGCCACTACGGCGCAGGTGGCATAGGGGAGTTCCAGCTCCCGCGCCAGCGCCACTTCCGGCATGCCCGTCATACCGACCATGGAACAGCCGTCACGGACCATCCGGCCAATCTCCGCCGCCGTCTCCAGCCGCGGCCCCTGTGTCGCTCCATAGGTACCCTGCTCCACCGCATCGATTCCGGCCGCGCGCGCGGATTCGATCAGCAGCGCGCGCAGCCCCCGATCATAAGGCTGGGTAAAATCGATATGGACGACCTGCGCGAGGTTTTCACCGAAGAACGTATGATCACGGCACCAGGTGTAATCGATGATCTGATCGGGGAATACGAGCCGGCCGGGAGACAAATTCTCGGCGATGCCGCCGACGGCGGCCACAGCCAAGATCCAGCTGACATTCAAATGTTTGAGTGCCCATATGTTGGCACGATAATTAACTTTATGCGGCGGAATGGTATGACCATAGCCATGCCGCGCGAGAAACATGATCGGCTTGCCATCCAGCGCTCCATGCGTAATGGGACCTGACGGCTCACCATACGGAGTGTGCACCATTTCACGGCGCTCGATCTCCAACCCATTGAGAGAAGTCAACCCCGTCCCGCCGATAATGGCAAGCGTCATACACGGGCTCCTTGCGCTGTGATGGGACTGGCACGCCCAGACTAACGACCAGCCGACGGATCAACCCTCGAGTCCCCGTTTGACGGCATAGATCCCGGTCAGATTCCGAAAATAGCCCTTGTAGTCCATGCCAGCGCCGAATACATACCGGTCCTCGACCTCCAGCCCATAGAAGTTGGCCTCGAGCCCTTCGAAGCGCCGGTCGTGTTGCTTGTTCACCAGCACGGCGGCAAGCACCTCATGCGCCCCGCCCTCGTAGCATTCATCAATGATCCCCGCCAATGTGTGACCTTCATCGAGAATATCGTCGACTATGAGCACTGTGCGCTCGCGCAACGATGTCTGCGGCCGGGCGAGCCAAACCAGATCCGCACCTCGAGTCGAGCGGTGATAGCGGGTTGCATGAATGTAATCCACTTCCAGCGGAAATTGCAGCCGCGGCAGCAACTTGCCCAGCGGCACGAGCGCGCCGGTCATCACGCCCAGGACCACCGGCATGCTACCGCCCAGCTCGGCCTCGATCTCTCGTGCCATCTGGTCCAGAGCGCGCTCGACATCTTCCTCGGTATAAAGTCGCTCAGCGCTCCGGAGCACTTCGTCCAAGCGCTGCGGAGTCACCTGCTGCTGCGTTGCCATTTAACCGTCTCGCCACTTGCTTAGTAAGAAAGTGCCACCGTGTCGTTGTCCATCGCCTCGCTGATGATGTAAGCGCCTCCCACCGTCTCGCTGATTTCAGGGATCAGATCACCGCCCCAAATGTCGATCGTGGTAGACGAGACTTTGAATACCACACCCGCCGCATGGGCCTCCCGGATCAAATCGTAGACGGTCTTGTTCGCTCCCTCATGGATGCGCAGATTTTCAGCGACGCCTCGCAAGGCAAGTCGTCCGGAGATTCCGCTGAAAACCACTTCCACGTCGTACTCCATCGCAGCGGCAACGGTCGCCTGCATGATTGGCGCACCCAACTCGGGACCGTTCGTCGGGTCGGTATTCACCATAATGATTAGCAGCTTACTCGCCAACGCGGCATCCCCCAACGCTCATGCCCTAGCTCAAAGAGCGAGAATTATAGGTGCCACATCTATAGGACACCACCCCCGCGACGGCAAGTCCGAAGTTGGCTCGACCCGCGTGCAAATCGGCTAGCCTCGGTGGCATGCGCACCGCTGTTGCCACCGCCTCACTAAGGCGCCTCCCCACAAAGCTGCCTTGCCAACGTAACGGCCGGCCGCCAACGCGGATCCCGCTGCGGTGGCGATCCGTCTCCTCCTCCCCCGCCGCGTAGCGCGGCCAAACGAGCCGCCAGCTGTGGGCGTTCGACGCTTGGAAGGCGATCCACGATACTTGCAGCGGAGTCCCAGTCATTACCAAGCAACAGCAAATCACAACCCGCTGTCAGCGCAACACCGAGTCGCTGGTGCAAATCCCCTACGCAAGCCGCGGCCTGCATGCCCAAATCATCGCTGACGACCGCTCCCGTGAAACCAAGCGTTGCTCGCAGCACATCGGCAATCCATAGCCGGGAAAAGCTGGCCGGCCGCGCATCCACCTGGGGATAGAGTACATGGGCCATCATCACCCCCTCCAACCCGTCAGCGATCAACCGTCTGAAGGGCAAAAGATCGACACTGGCGATGGTCTCGAGGGGGCGATCGTCCACGGGCAGTTCGTGATGAGAGTCCGCCACTACCGCGCCATGACCGGGGAAGTGCTTGCCAACCGCCGCCATTCCAGCCCGACGCATCCCGCGCATCCAACCCAACGTGAGATCCGCCACCGCCTCGGCCCGATGATGAAACGCACGCTCGCCGATCACCCGACTCACGCCGCGCTCGACATCAAGCACCGGGGCGAAACTCAGATCCACACCCGCCGCGCGCAGTTCCGCGGCCATCAGCCAGCCAAGGCGCTCGGCGGCAACGACCGCCGCAGAGCGGCTACGGTCATAGAGCCGACCGAGGCAGGCCGGCGCCGGCAGCGCCGTAAACCCCGTCCGGAAGCGCTGGACACAACCGCCTTCCTGATCCACAGCAATCAGCAGTGACGGTCGGCGAATGGCATGAATGGCCTCGGCAAGTCGGCTCAACTGCTCGATGGATTCATAATTGCGGCTAAATAGAATCACGCCACCGATGCGAGGATCGCCCAGCAATTCACGCTCTTCCGGCAACAGTGCGAGGCCACGAATGCCGATCATGACAGGCCCCAAGGGCATGACTATCCTTTGGATTTAGCGGTTATTACCTCTCAGTATGGCGTACCATACAACTACTGCGAAAACCTTATCTGGAGCGCCTTTCCCTCAAGGCGTCTGCCACTCGTCTCGCCTTCATTCACCCGCCCGGTCGAAAGTAGACACTCGGTGGCTCCCCGGAAACGGGCGGATATCGGTAAAACGGCCTTACGCTACGCCTCCGGACGATCTCCGTTCGGAAAAAATCATTCTCGAATCGAGAGCCGTCGCAACGCATGGGTGACAGCGAGCTTTAACTATAAAAAATCAACTCAACTCCTCATACTACCTTCAACCGCGGGCGCCGACCGATGAGCTGCAGACCGACGAGAAGCTGCACGCCCCGGGCGTCGCGTTGCCGCGGATAGCCGTAATAGTCCAGCCGCGCAAAGAAATCCTTGTGGCCGAGCGGGCGGGCGTTGTGCTCGCTGCGCATCCAATCCTTGTACGCATCGTAGAACACCTCCGCCGGTGCCCTGGTGGTAGCGGAGCGGCGACACTGGGTCTCGATAAACTGAGCGACTTGGTCCAATGCCGCTTGCAGCTGCGTGGCCTCCAGCCGGGTCTGCTCAGAGGCCTCGTCCACTAGAGCGAGATCGACGGCAACCCGGCCAGCGGGGCTCGGATAGCATTTGGCGCCGTGTTTCGCCACGAGCTGATCGAATATGCTGCGGGTCAAGGGACGCTCGATACCCTCGTTCGCCGACCACTGCTCATAGGCTTGCCAGAGCTCCGGCAAAGGGGTTCGGGCGTGTTGTGACAGATAGCATTGGGTCTCGATGAACCGGATGATGGGACTCACGGCTTCCAGGATGAACTCGTCCACGGCTGGCCGCCACGCGATTGGCTTAGCGCCGTTGGCCGAGTGTTCGAAGACGAACGCCGCGCCGGTGGCCGTAGGCACCCACCCCGACTGCCCGGAGCGTCGCACTTGGAGCTGGGCGTCGGCCAAGATCTCATTCACTTGATGGGGCGTCAGCCCGTAAGGCTTGCCGAGGTCCGTCGGTGAAATACCACCGGCATTCTCTTGGATAGGCATATGGCTATTCCCTCCTGAGGTTCCGCCCACACCCTGGTCGGAACAACTCGACCTCACTCCAACAAGACAAACTGGCAGGGGCTAACCTTGCTCGCCGTGCGTCCTTCGCGAGCGTGATCAACGCGATGATTCGCCAGCAGACCCCTCCTTACCCTCTGTATGACCTTTTGTATTTACAAGATACTTCGCGGCAAGCCAAGGCTACATGTCAAGCAATCACTAGCGCTCGATCAGAACCCGAGTCTGCACCGGTATGGCCTCGAACAGCTCGATAACATCCGCGTTACGCATGCGAATACAACCTTTGGAGGCGGGCAAGCCAAGGGGCGCGTTAGCCGGTGCGCCATGGATGTAGATGAAACGGCGCATGCTGTCCACCGCTCCCAAGCGGTTGAAGCCCCGCTCGAGGCCACTGAGCCAGAGAATGCGGGTCAGTATCCAGTCGCGCCCCGGATAGCGATTTGCCAACGCCTGCGAATAAATCTCGCCCGTTGGCCGGCGACCGACAAAAACGGCTCCCAGAGGTTGATTCGCGCCGATACGAGCACGGATCACATGCCAACCGCGGGGCGTACAGCCGCTGCCCAGCTGCTCCCCCATCCCATTCCGGCCACTTGACACGAGATAGCTGCTCAGCAACCGGTTCGCCTGGTACAGGTGCAGTCGCTGGATCCCGAGTTTGATGTGGATCCAGCGTGCAGCGCCCTCAAAACCCGGCTCGCTCCGCCTCTGTCCAGTCACGGTATGGATAGTCCACCAAGTTAACATTATAATAGCGCAGCTGATGCGATACCTCCTGGCCAGCCCAGGAGGGAATCGTGAAACGCTCCTGTGGATCCGTAAGCTCTATTTCCGCGACGACCAACCCCGCGTTCTCGCCCTGGAAGCAGTCCACCTCCCAAACATGCGCACCTACGTGAACACGGTAGCGCACTTTCTCGATCAAGGGCTTGCGACAGAGCTCAGCAAGCATTTCCACGGCATCCCGAACCGGAATCGGATAATCGTATTCCCGCCGGGAGACCGTCATCGTGCCGCTTTTGATATTGAGCCAGGCCTGCTCGCCGGCTAAGCGCACGCGTACACTGGAGGTGCTGCAACCGATGAGGTAGCCCTGGCGGTAAGTCGTACCGGCATCGGCATCACGTTGCCAGTCGTCGGCGATCACCAGAAACTTGCGCTCGATTTCAGTAGCCACCGCAAGGAGGCTCCCTATAGCCCGAGTATGAACCGATACCATTCTAACCGGTACACTCGGCGGCGCAGCCCGCGGTCTTGGCGTAGCCAATCACCGCGGTACACGTCCGGCCGAGCCAGTGCGCCACTATCGGCGGCAGCCGACTCCGGCTATGGTTGTGAGTGTCGCACAAAACCACCCCCTCCCGAACTCGGCCAAGGACCGCAATAGATCGTGGAACCGGCTGACTGGATCGACATCTCCGTGCCCATCCATGACGGAATGGTGCGCTGGCCAGGTGATCCGGCCGTGCAAGTGCAGCGAACTCACGCCATCGAACACGGTGACGAGGCCAACCTGACGCAGCTGTCGATGAGTGCCCACACCGGCACGCACATGGACGCACCGCTCCACTACCTGCCGGGCACCGCCAGCATGGATGCGGTACCCTTTACGGCAATTATCGGGGCAGCGCGGGTGGCGGCCATGGCAACGCCGGGTCCGATCTCGCGGCACATGCTCGAATCAGCCGGTATCCAAATTGGGGAGCGGCTGTTGCTCAAGACCCGCAATTCGGATCATCCCTGGTCCAAACGCGCGTTCGACCCCCGGTTTACGGCATTGAACCTGGAGGCAGCCCGCTGGCTTGCCAGGCAGCGGATACGCCTGCTCGGCGTTGATTATTTATCGGTAGGGCCCTGCAGCGAAGAAGGGGCCGAGGTGCACCGTGCGCTGTTGGGCGCGGGAATATGGATCATCGAAGGCCTCAACTTATCGGCGGTCAAACCCGGTCCCTACGAGCTCATTTGCCTGCCGCTGCGCCTTGCCGGCGCAGAAGGTGCTCCGGCTCGGGCACTGCTGCGGCCGCTGCCAGCTCAGGAGGAAGCAGGGCACTGACAACCACATGGGCCTTATCCGAACCCAAGGCGGCCTACTAAATGAAAAGAACAACCGAGCGCACCGCTGTCGCTGTGGCCACGTAGGCAGAACGAAAAGGATACGATGACGGCATACTCCATGTGCTCTACCACCGTGGAAATTATGCAGCCCAAGGCCAAGTTAGGTGAGACGGTCGCTTGCCACAGTTGCTATCATGCAACCATGCTCGCGTGCCCTGCCCGTGCAGGAGAACACTTGTCAGACAATCCCCCGGAGTTCGGGGACCAAAATAACCAGAACGTTTCCATAAACGAGGGAGTTGCTTGCCGATGAAGAGGCTCGTCCTGCTCAGGCATGGCCAGAGTAGCTGGAATCTTGAGAACCGATTCACAGGCTGGCAAGATGTCGACTTGAGCGATCAGGGCCGGGATGAGGCACACGCGGCCGGACGATTGCTTGCCCAGCACGATTTTCGCTTTGATTGGGTCTATACCTCGGTGCTGAAGCGAGCGATCCGCACGACTTGGATCACGCTCGATGCGCTGGATCAGATGTGGGTTCCGATCACCAACGATTGGCGGCTCAATGAACGCCATTATGGCGCGCTCACCGGCTTGGACAAGGCCGAAACCGCCCAGGAATACGGCAGCGAACAGGTGCAGATTTGGCGGCGCAGCTATGCCACGCCCCCGCCACCCATGTCCGAGAATGACCCGCGCCATCCCCGGTTCGATCCACGCTATGCCAGGCTGCGCCCGGAGTGGTTGCCTGCGACCGAATCGCTGAAAGACACTCTAGAGAGGGTGCTTCCTTATTGGGAAGCCAACATCGTACCGCGGCTACACGATAACCAAACCCTACTCGTCTCCGCCCACGGCAACAGCCTGCGCGCCCTGATCAAGCACTTGAATGCGATCAGCGACGAGGCAATCACTAGCCTGGAGATTCCCACCGGCGAGCCGCTCATCTATGAGCTGGAGGATGATCTGACGGTAGTTCAAAGCTATTACCTGCGCGAGGGCGTGTGATGGGCGAGCGCAGCACCTCACGGCATGCAGCCCGCTTGACCCCACCGAAGGGGCCAACTACTTTCAATCTGAATTTGGCCCGGTACCGCAACTATGACTGAAAACCGCCGCATTGCCGTCATCACCGGCGCCAACCGGGGGCTTGGCTTCGAGACCGCACGGCAGTTGGCGCGGCGCGGCTACAAAGCCGTGCTCACCAGCCGCGATGCCGTACAAGGAAAAGCGGCGGCCGATAAGCTTCAGGGCGAGGCTCTGGATGTTGGCTACCACCCACTCGATGTCACCCGCGCCGACAGCGTGCAGCGTCTTGCCGAGTTCCTGGATAATGCCTTCGGCCGGCTCGACGCGTTGGTCAACAACGCCGGCATTTTCCCCGAACGGGCGATCGCCCACGGTGCTCGCAGCGCACCGAACGTATTCGAGATGCCGTTGGAATTACTGCATGAAAATCTGCAAACCAATGCCTTTGGAGCGTTGCGCCTAATCCAAACGATCATGCCGCTGATGCGGCGCCACGGCTACGGACGTATCGTCAACATCTCCTCGGGCTATGGCCAGCTCGCTCATATGGCGCGCGGCTTCCCGGCTTACCGGATGTCCAAAGCGATGCTCAACGTAATCACCTGCTTGGTTGCCGCAGAACTCGAAGCGGAGAACATCAAGATCAACTCAGTGGATCCCGGCTGGGTGCGAACCCGAATGGGCGGCACGCAGGCTACCTACAGCCCGGCCGAGGCGGCTGAATGGGTGGTCGAGGCAGTAACACTACCCGACGCAGGCCCGAGTGGCGTATTCCTAAAGCACGGCCAGCCCATCGAGTGGTAACCGAAGCCCTTGGCAAACTATGCAGCATCTGATCCGGTTACTACTGGGCCTTCCTCTAGTCGGGGTGGTCGCAGCGCTCGCGGTCATTGCCTACAATCACCCACCGCTGACCTCGAGTCCCGGACTGTTGGCGCGGCTGAGCACCTACCTCACTCGCCACGTCGCCCAAACCGAGCCCATGTCGGCCTACCCGGAACGACGGCTACACGTTTACCGCCGCCCGGCCCAAACCGTGCTCGAAGCCGCCATTGCGGCGGCACGCGCCAACGACTGGGAAATTCGGAACATCGACTCGAAACATCGCCACCTGCATGCGGTAGCGGCTACGCCGCTATGGCGTTTCAAAGACGATGTCGAGGTCTGGGTAAAGACGACCGAAGACGGTGGCAGCGCGCTGTATCTGCGCTCGGCCTCCCGAGTCGGGATCGTGGATTTCGGGGCGAACACGGCGCGGCTCGTGCGCTTTCGCCAACAAATCGAACAGCGGCTTTAGACTCTCTGCCACGGCTTGGGCAGGCCTTGCAAACCGTATTGTGAAAACGCGCCACAGCCCGTGTTCACAGAAACGTTGCCCTGCCCTCAAAGTGCTTCCAAGCAGCGCCATTAAGCCAACGGTGGGTCTGTTATACTCAGTTGTGCCAAATCACCGATCGGCTCCTGAGCCACCCCATTGCAGCGCCAGCAAACCTACTGCGCACGACTTCCGTGATCGAGAGCTAGCCATGAGCGCGGATGCCCCGATTCTCAGACAATCTACGGCGCGCGATCTCCAGCACAGCAATATGGCGCACTACCAACATTGGCTCGAGGCGCGCGGCCATGGGCCCTTCCAAGATTATCAAGCGTTGCACCAGTGGTCCGTGCACCACCTTGAAACCTTCTGGGAAAGCATCTGGGAGTATACTGGCGTCATCGCTAGCCAACGCCACAGCCAGGTGCTTGGCAAGCGCGACATGCCCGGAGCCGTGTGGTTCCCTGGAGCACAGCTGAATTTCGCCGAAAATCTATTGCGCGAGGCGCTGCACGGCGACCCCGACAAGGCCGCGATTACGGCGGTATCCGAATCCCGACCGCGCCGACAACTGAGCTATGGTGCGCTGTGTGACGCGGTCGGCGTCTGCCAAGGCTTTCTGCTGCAACAAGGCGTGCGGCCAGGGGATCGGGTCGCGGGCATCGTTGCCAACACCCCCGAGGCGTTGATCGCCATGCTGGCCACTACCAGCATCGGCGCAGTCTGGTCGTCCGTTTCACCAGAGTTCGGAGTCAACGGCATTTTGGATCGCTTCGGACAGATCGAGCCGAAGCTCCTAGTGGCCGACAACGGCTATCGTTACGCTGGCAAGTCCTTCACCCGCATGGATCAGGTGCGAACCCTGCAACGGCGAATGGCCTCGGTCGAAACAGTAGTATTGATCAACAATCTGCCCGATGCACCTTGCCCGGAAGAATCGAAACACGTGCGCTGGGAGGATGCCTTGGCCGCAGGCCGAGGTCATCGCCTCACCTTTGCGCAGCTGCCTTTCGATCATCCGCTCTATATCCTCTATTCCTCGGGCACTACGGGAGCGCCGAAATGCCTCGTCCACGGCGCCGGCGGGACTTTGCTGCAGCACAGCAAGGAGCTGTTGCTGCAGGGTGACATCGGGCCGCGTGACAGGTTGTTCTATTACACAACCACCGGCTGGATGATGTGGAACTGGCTTGTCTCGGGGCTGCTAACCGGGGCGAAGCTGATTCTCTTCGACGGCTCGCCGAGCTATCCCGACTTGGATGTTCTTTGGATGCTCGCCGAGCGCGAGCGAATCACCCATTTCGGCACCAGCGCCAAGTTCCTAGGTAGTTGCCGCAATGCCGGCTTACGACCCGGGCAGACGCACGATCTCGAACGCCTCCGAGTAATCTTCTCCACAGGCTCACCGCTGCTGCCTGAGGACTTCGATTACGTCTACCAAGCAATCAAGGCCGATGTGCTGCTCGGCTCGATTTCCGGAGGAACCGATATCGTCTCCTGTTTCGTGGGCACCAGCCCAACCTTGCCGGTTCGCCGCGGCGAGATCCAATGCAAGATGCTGGGTATGGACGTCAAGGCCTTTGATCCGGCCGGCCATGAGATAGTAGGCGAACCCGGCGAGCTCGTATGCACCCAACCGGCACCCAGCATGCCGGTCAAGTTCTGGAACGATCCCGCTATGGGCCGCTATCGCAGAGCCTACTTCGCGACGTACCCAGGGGTCTGGGCCCAGGGTGATTACATCACCTTCTATCCGCACGGCGGCTCGACGATCCATGGCCGCTGCGATGCCACGCTCAACCCAGGCGGTGTGCGCATCGGAACCGCAGAAATTTATCGGCCGGTGGAGACAATCCCGGAAATCGCCGATAGCCTCGTCGTAGGACAACCCTGGCAAGGCGACGTGCGTGTGATCTTGATGGTCGTACTCAATGAAGGCCATGCACTCAGCGACGAGCTCAAGCACAGGATACGCCAACGCATCCGCGAACAGGCCAGTCCGCGGCATGTACCGGCAAAAATCATTCAACTCGACGAGATCCCCTATACGCGCAGCGGCAAAAAAGTCGAGCTCGCCGTCGCCAAGCTGTTGCGCGGCGAGAAGATCGCCAATCGAGCGGCACTCGCCAACCCCGATTCGCTTGATAAGATCGCCGCCCTCGAAGAGCTGTTTCGGTAACATCGTGCAATGCCGACACCGCACCCAACCGAGCCGATCGGAGGCGCAAGCATCAGGAATACGTATTTGAGCGCGAGCGGCTCCGGCCCGGCGAGCCGCCTACGGTTTTCACCAACAACGGAGGAAAAACATGACCGAACTTACCCATCTAAATACCCGGGGCGAGGCCCATATCGTCGACGTGGGCGCCAAAGCGCGTACCCACCGCATTGCCATCGCCGAAGGACAGATTCACATGGCAGCGAATACGCTGACGAAGCTGCGCGCCGGGGACCTGCGCAAGGGGGACGCGCTCGGTACCGCCCGCGTTGCCGGAATCATGGCGGCGAAACGCACCTGGGAACTGGTGCCGCTATGCCATCCCATTGCCCTTACCCACATCGACGTCGAGCTGAGCCTGCAAGAAGATCCGCCCGCTGTCCATTGCCAAGCGCGTACCGAAACCGTCGAACGCACCGGCGTGGAAATGGAAGCCCTCACAGCGGTGCAAATCGCGCTGCTCACAATCTACGATATGTGCAAAGGCCTCGATCGCGGCATGGTCATCGGCGAGGTGCAGCTATTGCATAAAAGCGGCGGGCGCTCTGGTATTTGGGAACGCCCTACCGCACCGACGCAACAAGACTAACCAAATTCAGTCCGCCTGATCGATTTTCGCGGCGACGATGAAATCGTTCTCATGCAGGCCGTTGATCTTATGGGTCCAAAGCTCGACTTGCGCATGCCCCCACCCAAACCGGATCTCGGGATGGTGGGCTTCCCGCTCGGCCAATTCACCAACTTTATTAACAAATGCAAGCGCTTGAACGAAATTTTTAAACTTATACTCGCGATGTATACGGCGCCCATCCTCGGATAGCTGCCAGCCGGGAATTTCACTGAGGTAGCGCTCGGCATCGGCACGGGACAGGGGATCGACGCCGCCCTTACAGGGTAAGCAGGTTTTGGCGGCCAAGCTCATAATAGGTATCTCCCTTGCAGAACCATTGGAATGCGTCAGCAGGCGATTGCCTCGCCCATCGGCTTCTTGATTTGAGGTTAGGATTAAATCATCGGATTTCAATAAGCCCCCGCCTGGCCCGGAGACGATCGATCAGCGCTTCGGTTCTTCCCGTTTAGCCTGCTGCCAAGCGGACTCTAGCGTCTCAAGATCGGCGCCTGTCGCATCATGGCCCGCCTCGCGCAGGATCGCTTCCAGCCGCCGGAAGCGCCGCTCGAACTTGGCGTTGGTGTGCCGCAAGGCCGCCTCGGCATCCACCTGCAGGTGACGGGCGAGGTTGGCACAGGCAAACAGAACATCACCGAGCTCGTCCTCCAGCCGATCCTGCCCAGCCCCGGCCTTGAGCTCGACCTCGAGCTCGGCGAGCTCCTCGCGAATCTTCTCCAGAACCGGTTGCGGTGCATCCCAATCAAACCCGACTCGGGCCGCACGCCGCTGCAGCTTGACTGCACGCGGCAATGCCGGCAGAGCACGCGCGACGCCATCCAGAGCGCTCGGCGGCACGGCCCCGTCCGTTTGCTTGGCGCGCCGCTCCTCGGCTTTGATCGTCTCCCAACCCCGGTGCTGCTCCGCCGCATTCGGCCGCGCGGCGGTACGGAACACGTGGGGATGGCGACGCACGATCTTATCCGCGATCGCGGCCACGACATCCTCGAAGTCAAAAGCACCGCGCTCTTGCGCGAGTTGGGCATAGAAGACCACCTGAAACAGGAGATCTCCGAGTTCATCACACAGCTCTGTCAGCTCGCCGGATTCAATGGTCTGAGCGACCTCGTAGGCCTCCTCCAGCGTATGCGGCACAATACTCCTGAAATCTTGCTCAAGATCCCAGGGACAGCCCTCGTCGGGATCCCGCAGCCGTGCCATCAACGTAAGCAGTTGCTGCATACCGACCATCACTTGCTCGTCCGGCCAGCCAACCGCCCGGCTTCAGTGGCGCTGGTATTGGCGCTCACCGAAGAGCACCTGCTTGGCTTCCTCATCGAAACTTTTCTGCTCGCGAGCAGCGAGCACGCCCAAGCCCCGCTCCACCGCCGGGCGCTGCGCGATGATATCGAACCAACGCTTCAGGTTCGGATGCTCACTCAAATCCTGACCCTGCCGCTCGTAGGGGCGAATCCACGGAAATACGGCGATATCGGCGATGGTGTACTCCGGGCCCGCCAGAAACGTCTCCTCCCCGAGCCGCTGGTCCAACACCCGGTAGAGCCGGGTGGTCTCGTTGGTATAGCGGTTGATCGCATAATCGATCCGCTCCGGGGCATACTGGCGAAAATGGTGCGCCTGGCCCAACATGGGTCCTAGATTACCCATCTGAAACATCAGCCACTCGAGCGTACGATAACGCCCCCGTGGCTGCCTTGGCAGCAGCCGCCCGGTCTTTTCGGCCAAGTAGATCAGGATCGCCCCGGACTCGAACAGAGAAAACGGTTCATCGCCGGGTCCCTGCCGGTCCACTATAGCCGGAATTTTGTTGTTGGGACTGATGCGCAGGAACTCCGCCTCGAACTGATCGCCCTTGCCGATGTTCACCGGATGGATGCGGTAGTCCAAGGCCAACTCCTCGAGTGCGATGTGCACTTTATGGCCGTTTGGTGTGGACCAGCTATAGACATCGATCATTGCAACGCTCCTACAAGCCGGCGCGGCCTCGGCAGCGCGCCGTCGTGAACACAAACGCGGGATGGATTATCATAGTCCGGCATTATGCGACGCTCGCCAATCCAACTATCAGCCGGACAGCATTATGACCGAAATCCCTGCCTATCAGCGCCGCCTCAGCGTACCCGTGAACATCGGCGGGGTCATCGTCGGTGGCGATGCCCCGCTGGTCGTCCAATCGATGACCAATACGGACACCGCCGATGAAGTCGCCACCGCGATCCAGGTTGCGGATCTGGCGCGGGCCGGCTCTGAACTGGTGCGCATCACGGTGAATACCGAAGACGCCGCCGCGGCGGTCCCCGGCATCCGCGAGCGGCTCGACGATATGGGCATCCACGTTCCTCTGATCGGAGATTTCCATTTCAACGGGCACAAGCTGCTCACCCGCTATCCGAGCTGTGCCGAGGCGCTGGCGAAGTTTCGGATCAACCCCGGCAACGTAGGCAAGGGTAGCCGGCGCGATTCTCAATTCGCAACCATGATCGAAATTGCGAAGGACTACGACAAACCCATTCGTATCGGCGTGAACTGGGGCAGCCTGGATCAGGATTTACTGGCCCGTATGATGGACGATAACGCCCGTCGCGCCGCCCCCCAAGGTCCCGCCGTGGTCATGAAAACCGCTTTGGTACGCTCCGCCCTGGACAGCGCCGAGAAGGCCGAAGCCTTAGGATTACCGCACGAGCGGATCATTCTATCCTGCAAGGTAAGTGGAGTGCAGGACCTGGTCACCGTCTACCGTGATCTGGCGAGTCGCTGCGATTTCGCATTGCACCTCGGCCTCACCGAGGCGGGTATGGGATCCAAGGGCATCGTGGCCTCCACGGCCGCACTGGCGTTGTTGCTGCAGGAAGGCATCGGCGATACCGTGCGCATCTCGCTCACACCGCAACCCGGCGAATCCCGCACCCGCGAGGTCATCGTAGCCCAAGAGATCCTACAGACCATGGGGCTGCGCGCCTTTACCCCACTGGTAACTGCCTGCCCCGGTTGCGGGCGTACCACCAGCACCTTCTTCCAGAGCCTAGCGGCCGATATTCAGCGCCATGTGCGTGAGCGCATGCCGCAGTGGCGGCGTGAATACCCCGGCGTGGAGCAGATGACCCTCGCCGTGATGGGCTGCGTGGTCAACGGACCCGGCGAGAGCCGCCATGCGAACCTCGGCATCAGCCTTCCCGGGACTGGCGAGAAAGCTGTCGCGCCCGTCTACGAGGATGGCGAAAAAACCGTTACCTTGCGCGGAGACAACATTGCCGAGGAGTTCAAAGCGATCGTCGAGGCGTACGTCCGGCGCCGCTACGGCCTATCGGACAGCCCCACGGCCGGTTGACTCAACGCTCCTCCAGATAGCGCAGCTTATCCGTCACCTCGCGCCACTCCTCGGCATCGGCAGGGGGCGGTTTGCGCCGGGCGATGACCGGCCAACCGCGCGCGAGCCGCGCATTGAGCTCGAGAAACCGCTCCTGCCCCGCAGGCAGGCGGTCATCGGCATAGATCGCCTCTGCTGGGCATTCCGGCACGCAAAGGGCACAGTCGATACATTGCTCGGGATCGATCACGAGGAAGTTGCGGCCCTCATGAAAGCAGTCCACCGGACAGACCTCCACGCAGTCAGTATACTTGCAGCGGATGCAGCGCTCCGTAACGACGTAGGTCATCGCACCCCGGCCACTGGAGCGCCCGCACAGCGGCGGCGTGTGGCGAGTGCACCGCACACGTCACAGCGCCATCTCCCACCGGAATACTGCCGGGCAAGCGCCGCGCGAATCTGCGGCCGCTGCACGAAATCGGCCAGAGTCACGCCACGCAGAAAGACATCGATTCGCCGAGTCAACCGGCTCCAAACGATCCGGTCGAGCGCCGATGTGTACTGGCGCCCACCACGGCCATCCTCCATGAGCGCGATCACTTCCCCCACAGAAATGTGCTCCGGGGAACGGCCGAGTCGATAGCCACCACCCGGCCCCGGCGTGCCTTGGACCAGACCCGCGCGTCGCAAGCGGCTGATGATCTGCTCCACATAGGACATGGATATTCCTTGGCAGACCGAGATCTCGGCGAGCGGCACCGGACCCGCTTGATTATGGATAGCCAAATGCATGAGCGCGCTCACGGCATACCGGCTCTTGGTGGATAGGCGAATCATGATTGAGATAGTTTAACGCCACACGGGCATTCGTACACCGTTCGGAACATATCGTCAGTTGTCAGCGCCCTGACGATTGCACCGTTTATGCGTGAGGATAGCTAGCAACAATACTATGAGGGCCGATCGACCCCTGAAGCGTTTACCGGTCTGCCGCGTTTTTCCCAGCCCACTTTTCTATTCAGCGCCTCATCAATGTGCTCTTTGAAGCGCTTAGTTCCCATCGGTGTGCCTGAACGCGAGCAATTTCTGATCCGGTCCAACTCCTCCACAGCCAGCTCGGCATCGAACAAGGCCCGATAGGCTTCCCGCCGTTGCCCTGGCGTATGCCCCAAGCGCAGGTACTCCACGTGCGGACTCACAACCCAGTTGCCCTCGCCCAATGCATTGGCATGCATAACTCGACCAGCGGTAATGGTGGGGTTGTGCAACCATGCCCGCTCGCACCGGGTTCAACTCAATGTAGCGCATACAAGTGAGCAAATAAGTCTCTGTTTCTACGATCATCCCCTTGTGTCGTCCCTCCCACAAAGTTCCTCGCCGACGATAGGTCCGGTTGATGTAACCGACGTACTGACGCCCGCATTCCTGGAACAACCGGCTAATCGATCCACTGATACCCGGCGTCAAGAGCAGGTGGATGTGGTTAGAAGCTGTCTTGTTAAAACGCTGCTATTTATCATATAAATATATTATAAATCTCACACAAGAGATCAGCTCGTGCACGACAGTGACCTCTCCGACGAACAATGGCAGCTCATCGCGCACCACTTTGAACCCAAAGACAAACGCGGCGCTGTTCCGATCCATCCCAAGCGCACCCTCGTCAACGCCATCCTCTACATCAACAA
>JAGFJL010000022.1 GCA_024102725.1 Nitrococcus mobilis
TTCAGGGTGTATTCGTGCGCACAATAGACTCGTGTTCGATTATCGAACTCGGCGAGCTTGCACAAGGAGGCGTACATCTGCTCCGCGGTGCCTTCGAAGATCCGGCCACAACCCGCCGCGAACAGCGTATCGCCGCAAAACAGCATCTGATGCCCCACATAGGCAATGTGCCCAGCGGTATGGCCTGGCACTTCCAAGACCTCGAACTCGAGATTCTGTGCCTCTAAGCGCACCTTGTCGCCCTCGCCGAGCGGATGGGTCAGTTCCGGGATACGCTCCTTGGCGGGGCCGTAGACGGGTACCGGATGCTCTTTCACAAGCCGTGCTATTCCCCCGACGTGGTCCGCGTGGTGGTGCGTTGCAAGGATGCCGGTGAGCTCGAGCTCTTCCTGTTTCAGAAAGCGCAGGACAGGATCTGGATCGCCCGGATCGACCACGCAGACACGCCGTTTCTGCGTATCGTGCAGCGCCCAAATATAGTTATCGCGAAAAGCTCTAAGGGGAAAGGCTGGATCTATCATAGCCTCCAATGGTAACGAGTTTCCGGAATGGAATAAACCCGAACCGGCTCATGCAGGCTGGCGGAACAGGCTCGCACAGGCTTCCGAGCCGGCCGTCCCAGTGGTGAAACGGGCTGCCATGATTACCAGTTAAGGAGTCGGACCCGGTGAGTGGAATAGCGGCTGACGGCAATCGCCGAGCGCGGTATCCTGAACGCTCCCGTGTTGTTTGCAACATCTGATTGAGTTTTTGTGCACTATGAAAGGCATTCACGAGTGGTTCTGTACTCCCTTGGGCTACTCCGTGGTCGAGGCCGAATGCCGGCTGCTCAGTCAGCGATTGGCTTGTCTCTATGCTCGCCGTGTGTTGCAGGTGGGCGGTTTCGGCGGTGGACAACGCCCGGCATTGTTCTGCGGTGCGCGCCAATGGGTGTTGGAAAACTGGCCGGGCGGACCGGTGGATATCGCTGCATCGCCGGTCGAACTGCCGTTCCAGAACGAAACCATGGACGTGGTCGTGCTCATCCACCAGCTGGAATTCAGCGATAAGCCGCATCAGATCCTGCGCGAAGCCGAACGGGTACTGAGCCCGGAAGGCCATTTGCTGGTTTTGGGGTTCAATCCGTTTAGTCTATGGGGATTGCGCTACCTGTTCACCAGGCGCCGCTGCTGCGGTCCGCCTTGGTCGGGGCGTTATCGCTCGCAAGCGCGCATCGAGGATTGGATGACGCTGCTGGGACTGAAAATCGAGTGCCGGGAGCGGCTGTATTTCCGCCCCCCACTGAATAACCGCGCCATGCTCGGACGGCTGCGCCGGCTCGAAGAAGTCGGGCCGCGCTATCTGCGTTGGCTCGGTGGCATTCATCTGACGGTCGGCCATAAGCGCGTGGTCGGCATGATTCCTGCCCAGCCGGTAAGCCGACCACGCCTGGCAGTAGTGCCGAGTGGTTTGGGGCAGCCGAGCGCCAGGAGTCGAGTGAATGGCGCCGGTTGAGATCTATACCGACGGCGCTTGCCGCGGCAATCCAGGGCCCGGCGGCTGGGGGGTTGTGCTGCGTTACGGTGGGCACGAGAAGAGCCTGCATGGTGGCGCGGCGCAGACTACCAACAACCGCATGGAGTTGACCGCTGCGATTCAAGCGCTGGAGAGTTTGAAGCGACCGTGTCGGGTGGTGTTGACCACCGACTCACAGTATCTGCGTCGCGGAATCACCGAATGGCTGCCCAATTGGAAGCGCCGCGGCTGGCGCACCGCGGAGCGCAAGCCTGTGAAGAACGCCGATTTATGGCAGCGCCTGGATACCTTGGCCGCGCGTCATGAAGTCGAGTGGCGGTGGGTTCGGGGACACGACGGCCATCCCGGGAACGAACAAGCCGATCGTTTGGCCAACCAAGGCATCGACGAAATGCTGGCAAGGCGCTGAACCCGCGGGAGTGAATCGATCGATGCGCCAGATTGTGCTGGATACGGAAACGACAGGGCTGGAGCCGGCGGATGGTCACCGGATTATCGAAATCGGCTGCTACGAGCTGTGTTACCGCCGGGCGACCGGACGTACCTTTCATCACTACCTCAACCCCGACCGGGAAGTGGAACCGGGTGCGATCGAAGTGCATGGGATCACCAACGAATTTCTCACCGACAAGCCGCGTTTTTGCGACATCGCTACGGAGTTTATCGAGTTCATCCGGGATGCGGAGCTGATCATTCATAATGCGCCCTTCGATGTCGGCTTCCTCGACCATGAGTTCAGCCGCCTGGCCGGTAGTTGGGGGCGGCTGACCGATTACTGCCAGGTCACGGACACACTGGCGCTCGCGCGCGAACGCCACCCGGGCCAGCGTAATAGCCTAGATGCACTCTGCGCCCGGTATGCCGTTGACAACGCGCAGCGGAGTCTGCACGGAGCGCTGCTCGACGCCCAATTGCTGGCCGAGGTCTACTTGGCCATGACCGGCGGGCAGACCGCGCTGTCGTTGGAGACAGGCGCCGGGCTATCCGCTGATCCGGCGCTCGCGGGAGGGATACGCCGGCTCGACCCGGCGCGGCCCCGATTGCCGGTGGTGCGGGCCAGTCCGGCGGAGCAGGCCGAGCATCGGCAATGGCTGGACGAACTGGATCGGGCGGTTGGCGGCTCTTGCGTGTGGCGGCGGATCGCGGGCGAGGAGGCATGATTGAGCGTATGCGGTTCGGCGCCGCGGTAAAGGCGGTTACCTTCGATCTTGATTTCACGCTTTGGGATCTCACCGGGGTAATCGAGCAGGCGGAAGAGCGGGCTCAGCGCTTCCTCGCCGCCCGCTACCCGGAGGTTGGGGCACGGTTCGGAGTACAGGCGCTACGCGATCTGCACCGGCATTTGGCTGCAGAAAGCGCGTATTTGCGCCACAATGTGACCGCGCTGCGCAAAGCGGTGTTTCGAACGGCCGGTGCGACGCTCGGCTACCGCGGCCGTGAGCTCGACGCGCTGGTGGCGGATACGTACACGGAGTTTTGGGAAGCCCGCCACGAAGTTGTATTGTACGATGATACCATCCCCGCGTTGGAGGCTTTGCACGGCCGTTTTCCCATCGGGGCCGTGACCAACGGCAATGCCGATGTCCGGCGGCTGCGCCTGGAACGTTATTTCGATTTTGTCGTCTCGGCCGTCGAGGTGGGCGCTTCCAAGCCATCCCATCTCATATTCGATGTCGTCGGCGAGCGCTCCGGTGTTCCGGCCCGACAGGTGGTTCACATCGGCGATGACCCCGAGAGCGACGTCATCGGTGCAGCGCGCAACGGGCTGCAGGCGGTATGGCTCAACCGTCACGCCGCGGGCTGGCCCAGCAACCTGGAGCGCGTATCCTATCTCGAATGCCGAGGCTTGCAGGAACTATGTGCGATGCTGGCGGCTACTGCGGCACCTTGATCGTTCGCCTGATATGATGCGCAGGCGCACGCTGGGTGGCTGGATGCTCGAGCCGAATTATCGGCCCATTGCGGTGGCACACGCGGGGGCTGACCATGAGTGAGCGCCGCTTCGGTTTGATCGTGATCGGCGATGAACTGCTCTCCGGTAAGCGCCAAGACAAGCATTTGGCCAAGCTCATCGAGCTGTTGGCGGCTCGTGGTCTTGAGCTCTCCTGGTGTCGTTTCGTAGGTGATGAGGCGGATCTGGCGACCCGAGCATTGCGCGAGAGCTTTGCCAGCGGGAACATCGTTTTCAGCTGTGGCGGCATCGGTGCAACGCCGGATGATCGCACGCGCATGAGCGCGGCGGCCGCGCTTGGAGTCGGGCTTAAACGGCATCCGGACGGCGTGCGCGAGCTAGAGGCACGCTTCGGGCAGCCGGTCACACCGAGTCAGCGTTTGCGGCTGGTCGAGTTTCCGGAGGGCTCCGAAATCATCCCTAACCCGGTGAACCGGGTACCGGGTTTTTCCATATACGAGCACTATTTCGTGCCCGGCTTTCCGAACATGGCGTGGCCGATGATCGAATGGGTACTGGACACAGTCTATGCGCCTTTGCATGCGCCAGGCGCGCGAACCGAGCAAGCGATCACCCTGCTCAACGCTCGCGAGAGCGATGTGATCCCGCTCATGGAGGCCTTCGTGGCATGCCATCCCGAGCTGCGCCTGTCGTGCCTGCCGGCTACCCACCCCGGGCGCTACGAACTCGAGCTCGGCGTGCGTGGTTCTCTCGCCGCCGTTGACGCGGCCATGCAGGAGCTCAAGGCCGGTGTCGAGGCGCTCGGCCTTGCCTGGAAGCCCGCCGAGCCGCCGCCGCGGCAGTGAGCCTGCTTTAAGTGCGGAGGAAACCCCTGAGGGACGTCGCCGGTCTGGCTATGAGCTTGCGACCGGCCGGCTACCGAGAAGTAGATCTCGATCTGATTGAGCCAGCTGGCGTGCACCGGTCCGTGAACCAGCACCAGATTCTCGTAATGCACCTCGCGCGTGAACTCGCTCACACTCCATCGCGACAGAGGGCGTGGCAGATGCTCGGCAGCTCACAGGCCAGGACCTTGATCGACCCAATGACCTCTGGCAGGGAAACCGCCGGGGGCGGCCAAGGCGAGGGCGTTCCGCCAGCCCCCAAGCGTTGCTCAAAGAAGCGCTTGCGCCATTGGCTGACGAGCTCCCGACGCGTGTCAAGGCGCGCGGCGATCTCCTCAATTGCTCAGCCCCTGCGCGGCGAGCCGGATCATCTTGGCCCGGGCCACCTGGTAATACGGCAACGTATATCGGGTGGCTCGGCGGCGCAGCTCCCGCTTTCCCGCCTCGAAGAGCACAATACGATACGGCTGACTGACTCTCGGCATGCTCGGCCCTTTGACCACCGAGCTTGCGCCATGTGGGCATGGAATTCAATAATATGTAACTGTATTTATGAAACAAGGTACGGGGCCCAAGCACCTATTTGTTTACGACTTCGCCGTCATGCCGGCCGATGTACCGGCCTATTCCAACGTGGTCAGTCAATACTCGGTGGAGGCCAAAGCCCACCCCCCGAACCGATTGAGCTTGGCCGGAAGGCAGGTGCTCAGCTTGCGGAGCAGCTGGCCGAGACGATCCGGGAGATGGGAATGCCTAGGATGCACGCCGCTCGCGGGGCGGTGCCCGAAATCAACGACATTATATGACGTGGTTACATCGAAATTATAGCGGCCGCCACCAGGGGCGGCCGGATATTTCCACATAGGCCGCTTTAGCGAAAGCGCCGTAATAACCGGGAACGGAATAGAGGCGCCGCAGCGGTCGAAAAAGGACACGCGTCAATGCCATAAAAGCGGATGCCTGTGTGTAGCATTGACAGCCACTATGGACCGACGGATCGGTGCCTCGGCCAAGCGTGGCTGGCCGTTGCACTGAGTGATGGTTTGGCAGGCGGTGGCCGGCGGCTCGTAATTCCCCGGGATTGACTTTCGATCATGCCAATACCATTACCGTGGCATGAGCGCGCCCTTCGGCGGTGAAGTTCGATTCTTCCGTGATCGTGTCGTAAGCAGGAATGCTTCGGCGGGGCAATTTCAGCCGACCCCAGCGGGTGCCGCTTGCCGGTATTCGACGAATCGCTGGATAAACGCAATTTCCGCAAGCGGTTTAATTCGCTGGGCCGCATCGAGGCAACCGATGAGATGCATCGACCCGGCGGGTACCAACCAGTCCGCCTTATCGGGCGCAGTCCATTAAACAAGGTTCGCGATCCGGTGCTTCGTATCGGATCGCCACGGAGGTCGAAAGCGATATGACACACTCGCAGGCGGTGCCGCAGGAGCAGGCGGTTCGTTATCTGCGCAAACGCGCCTTCGAGGCGGACGAAGAGCTTGTGCCGGCGGAGCGTGAGGCGCTGACGGAGCGTATCCGCACGCTGTTACGAGAGCGCAATGCGGTGCTCGTCGCCCATTATTACACCGCGCCCGAGATTCAGATCCTCGCCGATGCGACCGGCGGGCATATCTCCGATTCTCTCGATATGGCCCGCTTCGGCGCCGAGCACCCGGCTGAGACCCTGGTGGTGGCGGGGGTTCGCTTCATGGGGGAGACGGCTAAGATCCTGACTCCCGAGAAGCGGGTGATCATGCCTGAGTTGGCGGCCACCTGCTCGCTCGATGTCGGTTGTCCGCCTGATGAGTTCGCCGCTTTCTGCGATCAGCATCCCGAGCGCACAGTGGTGGTCTATGCCAATACCAGCGCCGCTGTCAAGGCCCGTGCCGACTGGGTGGTGACTTCGAGCATCGCCGTCGATGTCGTTCGCCATCTGCATGCTTTGGGAAAGAAAATTCTCTGGGCGCCGGATCGCCACCTCGGTGACTACATACGCGGCCAGACCGGTGCCGATATGTTGCTCTGGGACGGTGCCTGCATCGTCCACGAGGAGTTCAAGGCGCGGGAGCTGCAGCAGCTGCGGGCGCAATACCCACAAGCCAAGGTGCTGGTGCATCCCGAATCGCCGGCCGCCGTGATCGCGCAGGCCGATCGGGTTGGTTCGACCTCACAGCTGCTCGAGGCAGTCGTAGAGATGCCGGCGCCGATATTCATCGTCGCCACGGACAACGGCATTTTCCACAAAATGCGCGCGGCGGCACCGGAGAAGACTCTGTTGGAGGCTCCAACCGCGGGCAAGAGCGCAACCTGCCAGAGCTGCGCGCACTGCCCCTGGATGGCGATGAACGGGCTGCATACTTTAGCTGGGGCTCTGGAGCGCCTGGACAATGAGATCTTCGTCGAGCCGGTCATCGCCGCGCGGGCGCGGGTCTCGCTGGGCCGAATGCTGGAGTTCGCGCGCCGGCGCCGCACGCCGGTCCATGGCAGTGGTGATGCTTGAACGGCCAGGGTCTATGCCCCCGTTTGCTTGGCTCTGATTCTGCGGCCGTCTCACAGATGCGGCATGAACAGCCAGCAGAACGCATCCCGTACGCGGGCCGGGAAAGATCGTTGATCGAGCTCCCGCAATGTGACCTCGCGGCTGCCTAGGCGAACCTGATCGGCATGATAGGTAAGCCCACCGCCGATGGTCGGATCGTAGACTTCCACTACCAGCTCGAAATTCAAATATAGGCTGCGTGGATCCAGGTTAGCCGAGCCCAGCTGCGCATAATAGCCATCGACCACGAACAGTTTGGTATGGCTAAAGGGCGGGGGGCGGTAGTAGACGTGCACGCCCCAATTGATCAATTGCCAGAGCATATTCCGAGTCGCCCAATGCATGAAGGGTAGGTTGTTTTGCTCCGGCAATACAATATCCACTCGGATTCCCCGAATGGCGGCGGCCTGTAGGGCGGCGATCAGCTCACGCGGCGGCAGGAAATAGGGAGTCATGATCGCGATACGGTGACGAGCCGCGGCGATGGCCTCCACCAATACCATGGACAGCCGATTGAGGCTCTCGTTGGTGCCGTCGATGATGGCCCGGCAGAAAGCGTTGCCCGCCATAGTGGCCGGCGGGTGTTCGGGCAGCCGAGGATCACCCGTGGTGAACAGCCAATCGCTTAGAAAGACGGACTCGATTTGGCGGGCCACCGGACCTTCGATGCGGAAGTGCATATCCGTGATCCCGCGTCGGCCGTCGTAGCGATGAATCAGGTGCCGATCACCGATGTTCATCCCGCCGATGAAGGCGATCTCACCGTCGATGGCGAGGATTTTGCGGTGATTGCGCAAGTTGAGTAGCAGGCGTGGTGGCAGTAGCCGCGGCGGCAGGAAGACGGCGACTCGAACCCCACACCGGTGCAAGATGGGCCGGATACGCGGCAATGAGTACCACTCGCCGGCGCCGTCGAGCAGAACGCGGACATCTACACCACGGACGACGGCCTGTGCCAATGCATCCGCGAACTTCCGCCCGGTGCGGTTGCTCTCGAAGATATAGGTTGATAGGAAAACCGTACGCTGCGCGCGCTCGATTGCATCCAGCATCGCCGGGTAGGCGCTCTCGCCGTTGTGCAACGTCTCGACGCGGTTCCCCGGCATTAGCGGCAATCCGGTGACAGCGCGGGAGATTCGCGCCTGTTGTGAGAATTCAGGCGGCACCGGGTTGCTGCGTTCGAGTTCCGCGGTGCCGTGGTGCAGCGGCTTTTGTTCGGCGCGTAACGCCCGGGCACGCATGTGGATGCGGTTAATGCCGAAGAGAAAGTAGAGCAGCGGTCCGATGATGGGAAACAGCAAGGATACGGCAATCCAGCCAAATGCCGCCGCCGATTCGTGTTTGTTGAGCAAAGCGTGTAGGGCGGTGCCGGTTGCAAGGAGACCATTGGCGAGGGCACCGATCCAATACACGATTTCCATGCGCTTCCTTCAATTCTCAGCGCGCCTTGCCCCACGCAAGGCCTGTAATCCGCTGGGAGGCGCCGAGCGGGCGGCGCTCGAGGCTTGAATCAAATTCCGATGCGGTCAATAGTATTCTATAAAGTGAGCAGACAGCCGAAACCGCCGTGATCGACGCCTGAGAGGGTAATGATTCCGGCGAATTTGTTGGTCAGCGCAGGATCAGTATCACTTTAGGTTAAGGGCCGGGCAAACACCGCCGCAGCGGGTGTGAGTCTTGCCTTTGTGTGCAAGGTGGTAACGTCACACCGATTTGCCCAGCGCATAGGGTACGGCATGGAGTAGCTCGCGTCGAGACGGCGCGCTCGTTGCCGCAGACGCACCATTTCTTCTACGAAACTAGTATGAGACCCACTCCAGCCAATACAAAACCACGCTAAAGACTCGGAGAATCAACGGGAGCCATCATGCTGGAGGCCATCAAGCACTTCTACGCAGACCATATCAGTCCCACCAGTACTACCAGCCAAGCTTCGCCCCAGCGTAGACTGCAACTCGCGACTGCGGCGCTGCTCCTTGAAGTGGCACAGGCCGACAATGAGCGGCACAGCGTCGAGTTCCAGGCCATCCACGAGGGTATCCGCGAAGTGTTCAACCTCACCGACGAGGATACCATTACGCTGATCGAACTCGCCGATCGCGAAGCGCATGAGGCGACGGATAGTTTCGAGTTCACCAAACTCATAGACGAGCAGTACGACTACGCTGAAAAATGCCAGGTGGTGGAGTTGCTGTGGCGCATATGCCTTGCCGATACCGAAATGGACCGCTATGAAGAGCATTTGGTCCGCAAGATCGCGGATCTTCTGCACGTGGAGCACAAGGATTTCATTGCCGCCAAGTTGCGCGTCCAGCGTCGTTACAGCCGCGGCTATTACCGTGACTTCGATCGTTACGAATGATCCGAAGCGTTCGGATCTATACAGGCCTACAGTTAGGCCGTGGCGCCTGGGCGAACAAGACAGCCGTTGCACCGGGCTTGCCGATACTCGGTTACTGTAGTCAATGTTTTGGGAGCTAAGCTAGCCCGATGGTCGGTTACCGCGCTCGACAGCTCGCGGCCATCCGCGATGCCGTCGCCGCAGCCCGCGAGGCGTTGCGTCGCAATGGCACCGATGATCCGTTGGTATTTGCCAAGGTCTTCGTCGCCCAGGATGGTATCCAGGTACCGGGTCATCCCGACGATGGGACTGCAATGCGCGCGCTCGGCGAACAGCTGCTCCGGGCGCTTGCCAGCGGGCGTTGTTATCGTCCGGAAGATCCCGACCTGCAGCGCGAGATCGACCGGGTTCATAACGAGGTGCAATGGGTTGCGGCGCAGCGCGATGACAAAATCGTGGGATTTTTTTTGCAACTGCCGGCGCAGGCCAAGCGCAGCCCGGCCATGGACGCGCTCGGTCATCACAACAGCGGCCTCGGTCCCGGCGTGTTTTGTAAGGGGGATATCGTAGTATTACAGCCTGAATGCGACGGAGCGCGCTTCATTGCAGTCTTTGAAGATGAGATCGAGTGTTGACGCTCGGGGGAGGGCGTGGTGAGTGCAACGGCCTTGATCACGGGTGCTTCGAGCGGTTTCGGTGAAGCGGCTGCCCGTCGGTTTGCCAACGAGGGTTGGCGTTTGGTGCTCGTCGCGCGGCGCATCGAGCGGCTGCAAAGGCTGCAAGAAGAACTCGGCGGGCCGTCGAAGGTTCACATAATAGAATTGGACGTACGGGATCGCGCGGCCGTGATGGCGAAGCTCGGCGAGCGCCCGGCACCGTTTCGCGACGTGAGCCTGCTGGTCAACAATGCCGGGCTGGCGTTAGGACTCGAGCCGGCATGGCAAGCCGATCCGGATGACTGGGATACGATGGTCGACACTAACATCAAGGGCCTGCTGTATGTCACCCGTGCCATCCTGCCTGGAATGGTGGAGCGCAACCGTGGCCACGTCGTCAACCTGGGTTCGATTGCCGGGAGTTGGCCTTATCCTGGTGCTCATGTCTATGGGGCGAGCAAAGCCTTCGTGCAGCAATTCTCGCGCAATCTGCGGGCCGATCTCATCGGTACCCGGGTTCGGGTGACTAATATCGAGCCCGGCCTGTGCGAGACCGAATTCTCGCTCGTACGTTTCAAAGGCGATCAGGCGAAAGCCGAGCGCCTTTATCGAGGCAACGATCCACTCGTGCCAGAAGATATCGCAGAGATCATCAATTGGGTGGTCAAAATGCCCTCGCAGGTGAATATCAACAGCATCGAGGTCATGCCGATCACCCAGACCTGGGGAGCATTACCGGTTAAACCGGTTCGCCCCCCATCGGGCGGGAAGCCATGATTCGCGCGCTGCGCGCAGTTTCGTACGGGAAGGTGTGGCGCGATACCGGTTGGCTGTTTCATGTCGATCAGGCGGCGCCAGGAGCGCTGCGCCGAAGCAGCGCTGAACATTTTTATAACATAATAGATTAAAGTTAGAGATATTCATTCCTTCCCAATATGAGCTCGCATCCGTAGTTTCATTACTAATTACCGATTTTCCCAGTGATGCCCAGGGGGCATGCCTACCGAAGGTGATGGTGATGAATAGGGCGGTGCGGGTTCTGAGGGAAGAGCAAATGGTTCTCGATCCGGAACAGCTGGATCTCGATCGCATCAACTCAGAGCTGGAACAGGCGGATGCCGAGAGCCGAATTGCCTGGACTTTGCAAGCGTTTGGTCGCCACGTGGTGCTCTCCTCGAGCTTCGGAGCCCAGTCTGCGGTGATGCTGCACATGGTCACCCGGCAGCGGCCCGATATCCCGGTGATCCTAATCGATACCGGCTATCTGTTTCCGGAAACCTACCGATTCGTTGATGAATTGACTGAGCGGTTGTCACTCAATCTGAAGATTTATCGCTCCGAGCTGACGCCGGCCTGGCAAGAAGCCCGCTACGGCAAGCTCTGGGAACAAGGTGTGGACGGAATCGAGCGGTATAACCGGATCACCAAGATCGAGCCGATGCAGCAGGCGCTGCGCGAACTCGACGCCCGCGCCTGGCTTGCCGGCGTGCGTCGCCAACAGGCGCGAACTCGGCAATCCCTGCCGGCCGTGGGGCTTCAGAATGGACGAGTGAAGGTGCACCCAATCGTCGACTGGAGCGATCGCCAAGTCTATGATTACCTCATGATTCATGATTTGCCCTATCACCCGCTTTGGTACGAGGGCTATGTCTCCATCGGCGATGTCCATACCACGGTGCCACTGGCCGAGGGCATGGAGGAGGACGAGACGCGGTTTTTTGGCCTGAAACGCGAGTGCGGCCTCCACAAATACGCCTGAACCTACCGCCCGGTAAATTCGCACGTCTCTGCGCCGCTTGAATCCGAGTTGGTAGCGTCGCCGTAGCGAGAAACTGCGCCCGGGCGGCCGTGCCGGCGCGCCCGCGTTTCGCCGCTACAGGCTTGCCAAACCAACGTATCTGCTGGTACTCATGCCCCTAGGAATCGCCAGCGAGGTGATTGCACCGGGGAGAGGCGTTGACTGGGCGCGGGACCAGCAGTGTGACAAAGCCAATCGTCGGCCTTGTGCTGCCCGGGGGTGGAGCTCGGGCCGCTTACCAAGTGGGTGTTCTGAAGGCGGTAGCGGATATGTTGCCCCCACGGGTGCGCAATCCCTTCCCCGTAATTTGCGGTACCTCGGCCGGAGCCATCAACGCCGCCGCCGTGGCGACACATACCGCTCATTTTCGCGCCGGCATCCGCGGGCTGGAGATCATTTGGAGTAATTTCCATGCAAACCATATTTACGTCACCCACTTCGGCAGGTTAACTCTCAGCGCGGTACGGTGGCTGATTGCGCTGTTCTTCGCCGGAATCGGCGCGCGCCGTCCGGTGTCATTGCTCGATAACGACCCTTTGCGCACACTGCTCGCCCGTCGGCTTCGTTTCGAGCGCATCAACCAGGCCATCGAAGTAGGGGATCTGCAAGCACTGGCCATTACGGCGTCGAGCTATGACAGCGGCGAATCGGTGAGCTTCTTTCAAGGCAGCCCGGAGCTGCGCGGCTGGCGTCGGGCGCGGCGAGTGGGTAGGCCGGCACAGATACGTCTTGAGCACCTTTTGGCCTCAGCGGCCATTCCGGCCATTTTCCCTGCGGTGGCGATCAACCGGGAGTATTTCGGTGACGGCTCGATACGGCATTTGGCGCCGATCAGCCCGGCGCTTCACTTGGGCGCCAACCGTGTCTTGGTTATCGGAGTGGGTGAGGATAGCCGGCAATCCCCGAAATACAAAGAGGCGTTGTTGCGTCCGCCGTCGCTTGCCCAGATCGCTGGCCATCTGCTGGACAGCGCCTTTTTGGATACGTTGGAAGGGGATCTCGAGCGCGTGGAGCGGATTAATCGCACCGTCTCCCTGATCCCTGAGGAGATCCGCCAGCGGGAAAATGTGGGATTGCATCCGGTGGAGGTGCTCACCATTGCGCCCAGCGATTCGCTGACGGCTATCGCCGGTCGCCACGCTTATGAGCTACCATTATCGATGCGGTTTTTCCTGCGTGGTAGCGGTGCCACCAAATCCTCGGGCTCCACCGTGATGAGCTATCTGCTCTTCGAGCGGGGTTATTGTCGGGAGCTGATCAATCTCGGCTACGCCGATGCCTTTCGTCAGAAAAACAAGATCTTGCCTTTCCTAGGGTACGCTCCGGTAACCATCTATGGAGCGGTCGCCTCACCGCAGCAGGATCTTTGGTAACACCCGATTCCGATGAGACGCGCAGATGCCGGGTCTGCGATGCTCGCGCCTCCGAGTCGATTGATAGCCGCTATCAGATAATGTGAATCAACTATCAAGTACAATATATTGGGCTTGACCAAATATTGGTAGCGTATATGTTGTATATGAAATCGCTCGTACGTAGCGGTATTTCGCGGTTAAAACGGTCCCGGAATGGGCTGTGACATAATCAAAGGAGCACATTGTCTATGGCCAAAGCAGCGCAGGCTGGCGGGGCGCCGGAAACCGTTGCAGACATTGCTCTGCAGCCCGCTTCCCAGGACATCTGGGACACCAAGTACCGGCTGAAGACAAAAGCGGGGCAAATTCTCGATGGGTCTTTGGATGCTACCTTCCAGCGGGTGGCGCGGGCGCTTGCCGATATCGAGGAGACCCCGGAACAGCGCGCGCAGTGGTACGAGAAGTTCATCTGGGCACTGCGCCACGGGGCTATCCCGGCCGGACGCATTATCTCCAACGCCGGGGCCTGGGCGCACAAACCGGCCACCTCCACCATCAATTGCACCGTCTCGGCGACCATCGAAGACTCGATGGACGATATCCTGGGCAAGGTCCATGAAGCCGGGCTGACACTGAAGGCCGGTTGTGTTGCGGCTACCAGCCGGGTTGTCACCGAACACGGAGTGGTCAGCGCCGAGCGCGCCGTGCGCGAGCGTCACGCTCGGATGCTCTGCTACGATCGCGAGTGCAAGCGCTTCGAGATGCGGCGTATCGAGCGCCACATGACCACCCACGTGCCGCGCGAGGAGAACATCGAGATCGTCTCCAACGGCGCAGCGCTCAAGACCTCTATCCGGCATCCGGTGTTGGTCTATCGGCAGAACCGAC
>JAGFJL010000132.1 GCA_024102725.1 Nitrococcus mobilis
CAGGAGCGCGCCCAACGGCTCGACGAGTTGGAACAACGGCTAACACGTGCCGAGCGCGCGCGGCGACGCGAGCTGACCACCCGTTATGGGCATCTCGCGGACCGGCTGCACCGTCAGAATCCCCGCCACCACGTCCGGGAGCGGCTCGAGCAGATCGCGGCGCTGCGGCGGCGGCTGCAGGCCGCCTTCGACCAAGGCCTACGCAGCCGCCACCAGCTGCTCACCGGAACGGTACGGGCACTGGAAGCCGTCAGCCCTCTGAAGACGCTCGGCCGAGGGTACGCCATCGTCCGGCGCGAACGGGATGATCACATCGTGCGCCGGTCAAGCGAGGTGGCCCCGGGCGAGCGCGTCAGCGCCCGGCTCTACAGCGGTGAGCTCGTTTGCCGCGTCGAGGCGCAGCGCGAGACGAGCGATGTGCACACCTTGCCGGAGGGGAGCGCTGAGACGAACGAATAATGGAGGCCTCGAAAAATGCATGGTCCGCCCGGCGAAGGCCTGGGTTCATCTTATTGTTCCGGAAGGGAAACTAGATTCCAGCCTACGCCGGAATGACGAAACCCGACACCTAATGAATAATCGGGTGCCCCACCCAGCCGGAGATCCTGAGGTGTGGTATGGATTTTGAGATACCCGACATCTTCTCCCACCCGCTCTACCTAAAGATCAACCAAGCCTATCGCGCCGACGAGACGGAGCATGTCACCATGCTGCTCCGGGAGGCGGCGCTGCCCGCCGCAGCCCAGCAGCGGATCACCGAACGCGCGCGGGCACTGGTGTGCGAGGTGCGCCGCAGTCGCGTCCACAAAAGTGGCATCGACGCCTTCATGCACCAATACGAGCTCTCCAGTCATGAAGGGGTGGTATTGATGTGCCTGGCCGAAGCGCTGCTGCGCATCCCGGACACGGCGACCATCGATAAGCTGATCGAAGACAAACTCGGCACGTCCCATTGGGAACGGCATCTCGGGGACAGCGATTCGCTGTTCGTCAACGCCTCCACCTGGGCATTGATGCTCACCGGGCGCCTGCTAAGCGATCGCGACCATCCGCAACAACACTTGCGCGGGGTACTGCAGCGGTTGCTAAGGCGCAGCAGCGAGCCGCTGATCCGCCAGGCATTGCGCCAGGCCATGCGCATCCTGGGGCGGCAGTTCGTGATGGGGCGCGATATCGAGGAGGCACTGCGGCGCGCGCGTGCCTCGGAGCAGCGTGGTTACCGCTATTCCTACGATATGCTCGGCGAGGCGGCGCGCACCGATGCCGACGCACGCCGTTACTTCGATCGCTACCGCCAGGCGATCGAGGCCATCGGCGAGAGCGCCGCCGGCCGCGGGCCGATCGACTCGCCAGGCGTATCCATCAAGCTCTCGGCGTTACACCCACGCTATGAGCTCGCCAACCGTGACCGAGCCCTGCGCGAGCTGCTGCCACGGTTGCGCGCCTTGGCGCTCCAGGCGGCACAGTATGATATCAATCTGACCGTCGATGCCGAGGAGGCGGCCCGCCTGGACCTTTCGCTGGAGCTCATCGATGCGCTGTGCGCCGACCCGCAGTTGCGCGCCTGGCAAGGCCTGGGGCTTGCAGTGCAGGCCTACCAGAA
This sequence comes from Nitrococcus mobilis, assembly GCA_024102725.1. GTDB lineage: Bacteria > Pseudomonadota > Gammaproteobacteria > Nitrococcales > Nitrococcaceae > Nitrococcus > Nitrococcus mobilis_A. The sequence continues at coordinate 1,604 of JAGFJL010000132.1, forward strand.
GCGGGCGTTCCCTCTGCTCGACTGGCTGGCCGAGCGGGCCGAACACCACGGTCGGCGGCTGATGGTGCGGCTGGTCAAGGGCGCCTACTGGGATACCGAGATCAAACGGGCCCAGGAGCTCGGCCTGAACGGCTATCCGGTGTTCACCCGCAAGTCCAACACCGATGTTTCCTATCTCGCCTGTGTCCGCAAGCTGTTGGCAAATCCCCGGTGTTTCTACCCGCAGTTCGCCACTCATAATGCCCATACTCTGGCCTACGTGCTGGAAGTGGCCGGCCCAAACCACGCCTTCGAGTGTCAACGTCTGCACGGCATGGGGGAGGCGCTCTATGACCAGGTGGTCGGCGCGGAGCAGCCGGGAATTGCTTGTCGAGTCTACGCGCCCGTGGGCAGCCACGAAGACCTGCTGCCTTACCTGGTGCGGCGCCTGCTCGAAAACGGCGCCAATTCCTCATTCGTGAATCGCATCGTCGACGAGAAAGTGCCAGTCGAGGAAATCATAGCCGACCCGATCGCCAAGATGGCCACCCGCTCGTATCTGCCGCATCCACGCATTCCCTTGCCGGTCAACATCTACGGCCCGCAGCGGCGCAACGCCAAGGGCGTGGATCTCGCCGACCTCGCCCAGCTCGAGTGGCTGCGCCAAGGCATGATGGAGGCGGATCGTCACGACTGGACGGCCACACCCCTTATCGGCGGACTGGGGTACGAGACTCAGCAAACGCCTGTGTTCTCGCCCGCAGACCGCTCACGACAGGTCGGCACGGTGGCCTTCGCCGACCGCGAGGCGCTCGAGCGCGCCCTCGCCTGCGCCCGGCAGGCCGCCGTCGACTGGGAGGCCTGCCGCGCCACAGAGCGCGCCGATTGCCTTGACCGCCTGGCCGAGCTCTACGAGCGGCACATGCCGGAGTTGGTGGCGCTGTGTGCCCGAGAGGCGGGCAAACACATCCCCGATGGCATCGCTGAGGTGCGCGAGGCGGTGGATTTTTGTCGTTATTATGCCGCCCGCGCCCGCCTGGACCTAGAGCCGAGACAGCTGCCCGGGGCCACCGGCGAGCGCAATCAGCTCTCGCTGCACGGCCGGGGCGTATTCGCCTGCATCAGCCCCTGGAACTTCCCGCTCGCTATTTTCACCGGCCAGATCAGCGCGGCGCTGGTCGCCGGCAACGCCGTGATTGCCAAGCCGGCCGAACAGACCTCGCTGATCGGAGCCTATGCGGTGCGGCTGATGCACGAAGCGGGCATCCCGCCGGATGTCCTGCAGTTCCTGCCCGGCGACGGGCCCAACGTGGGCCTGGCACTGGTACGGGACCAGCGGGTCGATGGCGTGGCCTTTACCGGCTCGGTAGCCACGGCCAAGCGCATCAATCGGGCGCTCGCCGAGCGAGAGGGGCCGATCGTGCCGTTGATCGCCGAGACCGGTGGGCAAAACGGCATGATCGTCGACTCCTCCGCCCTGCCCGAGCAGGTGGTGAGCGATGTGGTGAAGTCGAGCTTTCAGAGCGCGGGGCAACGCTGCTCGGCCCTTAGGGTGCTTTATTTACAGGCGGAGATCGCCGAGCGCGTGATCGAGATGCTGATCGGGGCGATGGCCGAGCTGCGCATCGGTGATCCCTGGTGCCTTGCAACGGATGTCACGCCGGTGATCGATGAGGACGCCCGGCGCATGCTCGTAGCGCACGCCGAGCACATGAGCGCTACGGCGAAGCGGCTCTATCGCTGCGAACTGCCGACCGGAACCGAAAACGGCACGTTCTTCCCGCCCTGCGCCTTCGAACTGCGCAGCCTACGGCAACTCACGGAGGAGAAATTCGGTCCCATTCTGCACGTGATCCGCTATCAAACGCGCGATCTGGACCGGGTAATCGATGAGATCAACGCGACCGGCTACGGCTTGACCTTCGGTATCCACAGCCGCATCGACACCACGGTAGAGCATGTGGTGAGCCGCATGCGCGTGGGCAATGTCTATGTCAACCGCAACATGATCGGCGCCGTGGTGGGCGTACACCCCTTCGGTGGCGAGGGCCTATCCGGCACCGGCCCCAAGACCGGCGGCCCGCATTATCTGCCACGGTTCACAAATGAGCGGGCGTTGAGCATCGATACCACCGCCGCCGGGGGCAACGCCACGTTGATGTCCCTGGGCGAGGAAGAGCCAGCTGACACCTTGCTGCTGGCCCAGCCGTCGAACCGCTGAAGGCCGTGCACGCGCTTTGTCCAGCGCGCCTTGGATTCAGCTCGGAGCCTCAGCTCGTGCCTGACCGCGAGGCATACTTTCCTCCCGGAAGGAGATCGTTTGATAGCGATAAAATGTCATTCCACTGGCCCAGAACTCGGCTTTCAGACCGGCTTTCAGCCGCAGCCGACCCAGAAAATCGCTTGGTCGCGGCAGCTGGCGCCAAACCGTGGGCAAGAAGGTCGAGCGGCGCCCCTGCCACTCCAGGATCAGACCGTCCACGCCGGGTTGGAGTTGCGCCAGCAGCTCCCGTTCGCTCGCCACGCTCAATGCCTGCGGCGGCGTGAGCACCGAGATCTCCACAACGGCTTCCGCGAGCTCGGCCGACCGCAATGGCGCGAAGCGCGGATCACGTGCGCTGGCCGCATAGGCGTTCTCGGCGATGTCCTGCACCAACGGACGGCACGCCTCCAAACTGCCGATACAGCCCAGCAACTGATCGACCCGCCGCAGCGTGACGAAACTGGCGGCCGGTTCGCACAGATGAGCCGGCCACTCCGGCAACACAACCGGCAACGCGCGGCCGCTCGACAGACCGTGACTCAGGCTGGCCCGGGCGAGCTCCAGGAGCCGCCGGCGCTCTGCGGGGTCAATCTTCATAAACCGCAAAGGCCCCGTAGCCCACTACCCGCTGGCGGTTACCGGCGGTATCGCCCGAGCTGCAGAGCCTGAGCTGCTCGATACGCAGCCCCCGGCGGCGTGCCAGCTCGAGCAACCCAACGAGGGGATTGCGTCCACAGGCGTCCTGATAGCCGATCGCCTCAGGGCGCTTGCCCAGGATGTTCTCCGCGGTCCGGCTATCCATCCGCCGGGCGGTCTCGTAGTCATGATAGTGGCTGAGATCGGTGCTGACGACGATCAAGGTTTCAGCGCCCCCCCAAAGGCGCTCCAACACCGCCGCCACCGCCTCGGCGGTCGCATCACCCACCGCCAACGGCACGAGGCGAAAATCATCGAGCAGATATTGCAGAAACGGCACCTGGACCTCCAGGCTGTGCTCTTCGGCATGCGCCTCATCCGAGAAACCCACATATGCGAGATCCGCGAGCCGCCCCAGCGCCGAGCTGTCCAGCGCCACCTCGCCCAGCGGGGTCGAAAAAGCATCGCCGGTATGGGCGGCGATGCCCGCAAAGCGCACCCGATGGGCGGGACCCAACAGTACGACCCGTTCGATGCGCGCATGCGCCGGTGCGATCCGCGCATAGGCCGCGGCCGCCGTAGAGCCGGAAAAGACATAGCCCGCATGCGGCACAATCAGCGCCTTCGGTGTATGAGGCTCGGCAACCCGGCGACTCATCAGCTCGCCCAACAGCCGACGCAGCGGCTCGGCCGCGCCGGGATAGAACAACTCAGCGACAGCGGGTTCGCGCACTTTTCTCGCCATGGCTCTTGGTCGACCTCTCCCTCTGCGGCCACCACCCGCAACATTTCGCACCCCATGCGGGCCGCGGTGTGCCCAATTCGGTGTATTTAAGGCAACGCCATACCACCGATCAAATCACGCTGCGGTATTGACCTTATAGCCATATCGACGACACTTTCAAATGAGATGACCGAAATGAAGCAGCCCCTCGCACAAACCAAGCACACGTTCTTTGCGGCCGATACCATCGCTACCCGCTACTGGCACCGGCTGGAGGACGGGCGCATCCAATGCGACGTCTGTCCACGGGCTTGCAAGCTCAAGCAAGGCCAGCGCGGGCTGTGCTTCGTGCGCGCCTGCCAGGACGAGCAGATCGTGCTGACGAGCTACGGACGCTCCAGCGGCTTTTGCATCGACCCGATCGAGAAAAAGCCGCTCAACCACTTCCTGCCCGGCACACCGGTGCTCTCCTTCGGCACCGCCGGCTGTAACCTCGCTTGCAAGTTCTGCCAGAACTGGGACATCAGCAAATCCCGGGAACTCGACACCCTAGCCGACCAAGCGGCACCGCAGGAGCTGGCCGCCGCAGCGCTACGGACCGGCTGCCGCAGTGTGGCGTTTACCTACAACGACCCGGTCATTTTTCTGGAATACGCCATCGACATCGCGCAGGCCTGTCATGAGTACGGCCTCAAGGCCGTGGCCGTGAGCGCCGGCTACATGTGCGCCGAGCCGCGTGTGGAGTTTTATCGGCATATGGATGCCGCCAACATCGATCTCAAGGCATTTACGGAGCGCTTCTACCGCAAGCTGACCGGCTCCTCGCTCGCCCCGGTGCTGGAGACGCTGCAGTATCTGAAACACGAGACCAGCGTCTGGTTCGAAATCACTACCCTGCTGATCCCCGGACACAATGACGAGCCCAGCGAACTCGATGCCCTCAGCCGTTGGGTATGCGATAAGCTCGGTCCCGAGGTGCCGCTACACTTCACGGCCTTCCATCCGGATTTCAAGCTGCGCGAGCCCCCGCCTACCCCACCGGAGACCTTGACTCGGGCCCGGCACATCGCCATGGCCAACGGGCTGCACTATGTTTACACGGGCAATGTCCACGACCTGGACGGCGGCAGCACCTATTGCCAACGCTGTGGACAGCGCCTGATCGGCCGCGACTGGTATGAGCTCTCCACCTGGAATGTGGATGCGCATGGCGGCTGCCGCTTTTGTGGCGCTCGCTTGCCCGGCGTCTTCGAGCTCACCCCCGGCAACTGGGGGCGCAAACGCATGGCCGTTGCCCTGCACCGCCGCGCTGTGTAAACACCTCCCTCGGTTGGTGTACCGCCACAAGCGTGCGTTTGTCGATGTGAAACGCTTGATTCGGTCAGGAATAACAAAATTTTGAACCTATTCCCATCGCCGTTGGTTTCGGCGTGGTAATTAAAAGAGCGCAACGCTCGCGTCCTGCAAATCGGCGGCCGGGGGCGGAGGAGCCCGCTAAAGGCGCAATTTCAAGAATCGGCTGAAATCGCCAGAGAGGTTTGGATGAAAGGCATGATGCAAGGGATGACAAGGACAGCGGTGGTGATCGGATTCGGCGCCTTAGCGGCCTTCACGGTCGGCGCTGAAGCGGCGTCTATTTCCAGCGGCCCTTATGTGGGCGTCGTCGGCGGGTACCAGAGCACGGATCTCGATTGGTCGGGAAGCCTTGGTGGCAGCTCAGCCAGCATAGACTCTCTTGCACTCGTGGGACCGCGGGTCGGTGTCGTCGGCGGATGGGGTATGTGGGGAGGCAATGATATTTACGGCGCGGTGGAACTCAACGCCGCAACCAGTACCGCCGACGGCAGTGTGCGCGTGAACGGCTCCGGGTTGAAGTTGGAGAGTGAAGAGACCTACGGCGCATCCGTGTTGTTCGGCCGGCGCATCGTCCCGGGAGCCCTTCTCTATGGCCGGGTCGGCTGGCAGCGGTTGCATAGTACGGCGCGTCTCGGGGGAGACTCTGACGATCAGTGGTTTGGCGGCATACGGGCTGGAGCCGGCGGCATGTGGGCGCTCTCGGACATGGTCACTTTTCGCATTGAGTATACGCACAGCTTTTATCGGTCGGAAAAATGGAAGGACCTGGCCGGAACGACCTTGAAAGTGAAACCCCGCGAGAACGTATTCCAAGGCGGGTTCACTGTAACATTTTGATTATTATTAACTATTAGAAAAATCGGCCCACTCGTTTGGGCCGCTTCCCGGTGCTGGGCAAGTGCAATCCTTTGCTTGGTGCACTTGCAAACGGCCCGGGAACAGCATGGCTCAGACAAGCGAATCGCCCGCCTCGAGGCACCTGGCGCGGTGGGATCACCCGACGACCCGCCGACTCGCCCCCACGGGTGCGTTCATCCCCAGCGCGGAGAGCAGCGGAGGAATTGCCCAGATCGGGCAATTCAGGCTCGATCGCGCCGTCGCGCAGGCCACGGCCTAGAGCGAACGTGGCATCGGCGTGTCGGTGAACGTCGCGGCCCATCAGCCGGCCGAGCGGCGACTCGGGAAGCTGTGGAATATACCAATTAAACATAGCATCTAGCTCTTATATGTATAATTAAAATATATCATATCGGTCTGGAATACATTCGCTAAAAATATATCAATTCATTTGTTCTGCATTTGCCCTTGCATAAAATAAATTTTGAGTTACCTTCTATCAAAAGCCTTCTCTATAAGCGAAGGCAAGGGTAGAGCTGTCTATTGCAGCCGCAGCAGGGAGAGAGCGTGAACAGAGCGAGCCATAAGGGTGCATAAAGAGGTATTCCTTAGCTAGCAAATCATAGCTTTTTAGGTCACTAGCTGATGAGGTGTTGCTTTACATACGTTACGTAACAGCCAATATTTTGACAGCAACCATATTTTTGACAGCAACCATATTGATCGCAAATCGATTTCTTATTCATAGACATACCTTGATAGACATAACATTGGGAGATTGATTATGGGCTGGGATACTGTTCAAGGAGATTGGCAGCGGCATGTAGGGCAAATACGGATACTATGGAGCAAGTTGACTGAAGACGAGTTGCAGCAGATCAACGGCCGCCGAGACATGCTGATCGATAAGATTCATGAAAGGTATCAGCTTCCCAAGGATGCGGTAGAAGAGCAAGTCAAGATATTCGAGAGTCGATTCGATAGCTGAGAACCGCCCGTGAAAATAAAGGAGCATCTGATTTATTCGTCATACCGGCGATGACCGGTTTCCAGGTTTTTGATTTTACTGGATTCTGGCTTTCGCCGGAATGACGAGAAGGTAATCGATTCAGAGGTTCCTAAAATAAACCCTTGAGGAAGATCAAGATTGCCAATCGTTTGGGTTTGCGTGCACAAGAGCGAGTAAGAGGTTTATTACCCTTGTAAGTAAAGGCAGGCGCCTGGATGATTGGCAATTTTTAGAGGGATCGAATAATTATTGGCGCTTGGGTTACAGTATTCTGTTCAGGGCAGGGGAAACGCCAAAGGTAGGATTAAGTATCGTTATATCCTGCCGGGAAAGAGAGCAGGCTGTTCTCGCGATTGTAACCCCGGCGTCCGGCGCGGCCTTAGCCGCACAATCGCCGTGCCGCCGCAAACCTCATCATAGGGAAAACCGCGCAGACTGTGGCTTGATGGCTTGGGCGGAGAGCCGCACTATAACGCGCTCCCGGCGAACACCACTGCGCCGCCACACCAATCCCTATGCTGATGCCGATGAGCCTGGAAGCCGCCCTCGCCCACCATGGCCTTACCTTTACCGAGTTGCAGACAGCCGCTGGCTTGGCGCGCTTGGATACAGCCTTTCGCGATTATCTTGGCAAGATTTCTCAACCGCTGGCCCAACAGCTCACCATGTATCGCCGCCGCCGCGCCGATGATCCGGTCGCGACCAGCGCGTTGTTGCTTGCCCTCGCCCCGCATCTGGAACGCTTCATCGCCGAGCTCTTCGGTATTACCAACGCGGCCGAACAAGCACAAGCCGCGCTTCGCAGCCATGATGCGGTAATGGCGTTCAAGCAAGAGTTCGTCATCAAACGAGTCAAGAAACTCCGCCAGCCCGTCACGGATACCTTTCAAAGCCTGGATCGCTGGTTGGATAGCCGGATTGTTCCTGCGCTCGACCGGGAAAATGCTGTGGCCGAATACGCGATGGGGCTACTCCAGGATCCGGTGCTCAATGCGGCTTCAATCGAACGGGTGACCCACTGGTGCAAGCTCGCGCGCACCGACCCCAAGGCTCGAGCCGCACTGGCTGGTTGGGTCAGCTTCGCCCTGCCCGAACGCTTGGATCACGCGCGGCTGGTTCCGTTGCAGAGGGTGGACGCCCACGGCGCGGTACGCCTACAAGCCCCTCCCATACGCTGGCGCCGACGCGACGGCTTTGAGCTCACCGATGCGCGGATGGATGCCCGCGGCGTGCAGGGCGAGGTCCATTATTGCGTTTACTGCCATGAGCACAACGGCGATTTCTGCTCCAAGGGCTTTCCGGAGAAAAAAGACCACCCTGAACTCGAGTTCAAAGCCGATCCCCTGGGGGTGACACTCACCGGCTGCCCGCTCGAGGAGAAGATTTCCGAGATGCACGTACTCAAGCGGGCCGGCCAGACGATCGCCGCATTGGCGATGGCCATGGTGGATAACCCTATGGTGCCAGCGACCGGCCATCGCATCTGCAATGACTGCATGAAAAGCTGCATCTACCAGAAGCAGAGCCCGGTCAATATCCCTCAGATCGAAACCCGCGTCCTGACGGACGTCCTGGAGCTTCCGTGGGGCGTGGAGATCTATCATCTGCTCACGCGCTGGAATCCGCTGCGCCGGGAGCAATACCTCCAGCAGCCGGACAACGGTCGGCGTATCCTAGTGGCCGGCATGGGACCGGCCGGCTTTACCATGGCCCACCACCTCACCATGGAAGGATGCGCGGTAGTGGGCATCGACGGCCTGAAAATCGAGCCGTTGCCACGCACAATCCTGGAAAATCCCGTGGAACGCTGGGAGGATTTGAAGGAGCCTCTCGACGAGCGCATCCTGCTCGGTTTCGGTGGTGTGGCCGAATACGGCATCACCGTGCGTTGGGATAAGAATTTCCTGAAGCTGATCTACCTGTCGTTGGCACGCCGAACCAATTTTCGAGTCTACGGAGGCGTCCGCCTGGGCGGAACCATTACTCTGGAGGATGCCTGGAGGCTCGGCTTCGATCATGTCTGCAACGCCACCGGCGCAGGTCTGCCGCGGGTCATCCACATGCGCAACAGCCTGGCGCGAGGCATGCGCCAAGCCAGCGATTTCCTCATGGCGCTGCAGCTCACCGGAGCCGCCAAGGTATCCAGTCTCGCCAATCTCCAGGTCCGGCTGCCTGCCGTAGTCATCGGTGGCGGGCTTACCGGAATCGATACGGCAACCGAAGTCCAAGCTTATTACATCAAACAGGTGGAAAAGATTCTCGGACGCTATGAAGTGCTCGTCTCCGAATTCGGCGTTGAGTCCGTCATCACCGGACTCAACGCCGAAGACCGTGCAACGCTAGCCGAGTTTCTCGAACACGGGGCGGCGGTACGAGCCGAGCGCGAACGGGCGGCGGCCACCGCTGAGGCCCCGGACTTCAGCGCGCTGCTGCGCCAATGGGGTGGTGTGACCGTTACGTATCGTAAGGGACTCAACGCCTCGCCGGCCTATATCCGCAATCATGAGGAAGTAGCCAAGGCGACCGAGGAAGGCCTGTTCTACACCGAAGGCCTCGAGCCGCTCTACGTCGAAGTAGACGACTTTGACCACGTCAAAAGCCTGGTGTGTCGCCGTATGAAACGCGAGGAAGGTCGCTGGCTGGCAACCCGAGAGGAGGTGAGCTTGCCGGCTCGGTCGATTTTCGTCGCCGCCGGGACGGTTCCCAATACCCTTTATGAGCGTGAATATCCCGGCACCTTTGCGCTCGACGGCACCCACTTCTTGCCCCATATCGCCCATCCTAATGGGGTCCAGCCGGTGGGCTTGGCAAGCCACTGCAAATCACCGGAGTTCGGCCCGTTCACATCGTACAGTCAAAACGGCCGGCGGGTGACCTTCCTTGGGGATACCCATCCGGCCTTCCATGGCAGCGTGGTGAAAGCAATCGCCTCGGCAAAGCGCAGCTACCCGCAAGTGCTCGATGCCATTCACGAGCGACCGGCTACGAGCACAGCCGAGGCTTTCCTGACACGAATGGATCAGCTGTTGGTCGCCCGAGTAGTCGAGGTCAAACAACTCAACCCGGCGCTGGTCGAGCTTTGGGTTCACGCCCCCTTGGCGGCGCGCAATTTCCGACCGGGTCAATTCTTTCGCCTGCAGACATTCGAATCGAACAGCCCCGTCGTGGCCGGCACCCGGTTGCAGATACCGCTGCTCACGGTAAGCGGCACGGGTGTTAGAGGCGATATGATCCGACTCATTGTCCTGCAGTGGGGTGTTGCGGCACGCCTGGCCGGACGCTTACAGGTAGATACGCCGCTGATCCTGATGGGTCCCACAGGTGCGCCAACCGATATACCCCGGCAGAAGACCATTCTGGTGGTGGCGGGCCGCTGGGGAGCCGCAGTGATGCTTGATATCGGCGCGGCCTTGCGAGCCGCCGGTAACCGAGTGCTCTACGTCGCCGCATTCGGCAGCGCCGCGGAGGTGGATCATCAGGATGAGTTGGAGGCCGGTGCCGACCAGATCATCTGGTGCACGGCCAGGGAACCGGAGATTCGCCCTCGCCGCACCCAAGACAGCAGCGTCATCGCTACGGATATGACCGAGGTAGTGCGCCGCTATGGGGATGGCGAGATCCGCCCTGCAAGCAGCGCGGCGATCGCGCTGTACACGGTGGACCGAATCATGGTAATGGGCGGTACAGGGCTGCTGACCGGCTTCCAAAACGCACTCAAGGACACATTGAAGCCTTACTTCCAACCGAACGTGGAGGCCTTCGGCACGGTTGGCAGCCCGATGCAGTGCATGCTCAAAGGCGTCTGCGCCCAATGCTTACAGTGGCAGATCGACCCGGACAACGGCGAGCGCACCCGCCCGGTTTTCTCTTGCGCCGGTCAAGATCAACCGCTGTCCTGGATCGACCTCGACAATCTCGCCGCGCGCCAGCAGCAGAATCGACTCTCCGATCGGCTAGCCGGGCTATGGCTCGACTACGTACTGCGCCGAGCAGGTATCTGAGCGCAGAACCAGACGCGGCGGCCATTTGGCCGCCGCTTTTATTACCCGGCTTCTCAAGTGCTTCGACTAAAGACAAGCAGGATGGCAGGCATTACAGAATCCATGCGGAACTTCCGGCTTGCTCGTTTGCACCGCGGCAATCAACTTTTGTATCGATCTGTTGTTGCAACCTCTAAGCCGCCCTTGTTTGATATGAGGGCTCAGCGCAGTCGAGCCCCGCCGTGCATGAGACAGGGGCGGGCGGAATCAATCTTCCCGATCGGCCTTGGCACTCGTCCAACCAGCTGGTAGATCGCTTTACTCAATCCTCCTGAAAAACACGGCTCGCAAGAATATCCTCGGCCTCGATGGTCATCAGCTCATTGGAGCTAAGTGCTCCACCTTTGGCGAAGAGCCGATTGGCATGGCGCAGCCGAGCCCGGTCGAGACCATTGCGCACAGAGCGCGCATTGGCGAAGTGCTCTTGCTTCATTCGCCGCTCGATGTACTCGGCGAATGCCTGCTCGGCGGCCTCGCTGAACCGGTAATTCTGTTCGGCAAGCATGAGCTTGGAAATAGCGACCAGCTCCTGCGCGCTGTAGTCTGGGAAATCAATATGATGAGCGATACGTGAGCGGATACCGGGGTTGCTTTGAAAGAAAGTCGCCATCCGCTCCTTGTAGCCCGCAAGAATCACGACCAAGTCTTCGCGATTCTCCTCCATCACCTGCAGCAGAATTTCGATGGTCTCTTGACCGTAGTCCCGCTCGTTCTCGGGTCGATAGAGGTAGTAGGCCTCATCAATGAACAGCACGCCGCCCATCGCGCGTTTGATGACCTCTTTGGTCTTCGGCGCGGTATGCCCGATGTACTGCCCGACCAAATCATCTCGGGTGACCGACACCAGGTGGCCCTTGCGCACGTAGCCGAGCCGATGCAGGATTTCAGCCATCCGAAAGGCAACCGTGGTCTTGCCGGTCCCCGGGTTGCCGGTGAAGCTCATGTGCAAAGTAGGGGCACCGGTAACAAGATTATGTTTCGCCCGTAACCGGTCCACGAGAAGCAAAGCCGCGATCTCGCGAATGCGGGTCTTGACCGGCTTGAGGCCCACCAGATCGCGATCGAGCTGATCGAGGACCTCTTGGACGTTGGAGGCACGGACCTCTTCCTCGAGACTAGCCTCGTTGCTCTGCTCTGCAACATTGCGCTCGGCATCATCCGTCATGATCGTTCCTGCTCCTGTTGCTGACATCGCATTCTCCGATTTTAGTTGAGAACCGACTCGTCCGATGGAAAATCTCGGACACTCGGGTCAGACACAACATGCGCGCTCGCTGGAAAAATGGGTGGTTTCGGTAGAGCCTCGAATCGAGCGGTAGCGGCGCGGCAAAAATTTTCGCGCGATGCGCGCCGCCGCACGCAATAAACCAGGTAGCCCTACTCCCTTGCCCGAATTAAACCAAAGCAAAATACCAGGGCAAGGGAGTGGACCACGGCCATTTCAAGGCGGGGAACACGCCCTGCGATCACGGCTGGGCGTGGTCATTCCCCCGCAAAAACGGCCTTACTGGTAACGGTCACCCGCCGGCTTGTCCGTGGCATAGCTATGGATCGTGTAGCGTATCGCCCGACTATCCACCTCTTGCCGATCGAGCCGGAAACCAGGCTCCTCCTTGGGCCGGTTGACGATGAACGACATGCGCGGCGTCTCCCAACCACGACTGTTGTCAAAAGCCGTCACCCGGATGTAATGATTCGGATAGGCCTTACGGCAGTTGTTTACTTCCAGCAAAGCACCGGCCGGGTCGCGCAGATCGAACATCGGCAGATCCCACATCTCCCAATAAGTATTGCGGGGATGAGGGTCGTCGGTGAACTCGACGTTCACGGCCCAACCGTTTTGCACGGCATACTCAATCTGAGCCTTGATCTGATCGTCGCTCAGATCAGGCAGAAACGAGAACTGACCTTGGGTAAGTCTCATGAGATGGTCTCCTCGCGTTAGACGGTGGTTTCCGGCGTCGGCACGAAATCAGGGGTATCGGTGGACGCGTAGTTGAAGGTGATGTCCTTCCACGTCTCAAGCGCCATCTGCAGCGGCTGACACCACTTGGCCGCTTTATCCAGCACCTTTGGCCCCTCGTTCCAGATATCCACGCCCTCGTTACGAGCCTGCACCATCGCCTCCAGCGCCACGCGGTTGGCGGTCGCACCCGCCTGGATACCCATGGGATGGCCGATGGTGCCGCCACCGAACTGCAGGACCACATCCTCACCGAGATAGGTGAGCAGCTGGTGCATCTGGCCGGCATGGATACCGCCCGAGGCCACCGGCATCACCTTGTTGAGTGACGCCCAATCCTGATCGAAGAACAGGCCGTGCTCCAGGCTCTGCTCGGTGCGAGTCTCGCGCAGGGTATCGTAGAATCCCTTGATCATGAGCGGGTCGCCTTCGAGCTTGCCGACGACGGTCCCAGCGTGAATGTGATCCACCCCGGCCATGCGCATCCATTTGCAGATCACGCGGAAGTTCATGCCGTGATTCTTCTGGCGCGAATAGGTCGAGTTACCGGCGCGGTGCAGATGCAGGATCATGTCGTTCTTGCGCGCCCACTTGGCCATGCTCTGGATAGCGGTGTAGCCGATCACCAGATCGATCATGATGATGACCGATCCGAGCGACTTCGCGAATTCGGCACGCTCGTACATCTCCTCCATGGTGCCGGCGGTGACATTGAGATAATGGCCCTTGACCTCGCCGGTCGCCGCCGAAGCACGGTTCACTGCTTCCATGCAATACAGGTAGCGGTCACGCCAATGCATGAACGGCTGTGAGTTGATGTTCTCGTCGTCCTTGACGAAATCCAGGCCGCCCTTGAGCGCCTCGTAGACCACGCGCCCGTAATTGCGACCGGACAGACCGAGCTTGGGCTTGGTGGTGGCGCCGAGCAGCGGCCGGCCGAACTTGTCGAGGCGCTCGCGCTCGACCACGACACCGGTGGCCGGACCCTGGAAGGTCTTGAGGTAGGCGACCGGAATGCGCATGTCCTCCAGGCGCAGCCCCTTCACCGCCTTGAAGCCGAACACGTTGCCGATGATCGAGGCCGTGAGGTTGGCGATCGAGCCAGGCTCGAACAGATCGAGATCATAGGCGATGTAGGCGAAGTATTGCTGATCGACTTTGGTCCCCGGCCCAGTATTCGGTACCGGATCCACACGGTAGGCCTTGGCGCGATACAGTTCGCAGGCAGTCAGGCGGTCGGTCCAGACCACCGTCCAGGTGGCAGTGGAGGACTCGCCCGCTACCGCCGCAGCCGCCTCTTCCGGATCCACGCCTTCCTGTGGAGTGATTCGAAACAGCGCGATTATATCAGTATCTTTTACCTGGTAATCGGGCTCCCAATAGCCCATCTTCTTGTAGGGAATAACGCCAGACTTGTAGCGCTCTTCACCACTTATCGCTTGCGACATAATAACCTCCGGAAATTAACCTTACGGGGTTCTGGCGTACGGCAGCCATTGCCTGAACCATACGCTACATGATTAATAAATTAAATTTAATTGTTTTTATTTAACCATAAGTAAATACTTATGCATTTACACCCTCACCGGCTTGCTCGCAACCCACTCCGTAGCGCCGCCCCCAGACACGCGGCGCCCGTTCCAAAACATAATCCTTGAATGTTCCGGCAATGGGCGAGAGCCGCTTGCCCTGATGATGGACCACATACCACCGGCGCACGATCGGGAAGGATTGCACGTCCAAGATGGCAAGCTGCCCACCGGCCACCTCGAGCTCTAGCGTATGCACCGAGACGATCCCAAGACCCAGCCCCGCCATCACCGCCCATTTGATCGCCTCGTTGCTCGTCATCTGCATTGTCGTGCGCAGCACCACCTTCTGCTCGGCAAAAAACTTCTCCATGGCGCGGCGCGTGCCCGAGGCCTCTTCACGAACGACGAACGGTTCTTTCACAAGTTCCGCGAGCGGAATTTGCCGTCGTTGCGTAAGCGGATGCCCGGGTGAGGCAATCACCACGAGCGGATTGTCCATGAATGACTCCCCTATCAGCTCCAGCTCCGCGGGCGGGCGGCCCATGATGACAATATCCGTCTCGTTGGCATCCAGCCGCGCGAGCAGAGTCTGCCGATTGGTAATCTCCAGACTCAGCGTAATGCCCTCGTGAAGATGACAAAAATCAGCCAGCAGTCGGGTCGCGAAGAACCCGGCGGTACTAGCGACCGATACGGCCAGCCGGCCCCGACCCAATCCTTTAAGCTCGGCAAAGGCCTCCTCCGCCTCGAGCAATTGCCGCCCAATGGCTTTACTATGGCGGTGCAGCTCCCGCCCGGCTTCCGTTAAAAAGATCCGCTTACCCAGCTGTTCGAACAGCGGCAGCCCGATCTTGTCTTCAAGCTGCCGAATCTGTATGGAAACCGCCGGCTGAGTCAGATGAAGCTCTTCCGAGGCACGTGTGTAGCTGAGATTGCGTGCGACGGCTTCGAACACCTTGAGCTGGCGCAGTGTGACATGCATAAGCCGTACTCTCCGGCGATACCATTACGCTTCAATGTCCCGCCCCAGCGGGCGCGCTCCTAAGCTTGGGAGTTACCATAGGACTCATCGGTGATCCTATTTAGAGAAATCCTGAGGAGCCGAGGCGCTTGCCATCACGACCAGCAGACTGCAGTCCAAAGCATCGAGCAACGAACGACCCAGCGAGCCACGCCACCAGCGAGCGAGCGGGCCGCAGCGCCGATGCCCAACCACGACCAGATCCGCTGCGACATCTCGGGAAATACGGCTGATCTGCTCCGCCGGGTCGCCGATTCCGAGTCGTCCCTCGGCTTGTAACCCGCGATCGCGCAAGATTCCGACCCCCGTCTCGATCACGCGGCGGACTTCCTCCTCGCCCTGCTCCAGCACCTCCGCCGGATAGACTCCCTCCACCAAGGCAATCCCTGCGGGGGGCTGCAGAACCGCTACAAGATAAGTCCGCGCCGAGCAGTGCACGGCGAGGTCGGCCCCTTCCCGCAAGGCCACCCGTCCCTCCACACTGCCATCGAAGGCCAAGACGATCGACTGGTACATCAGCTGCCCCGCTCGCCGCACTGCCCCTACCCAGCAAACTATCGCGCAAGCGGGCGCGATTCCAGTGCGATCCGCCACCGCTTGGGCGACTTTATTGCGGCCGGCCGACAACAGGGCGTGCGAGTCAGATCAGCACGATCAAGCCCAGAAACACCCAGCCGGAGAGATAGAACACATCGCTGGTCGCCAACAAAAGGCCTGTTCGCTGATAACCTCAGTGAGCAGCTTGGTCGCGGCCACTTAACCGCTCAAACCGAGCTGATGGGCTTGATCGAGCCACGGCTGCGTCAGCGGATTGAATTCACTGACATGACTCGTCAACCGATGGTCATGCAAAGAGGCGCGGAGATTGCTCAGCGTGACGCTGATCGAGGTGCCGAAACCGAGCGCCAGCAGTCGCAGGAAATTGAACACGCCCGAGGCGCTCACCACCTCCGATACCGGCAAGCGCGAAAACGCAAGCGTAATCACTGGAATGCAGGACAAAGCCATACCTCCCCACAGCAAGCGGGACATGAAAAGCGGCCAGAAAACCACATTGTCATTATAGCCGCTGGCATAGAACGATACGCCGACAAAGATCGCAAAGCCGGTGGCGGCCAGAATCCGTGGATCGGCCTTGTCCGCGAGCCATCCACAAGCGAGCGGCGCACCTCCACACTAGGCCGCTCAGCACAGTATGGCCGCGATGAGGCCAATCGGTGTTATCGGTAATCCAACTGCCCAATATTTAGGGCCGGACACCGATCCGGCGACGGCGGTCATACCCCAAATACCGTTCGAGAGCGCGCGCATAAAAGCGTTTTTTCCATGAGAAATAGTTTAAATAAACAGCCTCGATAAACTCTTTCAAACTCCTTCGTCACGCCGAATCCCTTCCGTTTGAAAAACGGCTGTGCGGTTATGCAAACATCAGCAAACAACCGCTTTATTCCTCCGCTGAGCGCTTCGTGTTCGATGCGTGCCAGCAGCTTCGAGCCGACCCCTTGCCTCTGCCAAAGATGATGAACATAGAAGCAATCGATCTGTCCCGTATGCTCGAATTCAGCAAAACCGATCACCCGCCCCTTTTCCTTCACCACGAACACTCGATAATTTTTGAAACGCTTCTTCCAAAAAGCGTCGGAATAAATCTTAGGCGCCCAAGCCGCAATTTGCTCTAGGCTGTAATCATGTATATTGACCGAGTGCACCGTCTCATAATAAAGGCGAGATATTGCCGCGACATCAGCATCCTCACATTCTAAAATTTCCATCTAAATTGCATTACAGCACGCTGCTCAGGTATTTTTTTCCATTATATGGGACGGTATACCGTCAATGCTGAATTGATTCTTCTCTTCCCAATATTTTCTTATTCCGGTTCCGTCTTCTCCGTCTTTTCTTATAGCCCAGTCTTCCAACATATCTCTTTCACCAGCATAATGATAATAGGGAACGCCGATCCCGCACGACGTCAATGCCATATCCACCGACAGATCGAATATTTGCCGATACCCTGGGATGGGCTTAAACAAGGCAAACAGATCCTGCCACTCCGGATCGTTCTGATGTATGACTTTTGCTTTTCCATACAGACGCAAAATCATCGGCTTACCTTCAAAAGCGCAAAACATCAGCGTCATTCGCGGATTCTCTTGAACATGGGTCGCAGTTTCATTGCCGCTGCCCGTGACATTAAGCCAAACCACCCGGTTCTTGTTAATAATGCGCAGAGTATCCAAACCCTTTGGAGAAATATTGATCCTACTGTCTGCTGTCGCCGTTCCGACAAAAAACACTTTTTGCTCATTAATGAATTTTTCCAGCCTGTCCGTTATTTCCTGATACCTTACTGCCATTTCCGTTCTCTCATCCTGTTGCCGTTAGCGCCGGATTATTATCAGAAAGACCTATACCGCCCTACCAACCTGAATCGCCGAAGCAAGCTTTAGTTTATTCTGCCTATGCTCCGGCAACCCTCTCCTGACAAATAATCGAGGGGCGGTTATCGGATAAATAAGCTTCCTTAATGCCGTTTCCCCGCGCACCGATAGCCCCATGTCGAACAGAAAACGACGACCGGCCGTTCAAAAGCCGGTGCGACTGAAGTCCGACGCGGCCCAGCCCGGCTCGACGCGGGCGGATGGGCTGCGGCTGACCGAGCCCCGCCGCGCCCCTCGAGCGACACGAGCACTTGGCAGCGGCTGCACTATTGAGCGAGACTGCGAGCGCACCTCGCGGCACCAGCCGATAGCGTGGAATTGGTTTTTTCATTTCGGTGTATAGGCGTAGTGTGGACGAATCGGTCGCGCTCGCCACAAGCTTCTGCCCACCAGGAGATAAATGCCCTATGAAGCTCAATACGATGCGACTCCTGTTTGCCTTGACGATAGCGCCGCCGCTCGCCCAGGCGGCTCCTAACCTGTCCGACATCATGACCCCCGGCTTGTGGGAAACAACCGTCAACATGCAAATCGACGGAATGCCGATGAGCCTGCCGGCTCAGACCATTCGCCGGTGTGTCACGCAGAAAAACCTCGACGAAAACTTCGGCCTTCCGAACCCTCAAACACAAGGCAACGTAACATGCCAGGCAACCCGCATGGATCGCTCCGGCAATACTGTAGATTGGGGCTTGGCTTGCACCGGAGAAGGCACCCTGGAAGCGGACGGCACAGCGACCTTCGATTCGCCTGAGGCGTACCACGCAACCATCCATATGACCGGCACCATGCAGGGCCGCCAGATCCGGATGATCCAAAATCTGCAAGGCCGGCGCATCGGCAAATGTCAAGGTTAAGCATACCCCACCCGCTGTGTGGACCGAACCGCTTTCCGTCCGGCGCGGGCGCGCGTTCGGTCTGAACAGGTGCGACGAGCCTCGTGCCATACACCCCGGTAAAGCGCTGGAACCCAAAACCCGCGCAACGGCCACTCCCCGCCTTCAGGCGTCACGGTGGGCGGCGGCGAACTGCTCCAGAGCGGCTTTTTTCTGCGCTAACAGATCATCGACTTCTTGGGGCTGCGTACGATTCCGGTCGATGAGCGCCGCAATCGTCTCGCTGCCGCGAACCACCTCGACCTCACCGCACTCGAGCGCGGCGACGACCGCCTCGGCGAGCGCCTCCGGCGGCTCGTACTCGAAACCCTCCGCCGGACCGAATTCAAACCCCTCCTGCATTGGAGCCGCCATCGCGTCGGGATACGCCGTGACGACCTGAATACCTTCTCCGGCAAGCTCACGCCGCAGCGCTTCGCTGAAGCCGGCGATTCCGGCCTTGGCGGCCGTATAAGCCGCATAAAATGGCAAGCCCACGAGCCCCAGCACCGAAGATACGTTGACGATGGCCGCCTCGCCACTTTCCTTCAGTGCCGGCAAGGCCGCACGCGTATAATAAATAGGTGCAACGAGATTCGCATCGAGCTGGGCGCGAAGCTGTTCGGCCTCGATCTTCTCGAGACGCCCGCCCTGCACCACACTGACGTTGTTCACCAGGATATCGAGCGTGCCGAAACGCTCCAGCACCATGCGAATGACCCGCTCGCGCCAGGAATCGGGCACATCACTCGGGATCAATTGCACCTCCGGAGTCTCCTCCGGACGCTCTTCGCGGCTTACATCCTCCACCTGTTGCGCGGTCTCGCGCAGGCGCTGCTCGAACCGATCGCTCAGCGTCAACCGCACCCCCTTGCGGGCGAACGCCACTGCGATCGCGCGACCAATGCTGTTGCCCGCCCCCGTGATGAGAGCCGACTTTCCTGCGATTTGCATCGCTGCTCCTCCATAGTAATCGAATACTAGGCCGATGCCGAAATCTGCCCCGCTACCGGCGGGCGAGACCGTATATCGGCGGGCCGCCTCGCTCGCCGCTTACCACTCATCGCCTACCAGCATAGGTGAATATGCCATACCTGCACGGTGCCCGACGCACCGCCACAATCGTGAATCGCCTGTTCGACCGCCATATTACCGCCGGCAACCGGAGCCAACGAGGCCTGGAGTGAGCCTCGGCGCTCGCAACTGGACACGACCCGATATTCCGTGTGGCTGCAGCCGCAGCGCATCCGCACAAGCCGTGCTCAAGACGGTCGCATCAGAGCTCGCCCGCAAACTCCCGCTGGACATACCCCGGTAATGCCGTACTCTGTGCTGCCATGGTGGACACGAAGGCCGGATAATACTTTTTGACGAGCTGACAAAGGAACGCTCGCTCCGGGCGGTAGCTCACGTGGGGCCGCCCACTCCCGTACGGGCATTCCTGCGAGTCTGTACTGATCCTCGAACCAGCAGGCGCCGCGAGCAACGGCCAACTACCGATCGTTTCCGTGCCGGATTGGCGAGTCGATATCGCATACAGCCGAAAATTGAGATAAGCGCGCAAGTACATGGGCTCGATTACAGATACAAATCAACAAACAGACACCTTGGAGAACATGCATTGGGAGGATCACCGCGCCGGTGATCAACACTGCACCCGCTGCTCGACAGGATTTCCACAGCCTTGCGGCTGCGGCGGCACCATCCATGCCGCAATCGTGCGGCTTCCCACGAACGGCTTTGTTCAGCTCACCCGTTGCGACCGTTGTCGGCAGCCGCGGGAGTAAGTGTGGCGCCGCGCAGCAATGACGGTAAGCAAAAAACACATCACCTCGGTCTTGCGCTCTGCAGCATCTGTGATCGATCCGGCTCGACTTGACCGGCGGCCGGTGTAAATCTCTAGCAAGCGCTGATAAAGGCTGGAGCGCATGCAAGCGAGTATCGAGCGGCTGGATCGCCCAATCATCGTGGCCATAGCCCGGCGCGAGGCGTACATTGCCCTGCCGCTGCCGCCGCGGACCGTCCGGCGGATTAACCAAGCGCGCCAACGGGTGGAAGCGCTCGCGGCCAGCGAAGAACCCATTTATGGTGTGACCACGGGCTTGGGTGCATTGGCCACGACCACCATTGCGCCGGCGCATCGCCAGAGGCTGCAACACGCGCTGCTGCGCAGCCATGCCGCCGGCGTGGGCCCAACCATCGAGCCGGAAACGGTGCGCGCCATGATGGCGATCCGGGCGAAGACCTTAGCCATGGGTTACTCCGGTGTCCGTTTGCAGCTCGTAGAGGCGCTGATCCAAATGCTCAATGCTGGCGTGCTGCCCGCCGTCCCAGAACACGGCTCGCTGGGAGCGAGCGGCGACCTCGCCCCTTTGGCGCATATCGCACTGTGCCTATGCGGGGAAGGCTGGGCCCGGGTCGGCGGCGAACGCGTCGCCGCCGCGACCGCGCTGCAGGATCACGGCCTCACGCCCGTCGAGCTCGAGGTCAAGGAAGGACTGTCACTGATCAACGGCACCGATGGCATGCTCTCGATGCTCATCCTCGGTCTTGACCGGTTCGCACAGTTGCTCGATACCGCCGATCTCACCGCGGCGATGAGCATCGAGGCCGGGTTCGGCACCGATCGCGTCTTCCAAACCGAGCTGCAGCGCCTGCGCCCGCACCCTGGGCAAGAGGCGACGGCCGCGCGGTTGCGGCGGTTCCTGCAGAGCAGCCCGATCCTCGCGCACCATCGCCACTCGGCTCATCTGGTGCAAGATGCTTACTCTTTTCGCTGCACGCCACAGGTGCACGGCGCGGCCCGGGATACCGCCGCCTTCGCCGCGCAGGTAGCAGAGCGCGAGTTGCACTCGGTAACCGACAACCCCGTAGTGCTCGCGGACGGCCGTATCGCGAGCACCGGCAACTTTCACGGCGAGCCGCTGGCCTTCGCGCTTGATTTTCTCGCCATCGCGGCCGCCGAGTTAGGCGCGATTGCCGAGCGGCGCATCGATCGGCTGTTGGATCCGCAACGCTCCCAGGGCTTGCCCGCTTTTCTCACACCCGAGCCCGGCATCAACTCGGGCCTGATGATCGCGCACTACACCGCCGCCTCATTGGCCGAGGAAAACCGCCGCCTCGCCAACCCAGCGAGCGTCGGCTCGCTGCCTACTTCGGCCATGCAGGAAGACCACAATTCCCTGGGCTGGAGCGCGGGCCGCAAGCTCTATCGTATCCTGGACAACATCACCGCGCTGTTGGCGATCGAGGCGCTGTGTGCGGCGCAGGCTCTGGATCTCAGAGCACCCCTGGCTCCCGCCCCGGCCACTGCCGGCGCGCGCGAACGGCTGCGCCGGGAAGTGCCGTTTCGCACCCGTGACGCGTTCGCCGCGCAGGACATCGAAGAGGCTGTGCAGCTTGTTCGCAGTGGCGCGCTGCTCGAGGCCGCGCAGCCGTATCCACGCTAGGCGCGATGTATGCGGAAACCACCGGCAGCCAGCCTTGACAAGCGGAGACAGGCGGGCCGAGAGATCTAGAAAGGCACCGAAAACATGGCAGCAGGCTCCAAAAAGGTCATCATTGCAGCCCTTATCGGCAACAGCCTGATCGCAGTGACGAAATTTGCCGCCGGAGCGATCACGGGCAGCTCGGCCATGCTCTCGGAAGGCATTCACTCGGTCGTAGATACCGGCAATCAAGGATTGCTGCTGTTCGGCCTCGCCCGATCGAACAGACCGGCCAATGCCCAGCACCCGTTCGGCCACGGCAAGGAAGTTTATTTCTGGTCCTTCGTCGTGGCTATTCTGCTCTTCGCCCTTGGCGCCGGCATCTCCATTTACGAGGGGGTGGACCACATCTTGGCGCCGCAGCCGATCGTCAACCCCATGGTCAATTATGTCGTGCTCGGCCTGGCAATGATCTTCGAGGCAGGGGCCTGGTACGTGGCCTTCCGGGAATTCAAGAGCGCAAAAGGCAACCTCGGCTATTTCGAGGCCGTGCACAAGGGCAAAGATCCGACTCTGTTCGTCGTGCTCTTCGAGGATTCCGCCGCCACGCTCGGGCTGCTGGTGGCGTTCGCGGGCATTTTCATCGGTCAGCTGACCGGCAACCTCTATCTGGATGGGGCGGCCTCGATTGTCATCGGTTTGATCCTGGGCGGCACGGCGGCGTGGCTCGCTTACGAGACCAAGGGTTTGTTGATCGGCGAAAGCGCGGGAGCCGAGACGGTGAACGGCATCCGCGAGATCGCCCGCACCACCGCGGGAGTGATCCGGGTAAACGAGGTGCTGACCATGCACATGGGACCGGAGTACATCCTGGTCAATATCAGCGCCACCTTTGCCGATGACATCTCGGCAACGGAGCTCGAGAACAATATCGCCAACATGGACAAAAACATAAAGAATGCCTATCCGTTCATCCGACGGATTTTCATCGAGGCCGAAGACCGGCATACGCACGCAACAGCGTAGCGTCCGCCCACTGCCCACCGCGGCCATGCAAAAAGATCACTTCAACAAATCCCTCTTATGCAGCAATGGGCCGTCCGCCACATGCTCACGCTGACCCCAATCCTCAAGCCGTCCATCGTCCGAAAAACTGTAACAAAATCAGCTCGGATTATGCCTCATGACATCCGAGCCACAGTGGCGGCCTAGGCGTTAAAATTAAAGTATGACGACATTCGACCGCATTGCCGAGCAACGCATCGCCGAGGCCATCGAGCGCAGCGAGCTCTCGAACCTTCCCGGTGCGGGCAAGCCGCTCGAGCTCGACGACGACACGCTGATCCCGGAGGAGTTGCGGCTGGCTTACCGCGTTCTAAAAAATGCCGGTTGCGTGCCGCCGGAAATCGAACGGTTGCGTGAAATTCGCAACTTGCGACAACTCCTCTCGACCCTCGATGACGAGACCACCCGCCGGCGTGCTCTGCTGCGCCTCAATCTACTGATGGCACAAACCTCGGCCGGCCGCCGCCACGGCGATTTGCGCATCGAGCAGGCGTACTGCGAGAAAATTGCCGAGCGGCTCGGAAGCTCCTGAACCCGCTGATCTCGCACCGCCCGATAAACGGGGACTACGCGTTCCTGGCAAATTCCCCAAGATAGACCCGTTATGCTTAGATAGACGGTGACGGGCCATGCTGGATCGGCACAGGAGTAATCGGCAATGAACCGGGAAAAGAGCATGCGCTTGCAGGACAAGGTCGCCATCATTACGGGTGCCGCCAGCGGCATCGGCAAGGAAATCGCCAGCTGCTTTGCGCGCGCGGGTGCCAAGGTTGCGATCGCCGATCTCGATCGCAACGGCGCCGAGCAGGCGGCCGAAGAGCTCAAATCCGCCGGCCATCAGGCGATCGGCATCGCCATGGACGTGACCGACGAGGCTCAGGTCGAGGCCGGTACCGACAAAGCGGCCGAAGCGCTCGGCGGTATCGACATACTGGTGAGCAATGCCGGTATCCAGCTCGTCGATCCAATCGAGGAGTTCGACTTCGGCAAGTGGAAAAAGCTGCTCGCCATCCACCTCGACGGCGCCTTTCTGACCACCCGCGCGGCGCTGCGCCGGATGTACCGGCAGGGACGCGGCGGCAGCGTAATCTACATGGGCTCGGTGCACTCCAAGGAGGCCTCGGTCCTGAAAGCGCCCTATGTCACCGCCAAGCACGGCCTGATCGGCCTCGCCAAGGTGGTCGCCAAGGAAGGCGCCAAGCACGGAGTGCGTGCCAATGTCATCTGTCCGGGCTTCGTGCGCACGCCGTTGGTCGACAAGCAGATCCCTGAGCAGGCCCGGGACCTCGGCATCTCCGAGGAGGAGGTCGTCAAGAACGTGATGCTCAAAGAGACCGTGGACGGTGAGTTCACGACAATTGAGGACGTCGCTGAGGCGGCGCTGTTCTTCGCCGCCTTCGAGAGCAACGCGCTCACCGGCCAATCGCTGGTGGTGAGCCATGGCTGGTTCATGCAATGACCGCCGGCGCGCGCACCGCGAACCAACATGAACGCGCGAGCCTGCGATGCCTTTGCCCGGGTTGCTGCGCAGGCAAGCGGCAGACTATGCTCCCTGTATACCGGCTGCATAGTGTGGTGCGTGGCTGATATGAGCATTCAAGTCGAGTTGTCCACCCTGGCCGATACCGTCACGCGGTATCGCTTTGCCTACCTGCTTACCGTCGGCGCAGCGGGGCCGCCCCACGCGGTGGCGGTAATGCCCAGGATCGACGGCGGCGTGTTTACCGTAGAGGGCCTCGGGCGGCGCACCCGGAGCAATCTGTGCGCGCGCCCCGTCATCACCCTGGTCTGGCCGCCCGAATCGCTGGACGGATACTCGCTGATCGTCGACGGCGAGACCGCGACGGACGGGGATTCGGTGCGGATCACCCCGATGCGGGCCGTACTGCACCGGCCGGCGCGCCGGCCCGAACCCGTCACTGAAGGAGCCTGCGGGTCGGATTGCATCGAGCTGCCGCTGCCCGCAGGATCCACAGCGACTGAGCCGAAGTGACCGAGCAAGGCCCCGAGCGATTCGTTCGCCGGTTCCGCAAGCATCCGGGACCCGCCCAGCAACGGACCACGGATCGCACCGCCGGGAATCCCGGGCTGCTCAACAAAAGCCTACTTTCTGATCGGAGCTTGACCTCGCGCTCACGCGGCCCAAACTAGCCGGGTGCGGTAAAAACAATCGATGCGCAACCCCGAACAGGATAGGAACGCCGGAATGGTCATACCCAAGCCGCTGAATCCAGAAGAGCTCTATCGGCGCTGTGATCCGAAGACCTTCGACTTCGAGACCACCGCGGAGTTGGAGCCATTTAACGAAATCGTCGGCCAAAATCGGGTTCTTGAGACGCTCAGGTTCGGCACCGGAATCAACAGCGAAGGCTACAATCTGTTCGTACTCGGCCCACCCGGGATCGGCAAGCACGAGGTGGTGGAAAAGTTCCTACATGCGCGGGCAGCCGACGAGCCCACCCCGTCGGATTGGGTCTACATCAACAACTTCACCAACCCCCATAAACCCCGCTTGATCGAGCTCTCCGCGGGCCGCGGCGAGCGTTTTCGGGAGGAGCTGGAGCAGTTGGTACAGGAGTTGCGCAGCGCCATTCCCGCCACCTTCGAAAGCGAAGAGTATCAAAGCCGGCTGCACGATTTGCAGCAAGAATTCGGCCAGCGCCAACAGGAAGCGTTCCGCGAGATTCAGGAGGAAGCCGATAAGCACGATATCGCATTGACCCAGACGCAAAGCGGTTTCACCTTTGCGCCGCGGCGCAACGGCGAGGTGTTGCGCCTGGAGAGCTATCGCGCCTTGCCGGAAGAAGAGCGCCAAGAATTCGAGCGCACCATCGAGCAACTCCAAGAGCGCTTGCAGCAGGTCATTCAACAAATGCCGCGCTGGCGCAAGGAAACCCAAAACCGAATCAACGAACTCAATGAGGAAATGGCGCTGTTCGCAGTGGGTCATCTCCTCGATGAGTTCCGGGCGAATTATCAGGATTGCCCACGCATTCTGGAACATCTGGATGCGATCCAGAAAGACGTGATCGAAAACGTCGGGGCATTCATCAGTCAGGACAATCACAACCGCGCCGCAGAGCAACTCCTCAATCGATACCTGGCCAATGTACTGATCGACAACGCACAACAGCAGGGCGCACCCGTTGTCTACGATGACATGCCCACCCACCAGCATCTGATCGGTCGTATCGAGCATCATGTCCAGCAAGGGGCCTTGCTCACCGACTTCCGGTTGATTCGCCCCGGCGTACTGCACCAAGCCAACGGCGGCTATCTGATACTCGACGTCCGCAAGCTGTTGATGCAACCGTTCGCTTGGGAGAGCCTCAAGCGCGCCCTGTACTCGAATCAAATCAAAACCGAGTCGCTGGAGCAGCTCTACAGCCTGATGAGCACCGTATCCTTGGAGCCGGAACCGGTGCCGCTCAATCTCAAGGTGGTGCTGCTCGGCGAGCGCCTGCTCTACTATCTGCTCTCGGCTTTCGATCCCGACTTCCTGGAGCTGTTCAAGGTACAGGCCGATTTTGAGGAAGACGTGGCGCGCACCGTTGAATCGACCCAGCACTACGCGCGGCTGATCGGCACCATGGCCCGGCAAGAGAATCTGCTGGCGCTCGATACGAGCGGCGTCGCCCGCGTGATCGAACACGGCAGCCGGTTGGCCGACGACAGCGAGCGGCTCACGACCCATAACCGCGCCATCTTCGATCTTCTGCGCGAAGCCCATTACTGGGCGTCGAGCGCCGGCAGCGACCGAATTAGCAGCCAGCACGTGCAACAAGCCATCGATCATCAGATCTACCGTGCCTCGCGGGTGCGCGAAAGCATAGAACGGGCCATTCACCGCGGCACGATCATGATCGACACCGCCGGGAAGGCCGTAGGCCGCGTGAATGGGTTATCCATCATCCAGCTCGGCGGTTATGCATTCGGACGCCCGACGCGGATCACGGCGACCGCGCGGCTCGGTCGTGGCAACATGGTGGATATCGAGCGCGAGGCTAAATTAGGTGGGAACATCCATTCCAAAGGAGTGATGATCCTGTCCAACTTTCTCGCCTCTCGCTATGCCCGGGACCGCCCGTTGTCCTTATCGGCCAGCCTCGCCTTCGAGCAATCCTATGGCATGGTGGACGGTGACAGCGCTTCGGTGGCCGAGTTCTGCGCGCTCATCTCCGTGCTTGCCGATACGCCGCTCAAACAGTCGCTTGCGGTCACCGGCTCGGTGAACCAGCACGGCCAAATCCAAGCCGTCGGCGGCGTGAACGAGAAAATCGAGGGCTTTTTCGATATCTGCAAAAAGCAACACCTCGACGGAACGCACGGCGTGCTGCTACCCGCCGCCAACATCCCCCATTTAATGCTCCGCCATGATGTCGTGGAGGCGGTCCGCGACGGGCGCTTCCATGTCTACCCGGTGAGCACCGTGGACGAGGCATTGGCTTTGCTGACCGGCATGGAGGCCGGCGAGCGCGGCTCAGACGGCCAGTATCCGGCCGATTCCGTCAACCACCGAGTCGAACAGCGTCTGCGTGAGCTCGCTGAGCTGGCGCGCCGCGTGCATGGCGGCAATGACGAGCGCGTGGAGCAGCGCAAGGACAATGGCGACGAGTAACAACGGCACCCACACCCGCATCGAGCGCATCATCGTATTGTTGGATAGCTCGCGGGCCGCGCGGGTAGCGCTCGATGCCGCCGCCGAGCTCGCCGCCCGGCAGCACGCCCGATTACTCGGACTGTTCGTTGAAAACACCGATTTGCTGCACTCGGCGAGCTTGCCCTTCGGGCGCGAAATCGGATTCACCTCGGGGCGGATTCGCCCCCTGAGCAGCGCGGACATGGAGCGCCGCCTGCGTCACCAACCGGCAGAGGCACGCCGCTTGCTCGCCGCCGCCGGGCGCCGGTGTGCCGTGGAATGGAGCCTGCAAGTCTGCCGCGGCCAGGTGGAGACGGAAACCCTTGCCATCACCACACCGACGGATCTGTTGGTGCTGGGACGCATCGATTGGGCCCGCGACACCGGCTTGCGATTCGGCCAACTCACGGTGCGGATCGCCACGACCGCGAACTGCTCGGTGATGGTGTTGGGCGAGGCACCTCAGCCGGTGCAGCGACCGATACTGGTGCTCTATGAAGAACCAGAGACCGGCGACCGGGCACTCGCTGCGGCGATGCTTATGGCGCGCGACACCAATCAAGCGCTCACGATTCTACTGCCCCCTTCAGCCGATGCCCGGGAGGAAGGACTCGAGCAAGCCGCCCGTATTTGGGCGCGGCGGCACAAAGCCGCAGTGAACTTTATGCGCTTGCCCGGTGCGGATGCGCCGATCCTGGTGCAGGCTCTGCGTCAAACAGGGGGCCGGCTGCTGATTCTCAGCCGCGCCAGTCACGCGGTGCGGAATCCCGCCAATCGCTCGTTGCTCGATGAGATCGCCTCGCCCGTAGTCGTGGTTCCTTGAGCCGTCACCGGCTTGCTGCCCGGTCCGCGCCAAACCCTAGCGTAAGTTCAACCCCCTCGCCCATCCCCCTCGCGTTCGGCATTCCCCCCATCGATGCCGCCCTGCACCGTTTGCTGGCGCAACGCATCCAGCTTGTCCATGAGCTCCAATGCCAGCGCCGCGCCGGGCAGATTGACCCGCAGATCTTCGGTAATACGCCGCACGACCTGGACGCGCTGAATGGCCTCGCCCGTAAAGCACCATTCTTCCGGACCGCGCCCTACGGGATCGACGATCCCCTCCTCGACCATGTCGATAACCAGCTCGGTGCTCGCCCCGCACATACAGCACAGTTCATGCAATGTCAGTGTGATACGCTCATCGAGCACTGTGCCGGTTACCACACTCCCCTGCTCTCGCATAAACCAACACTCCCTGCCTCACGCGCGGCTCTACAGACCCTTTCCACCCCGCCAACCATCGGCAATCACGCGCATGTAACCTATACCCGGCAGAGTTGAACGGCTCGATTGAAAACAACGCTGCACCGGTTCTGGTCTCGTCTGCAGGCTCGCAAATAGTTTGACCACGGCCACACCGTACTAGCTCAAAGAGGCTCGAGAAAATGTATAGTCCACAGCGCTACCCCGGCGCAAGCCGAGTAACACAGCTCAGGTGTTATTCGAGATTTCTTTTACCCGGCCGTTACCGATAGACCATTTCTACCAACGCGGGCCGGAACGCGGGCCGGACAGTCGCCATTCGCTTGCAGTAGTGGTACCGTGCGTTTCGCCGCCGAGTAACCCCAACCCAAAGGGGCTTAGGCAGTACCATGGAGAGGCTTGATGTCCCCACAAAGCAACATTCATGCCGCCTTCGAGGAGTGGCTCAATGCGACCCAGCCTTGCGAAGCGCCGCGCCCGGAGGATGCGGATTTGAATTTTCGCCGTTATGGCCATGCATTAGCGGTACTGGAAATGGAGTCGGATTACCTGGTGCTCTGCCGTATCGAAACGACCCCGCAGCAGCGCGGCCAAGGCCACGCCAATCGACTGCTCAAGCTGCTGACCGGCATCTGCGACCGGCATCAGGTAACCTTACTCGGCCAAGCCAGCGCCTATGACGACAACGGCTTGAGTCAGGACGACCTGTTCGCCTGGTATGGGCGGCACGACTTCGAGGTAGACTGCAGCCGCAGAACTCAGACCCCCTTGGTCTGGTATCCGCACAAACCCTAAGCCGGCAAGGACGGCGGCGAGCCACGACGCCGCCCTCGCGGAGAGGCTTCAGCCCGCCGGGCCTTTGCGCATGGCTTGGCGAAAGAGTGGATAGAGCACGGCATCCTTGAGTAGCCAAGCGCACAAAATCAGCGCGGCGCTGAGCTCGGAGAGCCAGCCCGTGTCCATGGTGAAATAAAGGACCAACACGACCAACGCCGTGCCCGGCAACTGCATCAGCGTATAGCATATGAAAAGGCGCATAACACCTCATTCCTCGATCTTTGCCAACCGGCTGGGGATGCGAAACGATGTTTGACTCAAGTACTGCAGAGTATAAGTCGAAGCCGGGGGAGCTTTAGCACCCTTGCATTTTCGGACCCTCATCACTACTTAGAAAGAGTACCATTCCACTCGATCAAGAGGACACTATGGGTAATATACGGATGCATCCCTTCGTTCAGTCCCTTGGGCTCTTGCTGCTTTGCCTTGCGGTAGGATCCGGCTCGGCGCTAGCCAGCCACCACGAGACGGGGTCTATGGGCCATCACCGGATGGGCCATACCCACCACATGCACGGCGGCGGTATGTGGGGGATGGACATGTTCGCCTACGTACCCAAGGCGATCCTGTTCCAGAAAGACCTCCTCGGGCTCTCGGACGAGCAGGTTCAGAAAATCCGGTCCATTAAGCAAGAGATGCGTAAGGCCGGCGGC
Source organism: Nitrococcus mobilis (assembly GCA_024102725.1). Taxonomy (GTDB): domain Bacteria; phylum Pseudomonadota; class Gammaproteobacteria; order Nitrococcales; family Nitrococcaceae; genus Nitrococcus; species Nitrococcus mobilis_A. Next base: position 32,147 of record JAGFJL010000132.1, read on the forward strand.
AACCATGACGCCATCGAGAAGATTCATGAGCAACTGGAATCGGCTTTCGAGGGGGGGCAGTTCGATCTCGCCACCTATGAGTCGGCCCTGAAAAAGGCGGCCGACTATGCCGTGCAGGCACGCACAGAAACCGCACGCAAGGCCCAAGATGCACTGCAGGTTCTGAACGACGATCAACGCACACGCTTTCTCTACAGCATGCAAGTCATGCACCAGTGGAAAGAAATGCACGGAATGAAGCATAAGATGTCTAAGTATAAAATGCGTGGACATGGGATGGGCAAGGAAAGCGCGAGCGAGGAAGCCGAGCAAGAAGACTAACCGCCACAGGCTGTAGCGCATCGACCCCGCTCAACTGCCAAATGGGCGGGGTCGATGCGTTTCCCAGCGCGGTCAGCCGAACGGCTCGCGGTAACTCCGAACACGCCTTCGCCTTAAGAAAACCCGATCAATTTATCCCAGAAACACAATAGGGAATCTCGAATAACTTCCGAATTCCGTCATTCCGGCGTAGGCCGGACAAAATCGTCAGGAACGATTTTGAACAGCTTTAGCTGGCCCGATAGGGCGCACGCCGCGGATGGTGTGCGTAATCTATTCTCCCTTTTGCAACAGCAAGATGGACCCCAGCCTACGCTGGGATGACGATGCGAAGTGTGATTTTTCGAGATCCCGATAACGCCGCCAAGCAAGGAAGCCGCCATGACGAACTCGGCAACGCACGCCTCTCCATCATCCCCCTACACGCTGCGCGGCTCGCCGAGAACGGGTCTTATCATGGGCACCTGGGGATTTTTCATCGGTTTCGCCGCAGTCTCGCTTTACGGGCCGGCGGCAAAGTACTTTCAAGACCAGATGCAGCTCAGCGGCGTGGCGCTGGGAATGCTGGTGGCCGCCCCGCAGCTGACCGGCTCACTGTTTCGCATCCCCTTCGGCGCTTGGGTGGACCGAGTCGGCGGGCGCCTTCCGATGTTGACCTTGTTCGGACTCTCGCTGCTCGGCATGTGGGGGCTGGTCTTTATCCTCTACGCGGTGCCCGACGTCACGGTTCGCCACTACCCCCTCATCGTCTTCTTCGGTTTGCTGAGCGGCTTCGGAGTGGCCTCCTTCTCGGTCGGCATACCGCAAGTATCCTACTGGTATCCCCAACGCCGCCAAGGGATCGCTCTGGGCGCTTACGGCGGTCTGGGCAACCTAGCTCCCGGTCTTTTCACCTTGGCGCTGCCCTTCGCCATCGCGGCTTGGGGGCTTGCCGGCTCCTATCTCGCCTGGTTTTTGTTTCTGCTCATCGGTACGCTCGTCTACGCCGTTTGGGCGCGCGATGCGTATTATTTCCAGCTCCGCAAGCAGGGTGCCTCCCCCGCGGCGAGCCGCCAAATCGCCGCCGCACACGGCCAAGAGCTCTTCCCCAGAGAAGCCGTATGGCAGGCCGTCATCATGGCAGCGGAGGATCCCCGCACCTGGGGCCTGGTCGCGCTTTATTTCACCTCGTTCGGCGGCTTCCTAGCCCTCACCGTCTGGTTCCCCATCTACTGGGTCAACTTGCACCAGGTGAGCGTATCGACTGCCGGCATCCTGGGTGGAGCCGGTTTTTCCCTGCTCGCCGCACTCATCCGCATCTATGGCGGGGTGCTCTCAGAGCGAATCGGCGGCGAGCGCACGGCGCTGCTCGCATTCGGCGTCGTACTCGTGGGCGCTTTGCTGCTCACTTTTATCGTGGACTTCCAAATCAATCTGCTCGGCGAAATCCTGATCGGGCTCGGCATGGGCGTAGGCAACGCCGCGGTATTCAAAATGCTGCCCAAATACGTGCCCAAAGCAGTGGGCGGAGCCTCGGGGCTGGTCGGCGGCTTGGGCGCCTTCGGCGGCTTCCTCATCCCGCCGGAACTCGGTGCCACCGTAGATGCCCTGGGCACCGCCGGCTACGCGGGTGGCTTCTTCGCCTATGTGGTGCTGGCGATCATGGCGATCGGTGTCTGCTGGTATTTCATCCGGCTCGATGCAAAGACCAATGGCTGATGAACTTGGGGCGCAACGCCCGAGCATCGACAGCTTCGCGACAAGCAGCCGATTTACTACGGCGCCTTGCTCATTTACTACGGCGCCTTGCTCCGTATGCTGGGAAATCCACCCCACTGCCTCGGGTACGCAAGCAAATCAAGACCGCTGGGTTTATGCTGAGCATGGAACTCATGATCGCATTTGGTAGATGGCATTGATTAAAGATAAATAGAAGGGCGTCCTAATCGACCTCGGACGCCCTTGATTCCTTCGCGCCGTATCCCATCGACCAGCGCCATTAAAGGCCCGCCTATTCAAGCGTATGCTTTCTCCGCAGCATCAAGCTCAAACCCAATAAACCGGCTCCGAACAAAAACAGGGTGGCGGGTTCCGGTATACTCCCCGGCGGGCGGCCGGGGTCACCGGGGAAGTTGGGCTCATCGAAGTCTGTGCCGTACTGAAAGCTGACGTTGCTGATGGCGTCGTTGGTGAGCCCGCTCACGCCGGTCAGGACAAGCTGCACCGCGTTGCGGATGAGCGGATCGTTATCGAGCCCGCCGTTGCCGTCGCCGGCATTGAACCCACTTGGCACGATGCCGAAATTGATGCCATCCGGGGCGTCAGGGTCATCCAGATTCGGACCACTAAAATTCCCCGACGAACCGCTGATGTATCCGGAACTCGCAATGCCGTACATGGCATCGTTCGGAAACTCGGAAGGGGTAGGGTTCGTGCCAAAAATAAACTCCCCTCCCACATCCGTCGTTGTGGCAGAGCACGGCCCCACATCGCACTGATCGCTTTGGACCAGATCACTGCCGCTGGCAATGCTCGCGCTAACCGGAGAGAGTGTCGGATCAGTCGTCAGATCGAAGAAAATCCCGCTGAGCGTTTGATTCGAAGCGAGCGCTCCATCCGTCGAAGCGTCGTAGTTCGCCGTGTTCGTCAAGATAATGGTTAAATTATCGCCCGAAATATCAAACGATGCGGATGCCGCAAGCGAACCGCTCGAGCCGGTAAAGGTTACCGGCACGGCAAAAGAAAGCGCCGGAAGCAAACACATCCCCATGCCAGCGATCAGCAGGTTACCGCGAATCAGCGCGGCCCGCGCAACACGCTTCGCTACGCGCTGCACATGCCCTCGGTAACGCCTCTTGCCGCGCCGCGCAGCAGTTACGTCAATCATGATTTTTTATCCTCCAGCCAAGCCTCATCGATAACGGCCTCGTGTTTTAAGGCCTCTCATCAGCCCTTTCGCCACTCCGGCGAAAAACGCACAGCTTATTATTGATCTCCCTTTGTTTACCGCTCCCGACAACTGGCGCTTCCGCTTTCCTTGGCAACACCAAAAAACTAGCAATTTCTTTGCCATAAAATAACACACTGATAATAAACAAAAACTAACTGTGCAATAAATCACATGTAAATTATCTTGACACACCGTTGGTCTGCGCCTGAACAGAATACGGCATGCTTCGTTACCTCGACACAGCCCGATGATGAGTAATGGGTCGATCGCCACTACAGGCGGCTGGGAGCTCAAGCGGTAAGGTTAATATGCCAACCCTGAATCACAGCCTGTACGGCCATGCAGGCTCCCCGAGATGAAAGGGAACAAAGATCGAAAGAATGGCATCACTGGGCAGGGGCAGCCTAAAATTATTGATATACCAAAATGGATTAACAAAATACAAAATTAGGCGTTATTTTTGCGTAAATTAGGGAAGCGTGGGCTAGGGTGAGAAACTACAGTGGAGGGGCAAGCTGTAAAGAATACCGACACAAAAGCGAGCCATATACTGCTCAGAGCCTCGTTCTAGCTTTCTTTCAGGGCTTTAAAAAGTATCAGGCAAGCTTATTGCAGGCCGCCACAACGGCGGCCTGCCTGTAGATATTTACAGCGTATCGTGCGACTCATAGCGCCACTGGCGTAGCATACGACCACCGAATATACAGCAAGCCGACATGGCTACTGCGACTGGCCGCGGCCATTGCCACGATTGCCCTTCCTATCGCCCCCCTCAACGGTGACCGTAACGGACGCACTAGCCCTATTGCCGGCGGCATCGGTTGCCAAGGCGCTCACCCGGTGCGAGCCCGAGCCGGCTTTCTTGGCGTTCCAGCCACACGAGACGTTCGGAGTGCCGACACATTTCAGCACGCCGTCGAGGTAAAGCCGGACTTCGGCTACTTCGTCGTTATCGCTCGCCGTCGCCGAGAGAGTTTGACGCCCGCTCACGGTGGCGCCGTCGGCCGGGCTCGAAATGCTCACTTGCGGCGGCACGGTATCCGGCCCCGCGTCATTGGCGACCTGGACCGTGAGGGCTTCCGATTCACCCCGATTGCCGGCCTCATCGTAGGCGTACGCCAGCAAAGTAGCCGGGCCGTCAACTGCCTGGGTCGAATCCCAGGTGAAGGCATAAGGCGCGGTGGTCACGGTGCCGATGAGCTGGTTGGCGGCGTAGAGCTCGACCCGGCTGACCCCCAGATTGTCGGTCGCATTCGCGGTCACGTCCACCAGGCCCGATACGGTACTGCCGGCACTGGGCGAGGCAATGGCGACACTCGGCGCCTCATTATCCTCCGAGGAGGATTCTGCGGCGAGCACCACCGCCGCCGCGGCGTTCACACGGCCGTAGCCATAATACGGATCCCAGCCGGAGTTGCCGAGGTCTTTTGCGCTTTGGGTCAGCACGGCGGCGATCTGATCGGGCGATAAAGCGTTGTTGGCACTGCTGATCAACGCCGCCACCCCGGCCGTTATAGGGCTCGCGAACGAGGTCCCGGAAGGTGCCCCGTAACCGCCCCCACGACTGGTCGTCCAGATACCGACCCCGGGAGCGGAGATATCGATATACTGGCCGTAGTTCGACCAGCTGGGCCGGGTGTCGCTGCTGGTGGTCGCCGAGACGGCGATGATCGAGGGTTCAGCGCCGTAGCCGGGATTACGACCGCTGTTACCAGCGGCCACGATCACCACGCCACCATGGTTTTTCATGTACTTGGCCGCGTTGTCGACGGTCGGGCTGCCGCTCGCATCGTAGCTGACGTTCGCAACCCGCGCGCCATGATCGGCCGCCCAGATGATGCCGCTAGCGATGTCGCTGAGGTAGGCCCAGCCATCGGAACGATTAGTGATCCGTACTGGCATGAGGCGTACATGCCACGCGACGGAGGCGACTCCGATGCCGTTGTCGCTGACCGCGGCGACGGTCCCGGCGACCTTGGTGCCATGGCCGTAAATGTCCTGGGTATCGTTGTTGTTCGAGACCACGTTCCAGCCGGCCACGAGATTATCCGTTAGATCCAGATGAAAGGAATCCACCCCCGTATCCAATACGGCCACGGTCACCCCGTCGCCGAGTGCCGTATCCCACGCGCTCGGCGCTTCGATCTTGGGCAAATGCCACGCCTTCGGATAATTGGGGTCATCGGGAAGTGTTTGGCTGATTGGAACCAGCGCATCGACCTCGGCGAACTTGATGTGCGGATTGCGCGCCAGCGCCCGCGCCACCGCCTGTTCGGCCCGCGCCGGAACCTGTACGATCCGCACCTTCAATTGCTGCAACCGGCTGGCGGCACGGGCGGCGCGCCCCCCCGCCCGATTCAAAATCTTCTCCAGCACATGCTCCGGCAGGCCGCTGCGCGGCTGCACCAGAATATGCCCGCGGGCCCAGTGCTCGGTCGGTTGCGCCCCGGCCGGTCCGACGCTCAGCAATGCCAGACACGCCGCGGCAACTCCCCCCATGATCGCTCGAGCGCCAACACCTCGCGCACGCGGCTGGCCAATGGCTCTCCGAACCGCAACGACGGTCTGCTTATGCCTTCGATGGTATCGATTCATGCCGAAAGATCCTCTAGCCGTGTTCTCGGGAACCGTGCTGTTTCGTTCGTTTTTAATTGGTTTCAGTGCATGATCTGGAACGTGTTCCTGCATGACCGAGACCCAGTCGGCAATTTCCTCCATGCATCGGCCACATGGCCCCATAAACGTGAATCATTTGGCATTGGCACCCGGCTCGACTTCCGCTGGACCCGCTCTGCCCACCGGCGGTGAACCCGCCGAAACGACGGCCTCGGAAGAAAACACCTTGGAGCGCAATCCAAAAGGAATATCTGATTTATTTGTCACACCGGCGAAGGCCGGTGTCCGGGCTATTGATTTGACTGGATTGCGCAAACCCTCCTTGGTTTGCGCTCTCCGGGCCAGCTGAAGCTGTTCAAATCCGTTGCTGCGGATTTGTCCGGCTTTCGCCGGAATGACGAGAAGGCGATTGCTCAGAGTCTCCAGAAGAAACAGATGCCAATGGTGTTGGGAATTCCGGGAGGGGCGATACGAATTTTTATGCAGGAAGGCCTGAACGGCCTCCTTGAGCCCGCGTATTGAACTGCCTACGCTTATAGCGGGTCTCAATGGGATAGAGATCGTGGGGTAACAGCGGGGCGGAACCTAAGAAAGTAGGTGAAGCCGATGAAACGCAACGTGATTCGTATTCTCGTGGCTGGAGTAGTGATCAGCAATGCTTTTGCATTAATCGGCTGCTCTTCACGCAACACGACCACTACTTACCAAACCCAACCCACCCTGGCGGCGGCCCCAAGTGCCGAATGCGCCGGTTGCGGCGCGATCATGTCGATCGACCGCACCGGCGGCGTCTATGATGACGGCGCCTACCGGGTGAGCATAAAGCTTGATAACGGCGGGACACAGACGCTAACACAGACGACCCAGCCACCGTTTCGGGTCGGCGATCGCGTTCAAATCCTGAACCAGCCGGTCCAATAACAGCACGGTCTCCGCCCGTTGCAAGCCACCAACAGGGGCGGCAGGGGGCGGAGTGCCGTCAACAGCCACCGGATACCCACCTACTCCGGGCAGTGAATTCGGTCATGCCCCGCGTTCGAGGCTTTGTTGCTTCCTATCGGCCTACGCTGAGCCGCCCGCTGCGCAGCCATGCGGCACTCAGTGCCCAACCGCTTGCGATAAAACGCTCGTCCCCGAGCACTCCACGCCTCGGACCACGGCAAGGAACGCTTGCCTTGACTCAGCCCTGCTTGTGCTTTAGGTGCATTAGGAAAGGCCAGCGATCGGAAAGAGGGGCTTCATGCCAGAGAAGATACGCGCCTACTTGAATGAGCATACCAATCCGCCGGTCTTCGTTACCTCCGGGCTGGTCACGATCATGCTGGTCGCGCTCGCCGTGGCATTTCCGAGTCGATTCGGCCGGGTTGCGAATGATATCCAGGACTTCATCACCACCTATTTCGGCTGGTTCTATATTCTGGGCACGACGTTCATCCTGGTGTTCGTGGTGCTGCTCATGTTCAGCCGTTACGGGCGCATCCGGCTCGGTCCGGACGAGGCCAAACCCGATTACGCTACCTGGCCTTGGGTCTGCATGATGTTCACCGCCGGAATGGGGATCGGACTCGTCTACTACAGCGTCTCCGAGCCAATCGCCCATTTCAAGAATCCGCCTCTCGCGCAAGGCGGTACCGAACAAGCCGCCGTCACCGCCATGAACTACACGTTGTTCCACTGGGGACTGCACCCGTGGGCCATCTACAGCTTGCTCGGCCTGGCGCTAGGCTATTTTGCGTTTCGCAAAGGGTTGCCACTCAAGCCCGCGGCCGCCTTCTACCCCCTGCTGGGTAATCGCATCTACGGCCCGATCGGCCACGGCATCGATATTCTAGCGGTGTTCGGAACGCTGTTCGGGCTCGCAACCTCGATCGGGTTCGGTGCGACCCAGATCACAGCCGGCCTGAACGTACTGTTCGGCATTCCCAACAGCCTTACAGTGCAGCTGCTCGTCATCACCACGGTCGAGGCGGTTGCCATTACCAGCATCATGTTGGGAATCGACGCCGGCATCAGGCGCCTCTCCGTCGTCAACATGTGGCTTGCCATCGGGCTGTGCGCTTTTGTATTCGCGCTCGGCCCCACACTCCACATACTCAACTCCATCGCGAGCGACACCGGCTACTATCTCCAGCATCTACCGCAGACCAGTCTGACCGTCTTCCCCAACGGTCCGGGCGCCGAGTTTCAATCGATCTGGACCCTGTTCTACTGGGGCTGGTGGATCTCTTGGTCGCCTTTCGTAGGGATGTTCATCGCCCGCATCTCCTACGGCTATACGATCCGTCAATTCATCGCGGGCACGCTGCTCATTCCCACCGGTGCCTCGATCGTCTGGTTCGTCGTATTCGGCCGCACCGCACTCGAGGCCTTGCTGGATGACGGCGGCAATAAGGCTTTGTTAACCGCGAGCGCCCCCAAAGCCATTTTCGTATTGCTAGAACAGCTCCCGGTCACCGGGCTCATAGCCCTCATCGCCTCGGTGATCACGATCACCGTCGTGACGCTGTTTTTTGCCACCTCCTCCGATTCCGGCTCGCTAGTCGTCGATATCCTCACCAACGGCGGCGACCCGCATCCGATCTGGCAACAACGGCTGTTCTGGGCGGTAATGGAAGGCCTGATCGCGGCGGTGCTGCTGATCGCCGGCGCCGCCACCGGCGGTGACGCACTCGGGGCATTGCAAACCGGCGCCGTAACCACGGGGTTACCGTTCTGCGCTGTGCTTTTGCTCATGTGCTACACCCTGTACAGGGCTCTGAGTCAGGAACGATCACCGGATCGTATCCTGAAAAGAGACGATCGGGACGACTCCGAAGAGTCGATCCCTACCGGCGGCAGCCGGCGTTCAGCGCCCGAACGGCCGACCCGCAGGCCGCGGCCCGAACCCCCTGCAAAAGCCGGGCGGTCTACCAGCAGCGCAGCCAGGAGGGGGCGATGAGCACACCGCGACGCAACCCATTCCGGGGATTTTTCGATGTTATGAGCGAGATGAACCGTCTGCAACACCAATGGATGTCACACCGGGAAGCCGAGCCGGCCGAGCAAATCAGGACACCGGCCACTGCATGGGTTCCACCCGCCGATATATTCGCCCGGCGCGGCGATCTGGTGATCCGCTGCGAACTCGCGGGATTGACGCGCGCGGACGTGGACGTCACCGTTGCCAATGGAATGCTGACCATCTCCGGTGTGCGCCAGCGCAGGCCGGACGAGGAAGACACCACGTACTACACTCAAGAGCGCTTCCACGGCCCTTTCCGCCGGAGTATGGTCCTACCCGAGGGAATCGGCAAAAACAACATTACCGCCCACTTCGACAACGGCCTACTGGAGATCGTCCTCAAAGACGGAGCGGCCGGGACACCGCAACACATCGACATCGAAACACGGAACGAGAATTAGCGCAGCGCTCGTGCTTGACGCAAAGCAAGCATCTCTGAGCTGCCTATGCGGCAGCGAACGGGATGCCCTCGTCCTCGCACTCCTGCTCGTATTTCTGAGCTGCCTATGCGGCAGCGAACTTACGTATTCAGGGTTCTCCTGCTCGGTGTATTTTCTGAGCTGCCTATGCGGCAGCGAACCCGGAGGACTGGGAGCCCGGCTACAACCCAGATTTCTGAGCTGCCTATGCGGCAGCGAACACTCAGGTCCTGGCGCTGTTCTCCTAGGTAGCTTTCTGAGCTGCCTATGCGGCAGCGAACGTTCTCCTCCTCCGCTTCGCGGATAGCCTCAATTTCTGAGCTGCCTATGCGGCAGCGAACGGCAATATTCCGTGCTGAAGCGCCACCCAAGTTTTCTGAGCTGCCTATGCGGCAGCGAACCCGATGGGAGTAACGGGAGGCGCGACCGCATATTTCTGAGCTGCCTATGCGGCAGCGAACAAGAAGCCACGGCGAGCGATCAGTAACCCGATATTTCTGAGCTGCCTATGCGGCAGCGAACACGTTGCATTTCCCTGGTCGTTTGACTGCTTCTTTCTGAGCTGCCTATGCGGCAGCGAACGATCTGGGAGGGTACTGTGGTGGAGATTCCTTTTTCTGAGCTGCCTATGCGGCAGCGAACATGAACACCTCCATAGCTTGCAAGGTCATATCATTTCTGAGCTGCCTATGCGGCAGCGAACGGTTGACTAGTGGATACTCCTGGAATCGCCGGTTTCTGAGCTGCCTATGCGGCAGCGAACCCTTTTGAGTGCCTTTCGGCTGCTCAGATTCATTTCTGAGCTGCCTATGCGGCAGCGAACTTCATCTGGGGCGGTTTGAGGGTCTGTTACTCTTTCTGAGCTGCCTATGCGGCAGCGAACCCGCAGCGGAACAGCCAATGGACCTTCGCCGATTTCTGAGCTGCCTATGCGGCAGCGAACGGGGTAAGTTGCGCAAGGGGGTCGAGGCTCAGTTTCTGAGCTGCCTATGCGGCAGCGAACTCAGGAGTAACCCTATGTGGGCTTTCTCGGTATTTCTGAGCTGCCTATGCGGCAGCGAACTCTACCCCTGCCCTCCCCGATCTCCTCTGTAATTTCTGAGCTGCCTATGCGGCAGCGAACGTGGCGCGAGTGGATGCGCGTCGGAAATAAATTTTCTGAGCTGCCTATGCGGCAGCGAACTTCCGAGGCAGGACAGGAACCCGAACCCTCCATTTCTGAGCTGCCTATGCGGCAGCGAACGCGTAGGGGTGTTAGTCTTTACTGTCCCGTGTTTTCTGAGCTGCCTATGCGGCAGCGAACGAAGCTGCCGCATTGCTGCTGCTGCTTGTCCATTTCTGAGCTGCCTATGCGGCAGCGAACTAGATCAGAAAAAACCTAATCACTTGATTGTTAACGAGCCGCATCGCGGGCGAGCAGTTTATCCAAAAACGCCATCTGGCCAGCAAATCTTTGATTTATAGGAGCATGTATACCGATCTAAAAAAAGGGTTAGAACCACGGGATCGTGGCGCTTGCACTTAAGCCGAAGCTATTGAACATACCGGGAACCGGCGTGTCCCCTGGCAGTGAATGTTCGACAAAGAGGCAAAAAGTTTGTCCTGTGCTGCGGCTGCGCAGTCGCAGAAACGGCAAATTAACTCTGCGCTCTACCGAGGCGGGGACGCGCTCGCACGCCTCCTCCCAGCGCACGTTATGTCGCTTCGCGTAGCGACGACGCAAGCGATCTACATTGGTCTTGGGTTGGACACGGCGAACCACACGATGTTTGGCGGTTTGAGGAGCGATTAGGAGATCACCAAGGCATACGTAATCTTGTATGCCCGTCAGCCAACGCTGGGCCATGAGTACCGTAAGGCGCTCCGCGGTTCCATGCAGGCGAAGATGTCCGCCCAGACTGCGTTGTTCGTGCCGAACCGCCGGAAAGCTTATCCCGACAGAGTGCTCGGCGACTTCGACCAATATCCGATGCAGCTTGCCGCAGAGTGCATTCATAAGGATAGGGCTTGGGAATTCGGGATCCGGGAGCAAATAGATGTCCAAGTAATGCGTCATGGCTCAGTCCTTTTCGCCGAACACACCGCCGCGAATCAGGGTCGCCATGAGGTAGTGCTGATTGCCTTCCTCGGGCGCACGCCCTTTGAGTACCCAAGCATCCAGAAGCGAATAGAAATCCACTTTCTGCTTGGGCTGTCTGTACGCCCGGCCTTGCGAGGTGACGGAGCCATAAGGCTCTACGGCAATCGGACCCAACCCCTCTTCGTCCGGATACCAAGTGTCGACCGTACGAAGCGCGTTGCCGATCTTCTGACTGTGCATGGCCGCTGTCTCGCCCACGGTATAAAGCGTTTTACTCTTCTGGCCGCGCCGGTCGCCCCGATCGAGAATCAGCTCTTGCGAAGGGAACACCTCCTGGCCGTCCCCAATACGCGCATAAGCGACGACCTCGAGCAGAATAAAGCGCTGCCCGGAAAGCCCGCTTTCGATCAATTCGGTCAGTTCGACGAGCGATTTCTCAGCCTGCCCCCGCGCCTCGAAACGCCGCAGCGGCAGATCGAGCGCATCGAAGGCCCACTCCTGCGCCGCTTTACCGTCCTCGAGGTGGCGAACGATCACCTCCACGTCCTCCGCACCGATGCGGTTACGCCATAGAAAACGGCCATTGGCGAGATTGTGGGCATAGCGGCGGGCAAGCTCGCCGAATCCATACTCCGCAACATAGCCCTGGACCGTCTCGACAAGTTTCTGCTGATACGCTGCGTTGTTGCAGGCGGAAGGTACGCCGGCGCCGGCAAGCACGCGCAATGTGAAACGCACGCGCAGAGCATTGGCATCGTTCGGCAGGGTGCAGACATCCACGGTCTGCAGGTTGGGGTCTTGAATAGAGGCATCCAGCTTGGCCGGATCCTGCTCCTTTGTTTTAAGGCGGTTGGAAATCGTCCCACGCACGGACTTCTCACGAATCCCGACCGCAGCCCATCGTGCGCCGTTGCGGCGATCCTCCCAGCGCCCGGCGCTGAACAGCGCATCGGAGGGATCCAGCTTACGCTCGAAGGCGAGCACGGAGGCAGTTTTCAGCTCGTTTGCAGACATTGCACGGCACTCCTTATATGTTGTTTTCTTCGCTTGCGGCAGCGGAAAAGTAATTGGCACACTGATACAGGCCCGTTTCGGGGCAGGCCTCGTGATGCCACAGCAACTGCGTTGGATCATCCAATCGGTGTGGCCCCATCCATTCACCCACTGAGTAGATGCTCTCTACGAAGCGAAAAGGCGCGGCCTCATCGCGTGCATTCTCGACCTCGCCGGGCGCGTAGAGTTTGGACAGCGCGCGGTAACCGACCGGAACGGGAACCAGCCAGCCGGGCGTGCTGCGCACGCTCCAGCTCGCCTCATCGGCTTTGTCGGCAGTTATGCTCGGCTCGATATTCAGTCGGCAGAGATCCAGGAGGGCATCCACAGCGCTCGCCTCCGGCCGATCGATCCGCAGCGCCTGCAAGTGCACGTGCAGCAAATCCTTCCGGTCGACCAATACGAAACCGGGTAGCAAGCGGCGGCGTGTTTTCCGAAACGCCTCGCGACGCTCCTGCCGCGTGTCCGGCAAACCCCACATCTCGGGCTCGTGCCGGTCTGATCCGTCACTCGCCCTGGAGCGGGGCAAAATGCTGCCGCCGGCCAACCGCATGCCCGCGGCATGGTCCAGAATCTTCCGTGCGGTCAGTTTTTGCCGACCTTCGGTGCCCAGCTTTCCCGAGATCTCGACCAGCAGGCTGACTTCCATGTGCGCACGCCCTTCCTCGACAAAGGCCGGAGGCTCGCCTTTCTTGTTCAGAGGGTTCCGAGTCAGCCGGAATACCTGCGTGCGTCGCCCCGGCAGCTTATATACTTGCGGGTCGAAGCGGTGGCAAATGATCCCTACTCCACCGAAGGCGATCTCCAGCGTGGCGGCCAGCCGGCGTTGCAACGCATGGACGAAGCCGGTGAACGCGGACGGGGCCGGGAAACCCCAGCTCAGCGGCCCGGCTATGGCATTCGCGTTCTGCACTTGGAGGCGCTTGAGCAATAGCAAAGCGCGGGCGTCAGGCATCGGCGGCCACCTCCTGCCTAATCATCTGAAGCTCCTTTTCCAACAAGCCACGCCATTCGTGATACTCGTCATCGCCCATCGGCAGGCGCCCCCCTCGGGTTAGCTGATAATTCAGCCAGTTGCCGAACCGCTTGGCGATTTCATCCGGCCACTTTCCCTGGGCTCGGCCAAGCGCGAATTCGGCGTCGTCCAGCTCACGATAGGGATCCAGCCAGTACTGCTCGGCCGCATCCAGCCGGCAAGCCGGAGCGGCGCTCCAGCCCGGCTCAAGCTCATGGAGCTCGGCGGCGACTTGCAGCAACTCGTCGCTGATGCGCTCCGCCAGTGCAGCACGGGTCTGGCGGATGGTGCGGTTGTTGTAGGCGCTCTTGACAAGAAAATCACGCAAGGCGCCGGTCAGCTCTCGAAGCCGGCGCCGGCGGCGCAGCCAGCCGGCGAACACAGTGGCCACGCCAAGCGGCGGTTTTGCTTGCGCACGCCAGCTCGGCGGCAGCGAGGCTAGAAGATAGCTCTCCCCATGGCGCTCGCTGTTGAGTTGACTGATGTTCTGCGGGTTGCTGCCGCCGAAGTTCTGGATCGCCAGATTCGGGTATTCACAGTAGCCGTGCGGATGCGGCTTGTTATTCCACCGGGCGTCACGTGCCTCACGGCTAGCCTGCGAAAATCGGTCTTCGCGGATACGGGTATAGACCGCCTGCACGAGGCTAGTCGGATACAGCGGTGCCAACAAGTGATAGCCGCCATCGGGCAAAGGCCAGTAGAGCTGCTTGGCGAGCTTGTGCGAGGCAGGCTGCCCCCGCGCTTGAGTAATACCGGCGAAAGCGGCCATCCAATGCTCAGCCTGCTCATCGCTTGCAGACAATGCCGCCTTCAGAGCCGGATCGTTATGATAGGCGCGCTCCAACAGGGTTCGGCCGCCCTGCTCGAGCTTCAGAAACTGATATACATCCAAATAGGCGGCATTGCCGACCACATCCGGAGGGCAGGCCGCCTCACGCAAGCTATGAGTCCCCACCAGGGCGTCTGCACCCGGATCGGCAGCCATTGCGTACAGGCTGGTACCATGGGCATCCGGATGACCGTATTTCAGAGCATGGGTTACGAGTTGGAGCTTTTTAACCCGCCGCGCAGCATCTTCGACCCAGGCTGCCAGCTGATACTGCTCAATAAGCGCTTGGCGTTTTGTATCCTCTCCTTCCTTTAGCTTTTCCAGCTTGACTGTCAAACGCTCCTGTAGGAACTTCTCTATGCGCGCTCGGAGGCCGCTGATTTCCTCTATATCCACTGCTGCTTGTGCCATACACCCCCCTACGACTGCGAAAATCACCCGCTACCGATGTATTTTTGTTAATTCCACTTCCACTCCGAAGCCCCAACTCTCTAGGCAGTTTAATGCTCATCGATAACGGCTAAATCCAAGCGCTGGGTGGTAAAACCAACCTTGCTCGGTGCCCTTCTTCGGCAGTTGGACGGTGCCAAAGCGGCGGGCCGCATCTCTTGTATCCAGCTCAAACTTCTCTGCGTGCGCCTCGAGCAACTCCGAGAAATCACCCGCGCCCCAAATCTCGATACCCACCGCACTCTCGAGCGCCAGCTCATGCATATGCGATTTGGTTACCCGGATTGCGGCGCCGTCTCGATCGATCCGGCAAAAGTCCAACCCCTCTTCGTCTGCGCGCGGCAGGAACATATAAAGCTGTCGGCCCTGCGGATCATCGCGAAATGGCTGGCGACGCTGCAGCTCGCCGGTCAAGGCTGCCTGAGTGGTCCACCACCAATGGGTCGGGGCAACCCGCAGCTCTTCACCCGAGCACCCGCCAAGCAGTAAGGCACGGAGGCATTCGTGCTCCAGGTCAACCAGATTATCTCGTGGCTGCAAAACCGCCCGCTCACGAATCCGGGCACCGGAATCGATCACTTGCCACTGCTCCGGCGTAAGAAGGTCGTTCAGCAGGTGGCTGCGCAGGGGAAACTCCTTGCTCTCAAATCCCGGACGGCAGAAGGTGGGCTCGTTCGATCCTTTTTCGAGGGCTCGAACATTGGTGCTCAGCAAATAGACGTTAGGCTCGGTGCACATGCCGAAACGGTGGCGCCGGACCCGGCCGGCGAGCTGGATTATGGAACGCATCGAGGAAGGCTCGACGATCGCCCAATCATAATCGTGGTCGCGCCCGACCTCGGCCACCGCCGTCGCCAGGACGACGAAGACATGGTCGTCTTCCTCCGTATCGATCCGCGCTTGCAATTCCGGATCATTAAAAATTCGATCCGGCTCCTGGCGATTCAATATCCGATCAAGACGTTGCTCTATCGCCGAGCGCACGAGCAGCGGGTATTGGGCGTGGTAACAGCACAGATGGACCCGGTAGCCGGCTTTTGCGCCTATTCCATGGAGCGTTCGCGCTACATTCACCAACGGGTCGATGTTGGCCATGCGCACGAGGCCAAAGCTCACACGCTTGCCGGTGTCCGGATCTTGAGTGTGGTGCTCCGCATGTAGCATGTGCAGCGCTTGATGAACGAACTCCGCGACCCCCGCACAAATCTCGTCATGTCGATGCGATGTTACCGGCAGCGGCTTGATCGCCGCCTTACGCCGCACTTCCGCCTTGGAGAGCCTACGCAAGCGCCGATCAACGAACGCGGTGTGAGAATCGAGAAACGTAGCCTTATCGGCGTGGTCCGCCGCGGTTGCTGCAAACTCGTCAAACCACGCACAGCAGACGTTCATCGGCTGCCCCGGAATGCCCCGATTTTGCTGATAGCCGCGTCGGCCCTCCAAGTAGGCATCGAACAGCCCCTGCACCAGCGCAGGCGGAAGAGTCGCTGAGGACAGCAGCACCCGGCTACCCAACAGCCCGGCCCAGTAAACCAGGCGCGTCAGCGCGGGCAGGTCCTCCAGGCCGAAATCATCCGGCTCGTCCAGCACCAGATCGGAACTCATCAGCCGCAACATGGGCGCGATCTGATGTCCACCACGTGTCCCCTCTGTAGCCGGCATCAAATGATCAATGGTGCAGGCGAGGATGGGGGCATTGAGCAGACGTTGCGCCCTGGGATTCGCATACAACCATCGATTGAGCGCTCCATCCTCGAAGC
This sequence comes from Nitrococcus mobilis, assembly GCA_024102725.1. GTDB lineage: Bacteria > Pseudomonadota > Gammaproteobacteria > Nitrococcales > Nitrococcaceae > Nitrococcus > Nitrococcus mobilis_A. The sequence goes on from JAGFJL010000132.1 coordinate 48,620, forward strand.
TGCCCTCGAAGTGCACATAGCTCTCGTCCGACAGCAGGGCTTGCGCGGATTCCGAGCCTGCCGCAGCTAGTGCCCCTTCCTCCTCTGCCCGGTTGCGCTCGTGGAGCTCACGCACGGCGCTCGATCCGACGAGAACCGCCAAATCCTCCGCGCCCAGGCCCAGTCGCTCCCGATAAGCATCACCCGTTTGCAGCGTGAGGGTACGCAGGCCCAGCGCGATCGAAAAACGGGCGCCGCGCTGAGGGTTGGACAGCCCATAGAGGATTCGGCCGTTGGCGAGCGTCTTGCCGCAGCCGGTGGAGGCCATATCGACGCCGAAAAACCCCTGCCGCGCGGACCGGACTCGCAGCCCACAGGCCAGATCATAAGCACGATCCTGCCAGCGGAATCGCGGCTCCTTGGTGCGTCGGCGAAAACCCCTGTGCCGAGCGATACGAGGTAGGGCATGCTCCAAGCGCGGCAGTGCCCGCATAATTCGCCCTGCATTGACCTCGACCCCGATCAAGTGCTCATCAAGCCGCTGCTTGAGCACGCCGTCCTGAGTATTCGCAAACAGTAAGTATCCCGTATCCCCATAGCGGGGAAGGCTAGGTCCGGAGGAATAGTAATGATCCGCGAGCATCAGCGCCAAGCGCGCCACATGCAGCGCGAATGGATTGGCAAGCCACTGCTCACCTGCCTCCACCATTGCCGGCCGCGCCAGAATGCGTGCCGCCAAGCGGCAAGCATGTCGGCACCAGCTCTTGCTCTGGAAAGGCAGTCCCTCGTCAAAGGTCCACGTCTCTTTCCTCGCCTGTTTGCCATCCACCCTTGCAGAGGAATTCCAGTTCGGCTCGATGCACTCCAGCACCGCGCCAAGCTGCGCGTGCGAAAGTGGGGCGGCCCCATATTCTCGGGCAGGCAATCGGTGGTGGGTGAGTATCAGCCAGCCTACCGCCTTTGCGAGCGGCGGCATGCCATCGAACGGGCTGTCGCAAGCATTATCGTCCAAACCGTCGCAAAGCAGATTATCCAGCCAGGCGGTATCCGGCCGGTGCGCGAGATCGGCGAGACGGGCGAGCCACTCCCGGTCATCCAGCCGACCCAACGAATGCCTGGAAAAGCCGCAGCGACACCCATTCATGGCGATAGGCATCCGCTACGGGCTTATGGCCGCGGAGTTTTTTCTGAAACGCCTGGTTTGCTTTGCCCAAATCATGAAACAAGGCACCCATGGAGGAGAGCAGGCGTATTTCTTCACCGGTATGCCAGTCATCCTCATCGCGACTGCGCAGGATATCGCCCTCGGTCCTATTCGTGGGAGCCACGCCCTGCGCGTTGAAGCGGCTTGTATCGCCAACGACCCACAGCAATTCACTGTGGTCCCGCCCGCGGATCCAGTGGCACGCCACGGCCGTATTCTTGCGTGCCGTTTGGCGCAGCAGGCGATGCAAAGTCAGCAAGCCCTCCTGGGTAATCGGGGTCTGCCAAGTCCTTGCACCACGGCGCTGCGCGAACTGATCGAGAATGCGCCGCGTCTGCGCGAGCGCATTTTTCGTGCACTCGGCGATCAGCAACACATTCATGCGAGCCTTCCCCCTACGCGCTCTGCCACCGCCTTGGTCGTATCAATCATGAAATCCAGACATTCGGTGCGGGTGAGACTCTCGATGCAGGCCTGCCGAAACTCCTGTTCCTCATCCCCGCGCATGGCCGAGATGAACGCGTGCGGGAGAATGACCGCATCCTTGATGAGATCGGCCACGTCGAAAACAAGCCCACCTCGACGGGTCTTACCATGTAAGACCGCAAGGCCATGGGGTAACCCCAACACCCAAGTGGCGGTCGCCCCAAGCCCGTAGGCCAGATAATTGCCATGGTCAAGAAAACGATTGGCCGGATCCACGCCCGTGCCTTTTTTGGCGCGCGTGAACTGACCGTAGCTAACCGCGCGAGCCGCCATCTTGAAAAGCCGTTTGGTAAGCCTGGCCTCCAATGTCAATAACGCGGCCGTGTCCTGCGCCTGCTCGATCGCAGAGCGAGTACGCCCAAGAATTTCCTGAAGAGCACCGGCGGATACGGCAAAACCCAGATCGCGCAGAATTCGACTGCTCGTCCAATGCGCCTCGATGCGTTCCACGCGGGCTATTTGGAAGAGCTTGGCCGCTTCCAGGCGCAGTGCGTCGTCGAACCAAAAACGCACCCATCGCTGCAGATATTCGGTCGGCCGATATTCACTTTGCGGTGTGAACCAGGCCACCTCGATATCGACCTCGTTGGCCATGAATAGCGGTGTCTCGCCGCCACCGCAGAAGCCGACTAGAACTCCTGCCTTGGCGAGCTCACGAACCGCCGCCTGAGTAATGGAAGTACCGGTCCCCAGCAAGAGCGAAGTGGTATTGGCAATCGGAATGTTCCAATAAAGCGACTGTTTGCCTTCATCTGTCACGTACTCGACCCGACCGCCATTAACGAGGACACGGCAATGCTCCAGGTAATAGAGGTTGGCTCGCTTGGAGTGCAGAATGGTCTTCAGATCAGAAGCCTTGATTTCGTTCACGCGCCACTCCCGTTACTCCAGTCGGTAGCGCTGGAGGTCTTTCCCTGGCTGACTCGACGGGACATCACTCGCAGAAGTCTAACTAGACAGAATCACGGCAGGTGTGATTAGCGACGCAGTCTAGCAGTCGCGCTCAGCAGTTTTCGCTGCCAGCAGAAACGTTGCAGCGCACCACGAGCTTTCTCGCAATCGTGCCTTGAATTCCCTATGCTGTTGCCCTTCCTACGCGTTGTTGGACCATGAATAGGAATGCAAGGTGAATGCAGCGCTTGTCGGATATTCACAAAAATTGGGTGAACTGCCCGGCTCCAAGCCGTTTCTGAACCCCGGCGCGAGAGCGGCCGGGCAGCCGATCCGATGACACGGGAAAGGGCGCGGCCGGTTACTCGCATCAGTGCGTGCCGTCTCGCCGGGCTCACTCGGCTTTGCTCGATACCCGTTTTCCTGCTGCGACACTCAGCACCGCAAATCCGGTAAAGTTCAGACGTTCGAGCAACAACCATACGAACAAACGGGTGATGCCGCCATGACAAGCGGCTCGCCAAAATCCCGGCCCCATTCTCATTTTCTAAGGAGTAGCAAATGAGCAGACCTGGCAAGATCGTACTCGGCTTGGTCGGCACACTGATCGTGCTCGTCATCATCGCCGTTGTCGTGGTTTTCACCAATCTCAATCGTTTTATAAAATACGGCGTCGAGGAATACGGCCCCTCGGTAACCGGCACGCCGGTCAGTCTGGATCAGGTTGATGTTTCGCCCTTCTCAGGCAAGGGTGAGCTGCACGGCCTCGAGATCGGCAATCCCACGGGATTCGACGGCGATTATGCCTTCAAGCTCGATGACATAAAGGTGCAACTGGTTCCGGAGTCCCTGCCAAGCGACACCATCATCATAAAGGAGATTCTTATCGGCGGTGCCAGCCTGAACGCTGAATTCAAGGGCACGAACAGCAACCTTCAACAAATCCTCGATAATCTGAAAAAAGCCTCTGAGCCCTCCACTCAAGCGGAGCAACCCGCCGCCGAGACCGAACCGGGCAAGGCCAAGAAATTCATCGTCAAAGAATTCCGTTTCACCGGTGGCGAGGTCACCGCTTCATCCGATCTCGCCAACATACAACGGACGACCCAAATCCCAGCCGTTGAAGTCCAGGACATCGGCAATGCCTCCGGCGGTGTAACGGCGGCCGAGCTTACCGAGCAACTGCTGCGGCCGATCATCGCCAAGGCGCTCCAAAAAGCCGAGGCTGAAGTACTGCAACAAGGCACGGAACAAATAAAACAAAAGGCCCAAGAGAAATTGCAGGATAAACTAAAGGGACTGATGCAATAGACTCATTCTCGTCACTGCTGCTGATAACGCCCAAAAAAAGCGTTATCAGCAGCTTTACCGACCGTGCGCATCCGCTCGACATACCCCGGCAATGCCATACCCTGTACTCTAGGCTGATGCTATACCGTCTCCGGGCGTACCCTTGCCAGGGCAAGAGCTCGGCATCGGATAAAGGAGAGCCATGGCAGCCGTCGCGCCGACCGTCCGCCGCTCTCGACCGGATCGAGAGCCATATCCTTTTTGTGCGGCGGCCAAATCGGGGAGGTTGGTTCATGACCCGAATTCCCGTCATCTCAGGCGCGATCTTCGCGTGCGCGCTCGGCCTCGGCAGCACCAAAGCCGAGCTCCTTTCCAATGGCCGCTGGGTCGATCTATCCCACGCCTTCTCGGCCGAGACCATCTACTGGCCGACCGCCGAGCCGTTCAAATTGCAGACAGTGTTTGCAGGAACCACGGAGGCCGGCTACTACTACTCTGCATATAACTTCTCGGCCGCCGAGCATGGCGGCACGCACATCGATGCGCCGGTCCACTTCGCCGAGGAGCAGCGCAGCGTCGACGAGATCCCGATCGGGCAGCTGATCGGCCCCGCCGTGGTGATCGACGTTGCCCAGGCGGCCGCAGCCGATCGCAACTATCAAGTGACGGTCGCCGACTTCAAGGCCTGGGAGGCCGAGCACGGCCGGTTGCCTGACGGCGCCATCGTGCTCTTGAACACCGGCTCGGCCAAGCTCTGGCCCAATCGTGAGGCGTACATGGGCACGGCGCAGCGGGGAGAGGAGGCCGTAGCCGAGCTGCATTTCCCCGGCCTGCACCCGGATGCGGCGCGCTGGCTGGTGAACTCGCGCGACATTGGCGCCATCGGGCTGGACACACCGAGCATCGACTATGGCCAGTCGCAGCGCTTCGAGAGCCATCGGATCCTGTTCGAAGGCGATGTCCCGGCGTTCGAGAATGTCACCAATCTCGACGAGCTGCCGGCCACGGGCGCGACAGCCGTCGCGCTGCCGATGAAAATCAAGGGCGGCAGCGGTGGCCCGCTGCGTATCGTCGCCTTCGTGCCCGCATCGTAGGAGACCGGCCGCTCGGGCTCAAGGCGGTCACTTGAGCCCGAGCGGCCCACCAGGGGGGGACCATGCCGATCGTCGAGCGAGATCCGTGGCGCATGCAGTACTTCGCAGGCGTCGCCTGTCCGGATGACGTGCTGATCCCCACCGAGGATTCGGATGCCTGGCAACTCTATCCAGAGCACCGCTGGATCTACAATAAATTGCTGATCTGCGAGAGCCAGGGGCTGCCAGCCGCGCCGCATGGGGTGCCGCCGCCGGCTTATCCGGTCTTCAGTAAGCCGATCTACAATTTACGGGGTATGGGCAGCGGGATCACCGTGATCCGTTCCGCCGAGGAGTACGAGCGGCTGCAGGCGCCTGGAAACATGTGGATGCCGCTGCTGAGCGGCGAGCACGTCAGCACCGACGTCGCGGTCGTGGACGGCGAACCGCACTGGTGGCGGCACACCATCGGCAAAAGCCTGGACGCCGGGGTCTTCGACTATTGGACGGTATTGGCCGAGCGCCGCCCCGAACTGGAGGCCTACTGCGGGCCGTGGCTGCGGCGCAATCTGAAAGGCTACAATGGATTTTTGAACCTGGAGACCATCGGCGGGCGTATCATAGAGACACACCTGCGCTTTGCCGATCAATGGCCGGATCTCTATGGTCCGGGTTGGTTGGAGGCGGTGGTCGAGCTCTATGTTCATGGACGCTGGCAATACGCGGACACGGCCCGCCGTGACGGCTACAGCGTGGTGCTATTTGGTGGTCATGGTCCACAATATGAACCCACCGACCCACGGAGCATCGATGAGCTGGCACACGAGCCAGGCGTGTCCAGCATTCAAATCACCTTCCACGTCGATAAGCCGGCGGAGCTGCATGCGATGCCGCCGGGCGGTTTCCGGCTGGCCATCATCAACTGCTGGGACCTCGAGATGGGCCTGCTGGTCCGCGAGCGGCTGGCGTTGCTGTTCTGGACCGGACAGCCACTGGGGCCACGGCCCGACAGAGGCCTATCGCCCACACAAAATACATGACCGCGCGGGTGCAGGTAGGCGAGGCGCTCCATGGAGATCATGAAATCCTTTCCGCGCCAGGTGCGAGTGATCGAAAATCTCTGGATCCCTTTGTCCGACGGCTGCCGGTTGGCCGCCCGCATCTGGCTGCCGACCGATGCCGAGACGCACCCGGTGCCGGCGATCCTCGAATACATTCCCTATCGCAAACGGGACTTCACACGGCTGCGAGACGAGCCGCTGCATCATTATTTCGCCGGCCACGGCTACGCCTCGATCCGGCTGGATCTGCGCGGCTCCGGAGACTCCGACGGCGTGCTCCGTGACGAATACCTCAGACAGGAGCAAGACGATGCGGTAGAGGCCATTGCCTGGATCGCCGCCCAGCCCTGGTGCAGCGGCGAGTTAGGCATGATCGGGATCTCCTGGGGCGGGTTCAACGCGTTGCAGGTCGCCGCGCGGCGGCCGCCGGCCCTCAAGGCCATCATTACGCTGTGCTCCACCGATGATCGCTACGCCGACGATGCCCATTATATGGGTGGTTGTCTGCTCAACGAGAACCTCACCTGGGGTTCGGTGTTGCTCTCTTATAATGCCTATCCTCCCGACCCTAAAATCGTCGGTGCGCGTTGGCGCGATATGTGGCGGCAACGCCTCGAGCAAGCCGTGTTGTTCCCCGAGATCTGGCTGCACCATCAGCAGCGCGACGATTATTGGAAACACGGCTCGGTCTGCGAGGATTTCTCCGCCATCGCATGCCCGGTATACGCGATCGGGGGCTGGGCCGATGGCTACACCAGCGCCATTCCCCGCCTCATGGAGGGCCTTGGAGTGCCCCGCAAGGCGCTCGTGGGACCATGGTCCCATGCGCTGCCCCATGACGCCCTGCCCGGCCCCAGCATCGGCTTCTTCCAAGAAGCCATCCGCTGGTGGGATCACTGGCTCAAGGGCCTCGACACGGGGCTCATGGACGAGCCGATGTATCGCGCCTGGATGCAGCAGTGGGTCCCCCCGGCTCCTTTCTACGAAGAGCGGCCCGGACGCTGGGTCGCCGAAGAGAGCTGGCCTTCGAGCCGAATACGGCATCGGCGCTGGTACCTGGATGCGCACGGCTTACGGGACGAACCGGGGGCCGAGCTGCAATTTACGCTGCGCTCGCCACAAACGACCGGGCTCGGTGCCGGTGACTGGTGCGGGTTCGGCGGTGAAGGCGAGATGCCCGCCGATCAGCGGGAAGACGACGGCAAATCGCTGGTGTTCGACACGGCTGCGCTGGAGGAGGGTTTCGAGATCCTCGGCGCGCCCATCGTGACGTTGGAACTCGCCGTCGACCGGCCGGTCGCTTTCGTGGCGGTACGGCTCAACGACGTCGCACCGGACGGCGCGGCCATGCGGGTCACCTACGGCGTTCTCAATCTGACTCATCGCCACAGCCATGAGCACGCGCGGCCGTTGGAACCCGGCCGACGCTACCGCGTAGCGGTTCAGCTCAACGACATCGCTCACGCCTTCCCGGCCGGCCACCTCATCCGCGTGGCGGTGTCCACCAGTTATTGGCCGGTGGTCTGGCCGGCCCCACAGCCGATCACGCTGAGCGTCTTCACGGCTGCCAGCTGGCTCGATCTCCCCGTGCGCCCGCCGCGCCCGGAGGATGAAACATTGCACGCCTTCGAACCCCCGGCACGGGCCCCGGCCCCCGAGCATACGCCGCTGCGCATGACTCAAGTGCAGCGCACGCTCGAGCGCGATCTCACCAGCAACGAGACGGTGTATACCACCTTCAGTGACGGGGGCGATTTCGCTGGCGCATCACTCGCCCATCTGCCCGATATCGATCTGGTCGTGGGGTACACCATACGCAAGACTTTCCGCATCCGGGACGATGATCCGCTCTCGGCGCGCGCCCAAATCGAGCAGCAGACAGTGCTGCGCCGCAGCGGCTGGGCGACCCGCATCGATTGCCATACCGAGCTCTCGGCCGACCGGGAGGCATTTCGGATCCGAGCCCAACTCGAGT
>JAGFJL010000161.1 GCA_024102725.1 Nitrococcus mobilis
ATGCGACGCAGCTGCAGGCTCTCGAATACGGCAATGAGAATGGCGACGCCGCCGGCGAATACGGGAGCGCGCTCGGGCTGCAAGCCGCGCAATTTCAACTTGTCGGCTCGCCCCGTTTCGATCAGAGCGTCGCGCAGCTTCCCGAGCCCCTTGGCCGTGATTCCCTTGCGGCTCCAACCTTCATTTTGGATGATTTGCCAGACGTTTTGGATGGTGCCGGATGAACCGATGGCGGCTTTCCAGCCGATGCAGCGATAGGATTCTTCGATGTATTCGAGTTCTTGTCTCGCCGCGAGCACGGCCTGGCGCATGCCCCCCGCGTTGATTGTGCCATCGGCAAAGAATTCCCGACTCATACTCACACAGCCCATGTAGAGGCTTTCCAAGCTGAGCGGCTCGAACCGTCGTCCGATAATCAACTCGGTGCTGCCGCCGCCGATGTCGACCACCAGTTTCTTGCCTGGGCTCTGAGCCGTGCTTTGGACAACGCCCAGATAGATGAGCCGCGCTTCCTCGCGCCCCGAAATGATTTCGATGGGGTGGCCTAGGGCGGTTTCGGATTCGCTCAGAAAGGTCGTGGCGCGCCGCGCGCGGCGGAATGTATTCGTTCCAACGGCACGCACATTATAGGACGGCATGTCACGCAGCCGTTGCCCAAAGCGCTCCAGCGCGCCGAGCGCGCGCTCACGAGCCGCTTGGTCGAGTTCGTTGCGTTCGTTCAACCCGGCGGCGAGCCGCACGGGCTCGCGCATTCGGTCGATCACGGCGAGCTGGTCGCCCACGACCCGCGCAACCTTCATGTGAAAGCTGTTGGAGCCCAGGTCGACCGCTGCGATCACCTTGGCTGCATCGTCACTGAGCGGGCCTCCAGGCCCGGCGGTTTCAAGGCGATCCGTCTCGGCAACCATAAACGCTTGCAATAACCAAGATCCTGCGGGAGGCGCGACGGCACGGCCTCGATTGTAGTGCGATTCCGTCTGGAATCGAAACCGCCATGTCAGGCGAGTTACTTATACTTTTGCCGAAGCGAATCGGACTGGGACAGCAAGGCAGACGGCGGCTTCGACCGTCCGCGCGCCATGTAAACGGCTCCGAGTCTGTCCCACCAGGACGCAGCCGCAAAAAACCTGCCCCTCTATTGCATCCTTTCATTGCCGGGAGAGCAATGCACCGGTAACCCCCCGCGCTGGCTCGGCTACTACTATATTGTCAGCGTCCGGAGAGCCACACAATCCACCACGGGCGCGGCCTGCACCGCTACAATTACGCTGACATGCCGATCTTCGACGTGATCTTCGGAACGTTTCGCAACCCGCAGGGCTATGAGATGGACACCGGCTTTTACCATGGTGCCTCGGCACAGATTATCAACATGCTGACCTTCAGGGAGTCGGCAACGTCGGACGGTGCCGACTCAGCCCCGCTCAAGGAGGTCGTGTAAATGGCCGCTTCCGTGAGAACATCGACCGAAAACCCGCATCACCCGTTTCGGCATCCATACCGTGCCGCAACGCCTGCGGATGCCGAAGCCATGGCGGAGCTGGTCAACTTCGCCGGCGAGGGATTGCCGCTGTATCTTTGGACGAAAATGGCGGAGCCGGAGCAATCGCCCTGGGACGTTGGACGGTGGCGCGCAAGGCGGGACAGCGGAGCCTTTTCTTACCGCAATACCGTCGTCAGGGAGGACGACGGCCGCGTGGTTGCGGCCCTGATCGGCTACCCGCTAGCGGATGAGCCTGACCGGTCTGTCTACGATGATCTGCCACCCATGTTCGTGCCGTTGCAGCAACTCGAAGACCTCGCGGCCGGGACCTGGTATGTCAACGTGCTGGCTGCGTATCCGGAGTACCGTGGTAAGGGGTACGGATCCGAGTTGCTCCGGATCGCGGAGCGGCTAGCGGAATGCTCGCAGCGGAACGGACTCAGCATCATCGTCTCGGACGCTAATACCGGTGCCCGCCGGCTGTATGAACGATGCGGTTATACGGAGCGTGCGAGGCGCGGCATGGTCAAAGATTCCTGGGACAATCCGGGTAAGAAATGGGTCCTGCTCATGAAGCCTAGGTAGGTTTTCTGTCAAACGACTCTCGATTTCACAGGGTTTTTTGACAGCTGGCTCGGGTAATCGAGATTGATGAAAGGTGGGCCCAGTGCATGGCCGGTGACACTTTGGGGGATCTATATGCGCACTGACAATGCACATAATAGTGCTATGCCAATATAACGATGGCCTATCAATCAACTGCCATCTGGGAGGTGGCCATCACAGTAGAGCAGAGAACACCGTGCCAGCCGTTGACAGGTCAATCCATATCAGGGCACTTTCCATGGCCGGTCTCGACCCTGAATGCTGTCTTCAATATCAGCGGTGAGTCGTTGGCACTGTCGGTGGCGGAACTCGTCGGTAATCTCCCGCCACGGTTTGGGTGAGGCCGTTGGCTCGCTGGCCGGTGAGCGTGACGCGATCATCGCAGCAATCGACCTTCTATTCACGGGCATCTAGCACCGCAAGCGGATACTCCCCCATGGAGCGGTCCGTCTCGGCAACCATAAATGCTTGCAATGACCAAGATCCTGCGGGAGGCTAGCGGTGTAGCCTCGATTCTCGTGCGATTCTGCTTGGATCGTAACCGCCATGTCACGCGAGTTGCTTATACTTCGCCACGGCAAATCGGACTGGGACGGCAAGACAGCCGGCGACTTCGACCGTCCGCTTGCCAAGCGCGGGCGCAAAGCCGTCAAGCGCATGGCTCGCTGGTTGGGCGAGCAGAAATGTTGGCCGGATCGCATTCTCAGCTCACCGGCGCTGCGCGCCAAACAGACCGCTTTGGGTCTGTGTCGCCAGGCAGGGCTTCCTACAGAGCTCATCTTTTGGCGAGAGGCCATTTATGAAGCCGATCTGGGCGTTCTGCTCAAAGTGCTCGCCGAGAGCGATCCGGGCGATACTCGGGTGATGATCGTCGGTCACAATCCGGGTTGCGAAGAACTGGTGGTGCACCTGACGGGACAATCCATCCCCGTTGAATCGCAAACCCCCGCCTTGCCAACCGCCGCGCTCGCGCATCTTGCGATGCCCGATGACTGGACTCGACTCGAGCGCGGCTGCGCGAGGTTGCTCGCCCTTGTTCGCCCGCGAGAGCTTGAATAGCTACGACCCCGGTTCGCTCCACTCCTCAATCTTCTCCACACGCCAGCGCGTCGGATTCTCTTTGCTGGACCGACGCCGCCGCTGCATATCCCGTGATCACTATCATAAATCAGTAATATTTTTTTCATTCTTACGTCATTTGGCGACTTCAAGGTATTCGGCAGTTCACACTGAGATCGCGTTTTTATGAGGAAACCATGATCAAGTTTGCTGCCATTGTGATGGCGCTGGCCGCTATGGTGAGCGGGGCCAGCCATGCCCGAGATCTGGTGAAGATCGACGGTTCGAGCACCGTCTTTCCCATCACCGAGGCCGTGGCCGAGGAGTTTCAGACGGCCGAACGTGGCAAGACTATGGTCACTGTCGGCATTTCCGGCACCGGTGGCGGTTTCAAGAAATTCTGCCGTGGCGACACCGATATCTCCGATGCCTCGCGCCCGATCAAGGACTCCGAGCAACAGCTTTGCGCCGAGAATGGTATCGAGTATATCGAACTGCCGGCGGCGCTGGATGCTTTGACGGTGGTCGTCAACCCCAATAACGACTGGGTCGATCACCTGAGCGTGGCCGAGCTGAAAAAGATTTGGCAGCCCGCAGCCCAGGGCAGGATCACCCAGTGGAGCCAAGTGCGCTCCAGCTTCCCGAATCGCCCGTTGACGTTGTTCGGCCCCGGCACTGACTCGGGTACTTATGACTATTTCGTCGAGGCCATCGTGAACGGTAAATCGAGCCGTGGCGATTTCACGGCCAGCGAGGATGACAATGTGCTGGTGCAGGGTGTGGCCAACGATGTGAACGCACTGGGTTTTTTTGGACTGGCCTACTATGAGGAAAATCGGGACAAGCTAAAAGCCGTGCCGATCTCCTGGAAGGGCGGCAAGCCGGTGACCCCTTCGGTGGAAAATGCCAAGGATGCCAGCTACCAGCCGTTGTCGCGGCCGATTTTCATCTACGTGAACAAGCAATCGGCCGACACCAAACCCCATGTTGCCCGGTTCGTCGAGTTCTACATGAACAAGAAGCACGCCGCGCCGTTGGTCAAGGAAGTGGGCTATGTTCCCCTCCCCGAGAAGGCCTATGACCTGGCGGCGAAGAAATTCAAGAATCGCGTGACCGGTACCGTGTTCCACGGCGCCGAGGTGGGTGTGGGCATCGAGGAGTTGATGGCCCGTACTCCGCAAGGCTAGGGATGGCTGGACAACAACAACACAACAACAACTGGAAGGGCTAGGGATGGCTGAGTCTAGGGATGGTCAGGGATGGCGTAACCGTTGCTGTGCGGAGCGGTGCCTGCCGCTTCGTACATTTTTTCCCGTCGCGGGAGCGTGCTCATGCCTTCAATCCCATCCTCAGTCGTCGATGCCGATAACGAATGCTTGATCGGTGGCGCCAGCGAGGCCTTCTTGTGCCGCCGAGCGTTCTGGAACCGCGTGGCCGCCTGGTTGTTGTTCACCGCAGCGGCGGCTTCGGTATTGGTGACGCTCGGCATCGTCTATGTGTTGATCCGTGATTCGATCCCATTTTTCGAGCAGGTTCCGTTAAGCGAATTCCTCACCGATACTCAATGGACGCCGGTGTTCAAAAACGCGCGCTTTGGGGTGATGACCCTGGTATCGGCCACGCTGACAGTGGCGGCGATCGCGTTGGTGGTGGCCATACCCGCGGGATTGGGACTGGCGATTTTTCTGAGCGAATACGCCAATCCTAAGCTACGCGAGGCGGTCAAGCCGTTTTTGGAACTGTTGGAGGGCGTGCCCACCGTGGTCTACGGCTTCTTCGCGCTGCTGTTCCTTACCCCAATGTTGCAGACCGTTATCCCTGGATTGTCCGGTTTCAACCTGCTGGCGCCGGGTTTGGTGATGGGCATCATGATCCTGCCCTATACCGCCTCGGTCAGCGAGGACGCCATGCGCAGTGTACCCATGGGGCTGCGTGAGGCGGGCTATGCGCTGGGTTTCTCGCGCTTCCGTGTGGCCGCTCAGGTGGTGATTCCTGCCGCTCTGTCGGGGATCACGGCGGCCTTCATCCTCGGTATGTCCCGTGCGGTGGGTGAGACGATGGTGGTGGCCATCGCCGCCGGGCAAAACCCCAATTTTGGCTTCGATCCGCTGGAGGGCGCCGCCACGATTACGGCCTACATCGTACAGATGGCCATGGGCGATTTACCCCATGGTTCCATTGCCTACCAGTCGGTATTCGCCGCCGGATTGGTGTTGTTCCTGATTACCCTGTTGTTCAATCTGATCGGCTTTTACCTGCGCCGGCGTTTCCGAGAAGTGTACTGATGGCCAATTCATCGCTTGCTAACGCACAGATCGAATCGGCGCGCATCGTCGCCGCCAACCGCCGCACCGACCTGCTCATGGCGAGCATTGGCATCTTGGTGCTGGGTATCGCTACCCTCTTGCTTACCAGTGTGTTTGTCGGTCTCCTCGCAAGCGGTTGGGATCGACTGATCAACCCGGATTTCTACACTCATTTCCCCTCACGCCATCCGCAGCAGGCGGGCATCATCTCGGCCATTGTCGGATCCAGCCTGGTAATGCTGGTGACCGCCGTGATTGCCATTCCCCTCGGCGTGGCGGCTGGGCTTTACCTGGAGGAATACGCACCCAAAAATTGGCTGACGGATCTCATAGAGATCAACGTCAGTAATCTGGCGGGCGTGCCGTCGATCATCTATGGGCTATTGGCGCTTGGATTGTTCGTCTATGCCTTCAGCTTGGGCGAGACGATTCTTACCGCCGGGCTGACGCTCGCGCTGCTGATCCTGCCGGTGATCATCGTCGCCACCCGCGAGGCCGTGCGCAGCATCCCCTTGGAGCTGCGCGAGGCCGCTTATGGCTTGGGCGCGGACAAATGGCAGGTGGTGCGCATGTACGTGTTGCCCGCAGCGCGCCCGGGTATTTTCACCGGTGTCATCGTCGGTTTGGCCCGTGCCATTGGTGAGGCGGCTCCGCTCATCACCATCGGCGCGCTGACCTTCATCGCCTTTCTGCCACCGCTGCCCGTCCAGGCCACGCCGCCGTTCGTCAATTTTGACTGGCTTACCAGCCCGTTCACGGTCATGCCCATCCAGTTGTTCAACTGGGTCTCGCGCCCGCAGGCGGAATTCCACGTCAACGCCGCGGCTACGGGTGTGGTGCTCATGGTGATGACCCTGGCCATGAATGCGCTGGCCATCTATGTCCGCTTGCGCTTGCGCCGGCTGCACCGCTGATGGAAGGCAGAGCATTGGAACCATGCGGAACTCTACCAAAACACGCGTGAAACTACTCATGAATGAGATGACATCATCCCCCCACCCGTTTGGCGCAACGAGGCAGCGGCAGGATGCCCAACCAGAACCGGTTTCGGCACCTGCCTTGCGAGCCGAGGTGCGTAATCTGGATTTCTGGTACGGCGCGACCCACACCCTCAAGTCGGTGAGCATGGCGGTGGTTGATTGCAAGGTCACCGCTGTCATCGGGGCTTCCGGTTGCGGCAAAAGCACCTTGTTGCGTTGCTTCAATCGCATGCACGACCTCTATCCCGGCAACCGTTACGCTGGTGAGATCCAGCTTTATCCAGAGGACCGCAACCTGATCGAGATGGATCCGGGGATGGTGCGGCTGCGCATCGGTATGGTGTTCCAGAAACCCAATCCATTTCCAAAATCCATCTTTGAAAATGTCGCGGCCGGTTTGCGCGTGCGAGGCGTCAATGGCAAGAGCCTTCTCTATGAGCGCGTCGAGCAAGCCTTGCGCGGCGCCGCGCTATGGGACGAAGCCAAGGATCGTTTGCACGATTCGGCCTATGGTCTGTCGGGCGGTCAGCAGCAGCGGCTGTGCATCGCCCGCGCCCTGGCGCCACAGCCGGATATCCTGCTGCTCGATGAGCCCACCTCGGCGCTGGATCCCATTGCTACCGCCAAGATCGAGGACTTGCTCACTGTGCTGCGCAACACGGTTACGGTGGTCATCGTCACTCACAATATGCAGCAGGCGGCACGCATCTCCGATTTCACGGCCTACATGCATTTAGGCAAGTTGGTGGAATACGGCGTCACCGAGAAGGTGTTCACCACGCCGCAAAGCCCGCTGACTAACGACTACATCACTGGCCGTTTCGGCTAATTGCCTATAAAAAGGGATGCCCATGAGCGAGAAACACACCTTGCGCGTGTTTGACGAGGATCTCAAGGCGTTGAGCGACGATGTGATCAAGCTCGCCATCCACGTCAGTGAGGAATTGAACAGCGCCGTGACGGCATTGATCAGCGGCGATGCCGGTGCAGCGTGGACCGTCATCGACAGCGACCGTCAGGCGGACGCCTTACAAGATCGTATCAACCAGCATACCGCGCGGACCCTGATCCGACAGCAGGCCATGGCTGACGATCTGCGTGCCATTCTCGCCGCCGCGCGCATCGCGCCGCATTTGGAGCGCATCGGCGACTACGCCAAGAATACCGCCAAGCGCGCTCTGCGGCTAAGCGGCTCCATTGACGCCGAGCTTGCCGCGCAACTCCAATGGATGGCTACACGCATCCAGTCCATGCTGCGCCGCGTAATGAAGGCCTATACCTTACGCGATGCCGAGGCGGCCAATGTTGCCTGGGCAGATGATGCCGAGTTGGATGCCGTCTACGCCAATTTGTTCAGACATTTGCTTATCCTGATGGCCAATGACAGCCACCGCGTGGCCGACAGCACCCAACTGCTGTTTATCGCCAAGGGACTGGAACGGGCCGGTGACCATGTCACCGATATCGCCGAAGAGGTGTATTTGATGGTGGCCGGCAAGCCTCTGCAAGGCCCGCGGCCCAAGGTGAGCGAGCCGATCTCGGTTTGAAAGCCGGATCGGCCGTCGAGGCTGGTTATGGGCTATGCGTACGCCGATGTGTTCGCAAAATGTCCCCTCTGCAGCCAAGCTCAAGCGAGCTCGTATGCGCGAATGCTCGCGCAGGGTTTAAGCGCGAACCCGGCGTTTGCCGGGTCCGACGTTCGGATGGCCGATAGCCGGCGGACACAGGAATGCGCCGCCGCTATTCGGTGTTGTCTTTCGGGTAACGCAGTGGTATCGCCGCCGCTTCCGGGGTATGCGGCTGAAACGTGAAGCTCTCTTGGATGTACAGCCGCACCGTCGTCGTGTCATGGGATAGATAGCCGATCGAGAAATCCTGCCCGACACTGAGCTCGAAGTCACCACCGCGCAGGCTGAGCACCACGGCGCCGTCGATCGCCGGCGCCCAGACGATCGGCCCATCGAGCAGTCTGCGCACATGCTCGACGACGGGATAGCCGCCGCTCGTGAACGTCCGTTGCAGACCAGTGTAACAGCGCGGTCCCAGGGCGATTGCATAGGGGCCGTCGATGCCGCGGGTACGCAGTGTCTCCACCGCTTCGGCGACCACCACGGGGTACTGATGGTAGTCACTCGTGATGGTCAACGAGGAGCCGGCGGCGGTCTCGCCGATGCCCTGAATGCCGGCCGCGGCGTAGCCGTTGAACACGGCATGATCCTCGGCGAGCGCCGCGTAGCGGGCTGCATCGATAAGGGGTTGCAGGTCGGCATCCTGGCTGCCGCGCTCGATCGTCTCCAGCTCCACGCGGGATAGCTCGAACGGCACCCGCACTTCCAGCAGCGACTGCACCCGGCGCAGTCGCGTCTCGACGTGCGGATTCGGCTTCTCGGACAGCGTTGCCAGTCGCCCCAGACCGACTGCCGATGTGGTCCAACCGAGCGGGCCGGTGAAATCAACCAACTTGCGTGCCGCGAGGTAACTCTTCAGCGTACGCTGGGCTTCCTTGTCGATTTCCTCCCAGGCCTCCGAAGTGATGGGTGCGAGATCGCGATAAAGTCCATTCATGGGTCCACCTCCGCGCGCAGGCTGCCGATATCCAGTGAGCCGTCGGCGGGGACGGCGGCGCTCTTGGGCGCGCCGGTCTGTTCGGTCGACGCGGCCTCAATGTCCACGATCGAGCCCTCGCTGAAGAGGTAGGCACGCAGATGCTCGTCCAGCCGGGGGTCGTGCCGTCGCAGCCATTCCAGCACCATGGCGGCGTGCTCTTTCTCCTCGTCGCGGTTATGCGCCAGGATGGCTCGCAACGCCTCGTCGGTGGTGGCATCGACGCGTTGGTCGTACCAATCGGCGGCTTCGAGTTCCTCCATGAGCGAGACGAAGGCGCGATGCCGCTCGATGGTCTCCGCTCTGAGATCATCGCGGGATTCGTGCAAAGTGGCGCTGGCTCCGGCCATGTTGTGCTCTCCTTGATTGCCTGACTCGGTCATCACCTGAGTTGGTGGCGCTGAACGGATTCATCAACTCAAGTCGACTGTTGCTTTAACTTTGGGGCGGGGTTACTTAATGATCTGGAAGGCTGGTAAGTAAGGAGATGAATCTTGACGTCCCTTGGAGAAGCCCGATAATGGCGTTTTTCCAAGGAGCTTATCCGCTCGAAATCTTCATGAGTGGCCTGCGTTTGCAATCGATAACAACACACCCTGGCGCCATTCGGCGGCTTGTGGGGCAGAAGAAGGCAAATCGGCTTGAGCGAGCTTGGCAAGCCATACAGTCGTTCCCCTGCATCCAGCGGCGTAGCTGACAATGCCATGCCGTTGCCGCGAACGGGCTGGCATGTCCCCCTATTAGTCAGCTTGGTCAGCGCACTTCTGCTCGGGGCGTGCGGGGAAGGGCAACAGGCGCAGCAGGGCGCGCCGCCACCGCCACCCGCGGTCACTGTCGCCGAAGTAATGCAGCGCGAGATCACCCCCTCGGTAACCTTCAATGGCCGGGTCGAGGCCGTCGATCGGGTCGAGCTTCGCGCCCGGGTCGAGGGGTTCGTCGAGCAACGACGCTTCGAAGAAGGCGCAGAGATCAACGCCGGCGATTTGCTAATCGTGCTCGAGAAAGCCCCCTACGAGGCGCAGATTGGCCAGATTCGGGGAGAGATCACGGCGGCTGAAGGCACGCTGCGCCTCGCCCAGATCGAGGTCGAGCGCATGCGCAAACTCGTCGCGCGCCGCGCCATCGCCCAGGCGGAATTGGACAGGGCCAATGCCCAATACACACAGGCGCGTGGTGAACTGCAGCGACTGCGGGCTGCTCTCGACAGAGCCAAGCTCGACCTGAGCTACACGGCCATCAAAGCCCCTATCAAGGGACGCATCGGGCGCTTCGCGTTTTCCGTCGGCGATTTCGTGACCCCGTCCAGCGAGCCGTTGGCGGTGATCGTCAGCCAGGATCCGATGTATGTGAGCTTTCCGGTGAGCGCGCGGAAGTTGCTCGAGATACGCCGGACTGCCAAAAGTAGAGAGCAGGTCCGGGTAAAGATTCGCCTGCCGGATGGCTCGATCTACGGTGAAACCGGGGCGATCAACTTCGTCGATGTTCAGACCGATCCAACGACCGACACGGTAACCGCCCGGGCAACCGTTCCCAATCCCAAACGGTTTCTCGTCCCCGACCAACTCGTCGGCGTGATCGTCGAGCAGGCACAGCCCCAGCCGGCGCTTCTGATACCACAGGCGGCCATCGCCGTCGACCAGGCGGGGCCGTATGTGATGGTCGTTGGCAAGGGCGGCAAGGTCGAGCAGCGGCGTATCGATGTGGGTAGCCCCCAGGCCAGCGAAATCATCGTTACCGAGGGACTCAAGGAGGGGGAACAGATCATAGTCGAGGGCCTGCAGAAGGTTCGACCGGGACAGGCAGTCTCCGTTTCCGCCGCCGTAAAGGATGGTGATTGAACCGTGCTCTCCGGCCTCTTCATCGAGCGGCCGCGACTCGCGTTCGTCGTTTCGATCGTCCTTACGCTCGCCGGCATCCTTGCCATCTTCGCAATTCCGGTCGCGCAGTTCCCGGATATCGTCCCGCCCCAAGTCCAGGTAACGGCCAGCTACCCGGGCGCCAACGCGGAGGTGGTGGAAACCACGGTGGCGCAGCCGATCGAGCAGCAGGTCGTCGGCGTCTCCGACATGCTTTACATGCAGTCGACCTCGTCGGCCGACGGCGGCTATGCCCTGACCGTTACCTTCGAGCTGGGCACCGACCCTGATATCAACACCGTCAATGTCCAGAACCGGGTGGCGCTCTCCGAGCCGCTGCTCCCAGAGGAGGTGAGCCGACAAGGGCTTACGGTAAGGAAGCGTTCCTCAGGGCTGCTCCAGGTCATCCAGCTCTATTCGTCTGATGCGACCTTCGATGGTTTGTACCTAAGCAACTACGCGACGATCAATCTCATCGACACGCTCAAGCGCATCCCCGGCGTGGGTGATGCCATGCTGTTCGGTCCGCTCGACTACTCGATGCGCATTTGGCTCGATCCGGACAAGCTTACAAACTTTCAGCTCACCCCCACCGAGGTCGCCGCGGCCATCCGGGCCCAAAATATCCAGGCCGCGGTCGGGCGAATCGGCGCCGCGCCGGTAAACCCATACCAGCAATTCCAGCTCACGATCACCACCCAAGGGCGGCTGACCAACGAGCAGGAGTTCGAGAACATCATCGTCCGCGCCAATCCCGACGGTTCGGTTGTGCGGGTCCGTGACGTGGCGCGGGTCGAGCTTGGCGCCCGAACCGCCGACAAGTTCAGCCGTTTCGATGGCCAGCCGGGCGCGGCGATCGCCATCTACCAAGCCCCCGGTGCCAACGCCGTTGCGGTTGCAGGGCAAGTCAACGCCCGTATGAAAGAGCTCGCGCAGCGCTTCCCGGACGATCTCGAATATCTGACGGTATACGATACGACGGTGTTCGTAACCTCGACCATCGAGGCGATCATTCACACACTTCTCGAGGCGTTCGCGCTCGTCGCACTCGTGGTCTTCGTCTTCCTCGGCAAGCTGCGCACGACGATCATCCCACTGGTGGCCGTGCCGGTCTCGATTATCGGAACCTTTGCGGTACTGCTGCTCATCGGCTACAGCGCGAACACGGTCTCGCTCCTCGCCCTCGTGCTCGCGATCGGTATCGTTGTCGACGATGCGATCATCGTTATCGAGAACGTCGAGCGAATATTGGAGGAGGAGCCGCAGCTGTCGGTGAAGGAGGCGACGCACAAGGCGATGGGCGAGATCACCGCGCCTATCATCGCCATTACGCTGGTGTTGCTTTCGGTGTTCGTGCCGGTGGCTTTTATCCCGGGCCTTTCGGGCGAGCTGTTCCGCCAGTTCGCCGTCGCCGTATCGACCGCCATGGTGATCTCGGCGATCAACGCGCTGACGCTGTCGCCGGCCTTATGCGCCGTGCTGCTTCGGCCCGGCGGCCGGCGGCCACGGGGGCCGGTGGGTTGGATGCTTGCCGGAATCGATGGGATGACGGCGGGTTACACATGGGTGGTGCGCAAACTCGTGCGGATCAGCCTCCTGTCCGTCGTGGTGATCGTCGGCGCGCTCGTGCTCACAGGCGGGGTTTTCAGCGTGACGCCGCCGGGCTTTCTGCCCGAGGAGGATCAGGGCGCGATGTTCGCGATCATCCAACTCCCTGAAGGGGCCTCGCAAAACCGCACCTCGGAGGTCTCGCGTGAGATCGAAACGTTCATAAGGGCCGATCCTGCCGTCGAACACGTGATCGGCGTCATCGGGTTGGATTTCATCAGCGGCGCGGCCGCATCGAACAGCGCCTTCATCGTGGGCCGGCTCAAGCCCTACGCCGAGCGCGAGGACCCGGAACTGAGCGTCGCGGCGGTGATCGAGCGGTTGCGCCCGCAGCTCGCGGCCGTTTCCGCAGGCACCGCCATTCCGCTTAACGTGCCGCCGATCGTCGGCCTCGGTTCGACCGGCGGGTTCGAGTATGCGTTGGAGGCCCTGCAGGGGCAGTCGGCAGCGGATATCGCCGCTACGGTCCGTGGCTTGACCATCGCCGCCAATCAGGAGCCGGCGCTCACCGGCGTCTTCTCCACCTTCGCCGCCAACACGCCGCAGCTCTACCTCGACATCGACCGCGAGAAGGCTCAAACGCTCGGCGTGGCGATCAATGACATCTTCACCGCACTGCAGGTGACGCTGGGCGGTTACTATGTAAACGACTTTAACCTGTTTGGCCGCACTTGGCAGGTCAACATCCAGGCCGAGGCCGATTACCGCTCGCAAATCGACGACATCTACCGGATCCACGTGAAGAACAATCGGGACGAGATGGTGCCCATCCGAGCCCTCGCCGAAGCGCGTGTGGTGCTCGGACCGCGAGCGCTAACGCGCTACAATAACTTCCGCGGCGCCATCATCAACGGCGGCCCGGCACCCGGCTACAGTAGCGGTGCGGCGTTGGCGGCCATGGGGCGGTTATCGGCAAAAACGCTACCCGCAGGTTATGCTTTCGAGTGGACCGGTACAGCACTCCAAGAAAAAGAAGCCGCCGGCAAGACCAGCCTCGTGCTCGGACTCGCGGTGGTGTTCGCTTACCTTTTCCTAGTTGCGCTCTATGAGAGCTGGAACGTGCCGATTGCGGTGCTGCTCTCGGTCAGCGTAGGCGTGCTCGGGGCCGTGGTGGCGGTTTGGCTCTCCGGGCTGGCGTTCGATGTGTATGCCCAGATCGGGCTTGTGGTGCTGATCGCGCTGGCCGCCAAGAACGCCATTCTGATCGTCGAGTTCGCGCTCGAACAGCGCGGCGCCGGCAAGTCGTTGTTTGACTCCGCTATCGAGGGGGCGCGGCTGCGCTTTCGTCCCGTGATGATGACCAGCTTTGCTTTCATCCTCGGGCTTTTGCCGCTGGTGATCGCAACGGGGCCGGGGGCGGCGAGCCGGCACGCCGTCGGCTCGCCGGTCTTCTTTGGCATGCTCGCGGCGTCCGCGATCGGTGTATTCGTCATCCCGATGCTCTACGTCGTTTTCCAGTGGATGCGCGAGAAGACCGGTTGGAAGCCAGCGAAGACATCGCCTTCCGGCGAATAATGGTACCAGCGACAACTCGGCCTTGTTTGTGCTGGATAGCAAACCGCCGCCCGGGCTTCTGGCTGGGGATTGCGTTCTTGAGCGGTCGCGTGTTGCGGCTCACAGCATCCTCTCACGGAGTGTCAAAAGCTACAGCGCCACTTGTCGGTTGGGCGGCACGTTAGTCTTTTCGCGCTGCTACAATTGCCCACTTTCCTTTATTCCGGCCGCCATCCGGCTGATCATCGAATAAGCCTAGATGTTCAACTTAGGCAAGCTGATTTATTCGTCACGCATACTGTTTAGCCTCATTTCGGGTTGCCTTTCGAGCGGGGATCAGCCGGATCCGCTC
Source organism: Nitrococcus mobilis (assembly GCA_024102725.1). GTDB lineage: Bacteria > Pseudomonadota > Gammaproteobacteria > Nitrococcales > Nitrococcaceae > Nitrococcus > Nitrococcus mobilis_A. The sequence continues at coordinate 14,349 of JAGFJL010000161.1, forward strand.
ACCCTCACGAAGAGTGTACCCTATAGCAAACGGGACAAGCCGCTATGCTGTCCTGCGGGGTGCTTGTGCCGTCAACCGAGCTGAACGGCAAGCATCGAAATGGAGCCGCCGTCGAAGCCCTCGACCGGGAAGCTGACCGGCTCGTGCTCGTGGCATTGGGCGAGCACGTAAAGCAGCGGTAGGTAGTGCTCCGGTGTCGGCGCGGCGAGCAGCGCATCCCGTCCCAGCGTCTCATAAGCCACCAGTGGCGCGAAATCCCCGGCGAGGAGCAGCTCGCGCGCCCGCGTTTCGAAGCGAACGGCCCAGTCGTACGGTTCGACCTCGCGGCGGCCCCAAGAATAGGTGTGAAGATTATGGACGAGATTGCCGCTGCCGATGATGAGTATTCCTTCATCGCGCAGCGGGGCGAGCGCTCGGGCGGTCCGATAATGCCAGCTCGCGTCCTTGGTTTCATCGATGCTCAGCTGGATCACGGGAACGTTCGCGTCGGGATACATGTGCACGAGAATCGACCACGTCCCATGATCCAATCCCCAGCCGTGCTCGAGCGTCACCGGCACAGGGGCCAAGAGCTTCGCGACACGCGCGGCCAACTCGGGTGCGCCCGGCGTGGGATATTGGACGTCGTAGAGCTCCTGCGGAAATCCGCCGAAGTCGTGGATGGTGCGCGGCTGCGTGTTGGCCGTGACCGCGGTTGCGGGCACGTACCAATGCGCGGATATGGATAACACCGCCCTGGGTTGCGGGAGCGCGGCGCCGAGCGCCGCCCAGCGGCGGGTATAGGCGTTGTCACGGAGCGCATTCATTGGATTGCCGTGGCCGAGAAAGATCGCGGGCATCCGAGTATCGTGTGGCATAAGGTCAACCTCCTAGGCTGAAGCAGAATTCGGCGCGCATACGCCGGCAAGCGCGACCCGAGGGTGCAGGTCGTGTATTAACCGGGTCCGCCGGCGCGCTGCTTGGCCGGACCCCGAGCGCAGGCGAGGTTGTTGGCGGTGTTGACGAGCGCGATGTGGGAGAAGGCCTGCGGGAAGTTGCCGAGCTGGCGGCCGATGCGTGGGTCGTACTCTTCGGCTAGCAGGCCGAGATCGTTGCGTAGATCGAGCAGCCGTTCGAATAAGGCCATGGCATCATCGTGGCGGCCCAACATGATGTAAGCATCGGCCAGCCAGAAGCTGCAGGCAAGGAAAACGCCCTCGTCACCCGGTAGCCCGTCGGGGGTATTCTCAGCGCGGTAACGGAGCACCAAGCCGTCGACTACGAGTTCTCGCTCGATGGCCTCGACGGTAGCGCGAAAGCGCCTGTCTTGAGCTGGCAAGAAGCCGACCTCGGCCATCAGCAGCAACGACGCATCCAGGGCCTCGCCACCGTAATATTGGACGAAGGCGCGCTTATCGGCGTTCCAACCGTTGCGGCAGATATCGGCATGGATTTGCGCGCGTACTGCGCGCCAGCGCTCGACCGGGCCGGACAAACCGAAATCCTCCACCGCCTTGACCGCGCGATCGAAGGCGGTCCAGCACATCAGCCGGGAGTGGGTGAAGTGGCGTTGGCCACCGCGCACTTCCCAAATTCCCTCGTCGGGTTGGTTCCAGTCCTGCTCCAGCTGGCGCAGTATCGTTTTTTGCAGTTGCCAGCTGTGTTCGCTGTGATCGAGCTGGAGTTTGCGCCCGGCGTGCAGGGCGTCCATCAACTCGCCGGGCACATCGAGCTGGCGCTGCCCGAAGGCGGCATTACCGATGCGCACGGGCCGGCTCTGCTCGTAGCCCGGCAGCCAGGGCAGCTCGATTTCGGTCAACCGGCGCTCGCCGCTCAGACCGTACATGATCTGCAACTGCTTGGGGTCACCGGCGGCCGCACGCAGCAGCCACTCCCGCCATGCGTAGGCCTCTTGTCGATAACCCGCGTTGACCAGGGCATAGAGTGTCAAGGTCGCATCCCGAATCCAGCAAAAGCGGTAGTCCCAGTTGCGTATGCCCCCCAAATGCTCGGGCAATGATGTGGTGGACGCGGCGACGATGCCGCCGGTGGGGCTGAAAGTAAGGGTTTTGAGCGTGATCAGCGAGCGGGTGACCGCCGCATGCCAGGGATGGCTCTCGGCACGGTCGAATCGGCACCGTCCGGTCCAAGCGTGCCAGCGCGCGGTGGTCTCTTCGAGCCGGGTTGGGGCGTCCGCCGCGGAGCGTGCCGGCCAATGCGAGGGATGATATGCCAACGTGAACGGGATAATGGCCTCGGCGCCGACGCTGAATTCCGCGACGGTGGTCAGGTTCTGGCCTTTGAGCTCGACCGGGGTGCGCAGTTGCAGGGCATCCGGTCCGGCGACGGCACTCAGACCGTAGTCCTGGCGGCGTACCCAAGGCACCACCCGACCATAGCCAAGCCGCAGGCAGAGCGTCATGCGCATGCGTACGTGGCCTGCATCCCCGCGTACCAGGCGGACCACATCGACATAATGCTCGTCATCGGTGAACGGCATGCAATCGATCAACGTGACTTTGCCCTCGGCGGTTGCAAAGCATGTTTCGAGAATCGCGGTTCGGGGCCGGTAGCGACGGGTGACGCATTTGATCTCGCCGGCCGGTGCAATGCGCCAATAGCCATGCTCGGCTCCGCCCAGCAGCGCCGCGAAGCAGGCATCGCTGTCAAAGCGCGGCAGGCACAGCCAATCGATGGCGCCGTCGCATGCCACCAGCGCGCCGCTCACGGTGTTGCCGATGAAGCCGTAGTCCTCGATCGCTTTGCTCATGCTTGACTCACTCTCGCGTCGGTGGAATGCGAATCGGTGTGAGTGGGGCGGGTTGTCGCCTCCTGTCACGGCACCGCCTTGTCATCGTCGGCTGCATTGGCGTATTCCACTTGCCGGTTGCGCTTACGGTTGAATACGGGCTCGCCCTGTCTCGATTCGGCATCGGCCTCGAACAGCGCCTTGAGCTCCCGCGCCGCCTCCTTGGAGGATTGGATCAAGGCCTCGCGGTCCTCCCGGATCGGGCGTTGGCGGGCCAGCGTGCGCTCGTCATGATCGCGAAAGAGGGTCATGGCGTGCGCGGCCTGGCTTGCGGACCAGCCCAGACCCTCCAGCACTTGGCCACCCAAATGGAGGCTGGATAGGAAGGTTTCCCGAATGATCGCCTTGGCTCCCAAGTCCATGAGCTGATGGGCGTGCTGGCGATTGCGGGCACGGGCATACAGCGGTACGTTCGGGAAGAGGTGGCGGAGCGTTCGCGCGATTTTCATGGAGGCTTCCGGATCGTCTACCGCGAGTACGAAAAGCCTCGCTTGGTCCACCTGGGCGGCACGCAGCAAATCCAGCCGTGAAGCATCACCATAGTAAATTTTGTTGCCGAAGCGGCGCACGAAATCCACTTGCGCCGGGCTGATTTCCAAAGCGGTGAACGAGATCCCCTGGGAGGCGAGCAACCGACCGATGACTTGACCGAAACGGCCGAATCCGGCAATCACCACGGTAGGCTCGGTCTCCTCGATTGCATCGAACGGGCGCGCCGGAGCGCTTTGGCGGCGATCGAGGCGATTCTGCAAGGCCGTGAGCAGGGGCGTGAGCGCCATCGACAAGGCAACCACCACCGTGATGAGCTCGACGGTGGTTGCCGGCAGAATACCGAGATCAAGCGCCTGGCCGAGCAGCACGAAGGCGAGCTCACCGCCCTGCGCCAGATACAATGCCAGGCGCCGGGCTTGCCGTCCGCTCACCCCTTGGCCACGCGTGATGGCATAGAGAATCAAGGCCTTGACGGTGATCAAGCCCGCCGCCAAAGCGATTATCAGCAGCGGCTGCGTGACGATCAGGCCGACGTTGACCGACATCCCCACCGCTATGAAAAATAATCCCAACAACAGACCTCGGAAGGGATCGATATCGGCCTGCAACTGGTGACGATATTCCGAGTCCGCCACCAGGGCGCCCGCGAGGAAGGCGCCAAGACCCATCGACATATCGATTGCGTGCATGATCGAGGCCGAGCCCATGACGAGCAGCAGTGCGGCGGCCGTAAAAATCTCATGGCTCTGTGCCGCGGCGACTAGCCTGAGTACGGGGCGCAGTAGATAGCGACCGCCGATGATGAAGATTCCCAAGGCGAGGGCGATCCAGCCGGCATTCAAGAGCAGGGTCAACGGCTGCGCGGTGGCGGAATGGGCGGCGAGCAGCGGCAAGGCTGCGATCATCGGCACGGCGGCCAGATCCTGAAACAGCAGAATGCCGAAGCCGCGCCGCCCGTGTTGGGTTTTGAGCTCGTGCCGGTCGGCCAATAGATGCAGTACGAATGCGGTCGAGGACAGCGCCAGGGCAAAACCCACGACCAGGGCCGCCTTGGGATCGAGACCGAAGGCCAGCGCCAGTGCGGCGAGCGCAGCGCCGCTGAGCAGAACTTGAGCGATGCCCGGACCGAACACCGCCCGGCGCATCGCCCGGAGTCTGGCCGGCTGGAGTTCGAGACCGATAACGAAGAGCAGGAATACGACCCCGATTTCACCGAAGTGCATGATGGCCTGGACGTTGCCGGCGCTATCAAGCCCCCAGGGCCCGATCACTACCCCGGCCATCAGGTAGCCCAGCACGGCCCCCAGGCCAAGCCGGCGGAACAGCGGTACCGCGAGCACGGCCGCCCCGAGGAAGATGACGATTTGCTGCAGCAGCGGCATGTATCAGAGCCTGTCGATGCTTCCCGCGATCATCGTGCCAGCGGCCATTTCTTGGTAAGCCAAAAAACACGCCCAATACATATACCAGTTTACGAAACGGTTTGGATGCCCCGTATTGCCATGTTTTAGCCATGCGTTGCCACTGAGAATCGCGTGGCTTGATCGGCTATCCTGTGAATGCTTCCCTGCAGGGCTGAGACCAAGAGGGTGGGCTATATGCGCATTCTTCATAGGCCAGCGTAAAGACAAGTGCTATTCGAGTGCGAGTTGTTCCTGGATAAGGTCAGCGACTTAAGGTGTCGCCGGCTTTCCGAGGCATTTCAGAACTCCAACCGCGCGCCAGCGGTGAATGCGTAATACCGGGTATCCGAGCGGCCTTCGAACCACTCAGTGAAAAGGAACACGGAGAGCCCGTGCGGGAATACGGCACTCGCGCCGAATCCGAGATTGAAGTAGTTGCGGTCCGGCTCGTCGGTACGCACCGAGAAGCGCTGGCCCGTGGGGTCGTTGAGGAAGCGCGCGTCGATGAAGCGCTGATCGTTTAGAAACTCATGCGCCCAGCCCACCCGGAAGGTCGGGGAGATCACGCCGATGCCCGTCGAGATGGCGTAGGTGAGCTGTGTCGCGAGCTCGGTAACCAGCGAGTCAATCGTCTGATTGCCGATCCGGAGCAGCGTGCCGGAACCCGGCGCCCCGGAATCCGAGGCCTTCTCTTTGTAGCCGTCGATGCCGGTGTTGAGGTAGGTTATCCGCCCCTGCAGCGCCACTGTCAGCGCCTGATAGGTAAGATCGTATCCGCCGTTGAGGTTTGCTCCGAACTGGTTGCCGTTGGTATCTCCGCGGGCGAGTTGGCGCGCGGCCCCGAGCGTTACATCGCGGGTGGAGTCGTACTGATTGTGGCTGTAGGTCAGCGCGCCGCTGACATAATAGCGCTCGGGGAAATAGTATTTGCCATAGAGCGTCGTCGTGAGCGCTGTGACATCAGATTCGCCGGCATTGCCATTCACATCGGCGGCGCTGTCGGCATAGCCCAATGCCCCGCCGAGCACGAGGTTATCCCAGAAGCGGTAATCGGCGCCGACGGTGATATCCCAAGCGTTCGACTCGAAACCTTGCTCGTTGCCGGTCCCGTCGCGCTCGAGGATACTGAAATTGCCGGTGACAAAGGCACTGAGCCGGCCCAGGTCCAGGATATCGCCGGCGCCGGCACCAAGAAGGCGCTCGGCGGCCTGCTGCAGTACGCTACCGGGCAGGTTCTGGCCAGCTACGGTGAGATTGATTCCGGAGATATCGACACCGCCGCCGTCACGCGGAAGCATGGTCAGACGTCGGTAGATGCTTGTCTGGTGCTGACGGAGCAATGCGAGCGCCGTGCGGCCCTGTATCGCCACCTCCTCGGGGGCGAGCTGATCGAGGGCGGCGCCGGGGTTGTCCGAGTTCTGTACGCTCGTACAGGAGGCGAGCAGATCCTCTTGTCCGGCCGACCGCCCATCCTCCGGGGTCGCTGCGATAGCCTCGCACGCCCCCTGCAGGGCGTTAGCGACGCTTGCCTGGTTGTGGTCGAGCCCTGGTAGGCTGGTCAGGTCGAGCTCAGTACCTATCGTGACGGACACGGTGGACGCGTTGCCCTGTGCGTCCTCCAGGGTGATTTCGCCAGTGAATGTGTCTCCGGTCTGCGCACCGGCGGGCACGGTAAAGCGGAAGGTCACCTCGCCGCTCGACGCGTTGATGCTTGTGGGTGTGACCTCGCCGATGTCGGTCGAGACCGTGATCGGGGGGCTGTCGTCCGTCACCGTAAAGGTGCTCTCTACGGTCTGGCCCGGCTGTCCTTGCAGAGAGATGTCCGACGCCGCAGGTTCCGCCGTGTCGTCGTCATCGTCGATGGAAAGGGTCACCGCGTCACCGGCATCGAAGGTTGTGGGGCAGAGGCTGCTGCTGTTGCCGTTGATCGTGCTTGCGGATCCAGTATTGAGATTCGTCAATTGGAGCGTGACCTCCTCAGTCGGCTCGATCTCGGTGTCATCGTTGACGGTAATGCCCAGGGCCTGCGTAGCCGTGGTGGTACCCTGTGAGCCTGGGACGTCGATCGAGATGTTGGTCATGCTGATCGTATAGTCGGGGCCTTGAGTGGCCGTCCCGCTTGTTGCGATGTCCGCGGTAAACCGGCAGTTGCTGGTGTTTTCCGTAAGCGTCAACTCCGCCGTAAGCTCGGTTGTGCCCGACCCTTCGGCCAGCCTCGTATTGCTCGGCGGGATGATCCGGAGCGTGGCCGCAGGCAGCACGCCCGGCAACAGCAGCGCCATAAGGCCAATGGTTGCAATCAGTCGGAGGAAATGCGGGTGGGGGAGCGGGGTTAGACGCAGAGTCCGGCAGGCACGGCAATCCCACTCTGATCGGCTGCGAAGTGCAGGGGCCATTGTGGTCCCTACTACTAAACGCACTGCATCCAGTGAGCAGCGGCCTTTCATTTTCTTATTTCCCTCCCGGTGGTTCCTTAGCGCAGGCTCTGTACGGCACAGCGCAATACCGGCAAGGTGCCCCGGATTCTTAATCAGTAGCCGTGTCGATCGGCTGTGCTCCCCTCCTTAGAGCCGATCCGCCATGTCCATCGTAACTCGGCTGTCCGTTCTTCCTCCTTTATGTTGAGCATAGCAAAGAGATCGAAAATGGCAGTTGTCAGGAGAAAATAAGCTGATCTTGCGTGTTTTCCCGTGCTGAACGAGCCGTGCCTCAAGGCAGGCTGCTAGTACGTGCGGACATGGGCTGGAACTTGCGCTGATCCCCACTAGACTTCAATAGGATCATCTAAGAACCACCAAAGCGGCGGAGCAGGGGATTCCCCCGACAGGTACGGCTGAAAAGGGTGAGCGGAGTGGCTCGGTCGGCCAGAGATGTTTTGCAGGATCGTCCTTGCTCGCGGACTTCCGAGCCATGTTACGGCCGGGCCGGGGACGCATTATGAGCGTGACGGAAAGACTGTTCTTCCAAGCCCAACGCGAGATTTCGCTGGCGACGCCGCTGGGCGAGGATGTGCTGGGTTTGCGCCGACTGGAGGCAAGCGAGGAACTGGGCCGCCCGTTCAGCTACGATCTCGACTTGCTCAGCCCGGATCCGGAGATCCGTCATCAGGACCTGCTGGGCGAGAACGTAACCATCCGCCTGAAGCGCTCCGATGGCGGCAAGCGATTCTTCAACGGCCACATCGCCCGGTTCATGTTGCTCGGCTACGAAGGCCAGCTCGCGCACTATCGGGCGACTATGGTCCCATGGCTTTGGTTCCTTGGCCGCACATCCGACTGCCGGATTTTCCAGGAGAAGAGTATCCCCCAAATCGTCGCCTCCGTATTCCGAGAGCATGGATTTACCGATTTCGAAGAGCCGCTGACTGAGTCGTATGAGCCGCTCGATTACGTCGTTCGGTACCGCGAAACCGATTTGAACTTCGTCAGCCGGCTCTTGGAGCAAGAGGGGATCTATTATTTCTTCCGCCACGAGGACGGTAAGCACACGCTGGTACTGTGCGACTCTTACAGCTGCCACGAGGCCAGTGCCGGCTACGAGCAGATCCCCTTCTACCCGCGTGGCGAGGACGTGGTGCGCGAGCAGGAGAGCCTCTGGGATTGGCGGGTCTCGCAGGAGGTTCAGCCAGGCGCCTGCGCATTGAACGACTTCGACTTCAAAGCCCCGCGCAAGAGCCTGCGTGCCGTGTGCAGCAAGTCGCAAGAGCACCACCTGGCCGATTTTGAGATTTACGACTATCCGGGGGGCTATATCGAGGCCGGAAATGGGGAGCGCTACGCGCGCATCCGCATGGAAGAGCGGCAGGCTGGATATGAGCTGATACGGGGCGAGGGCAACGTCCGCGGATTGAACGTAGGCGCGCTTTTCGAGCTTGCCAACTACCCGAGAGCGGACCAGAACCGGGAGTATCTGGTCGTCTCGGCAAGCTACGAGGTGGAATCGACTCCTTTCGAGAGCGGAGCGGTCGTCAGTGCGCCCGAGTATTGTTGCCGCTTCACCGCCACCGATGCCAGAACGCCTTTTCGTCCGCGTCGTGTCACCCCCAAACCCGTCGTGCAAGGGCCGCAGACGGCTATGGTCGTCGGCCAGGCAGGCGAAGAGATCTGGACCGACAAGCACGGCCGGGTAAAGCTCCAGTTTCACTGGGATCGCTACGGCAAAGCGGACGAGAACAGCTCCTGCTGGGTCCGGGTGAGTCAGCCTTGGGCCGGGAAAAACTGGGGAGCGGTCAGCATTCCACGGATCGGCCAGGAGGTTATCGTCGAATGCTTGGAAGGCGATCCGGACCGGCCGATCGTCACCGGCCGCGTCTACAATGGCGGTGCGATGGCGCCCTACGATTTGCCGGGTCAGGCCATGGTCAGCGGCGTGAAGTCGAATTCGACGCCAGGCGGCGGGGGCTCGAACGAGCTCTCGATGGATGATTCCAAGGGCAAGGAACGGGTGTATCTGCATGCGCAGAAGGACCAGGCCATCGCCGTGGAAAACGACGAGAGCCACACCGTCGGCCATGATCGCAGCAAGAACGTATCCAACGATGAGCAGACCTCCATCGGGAACAACCGGAGCGAAACGGTCGGCAGTAATGAGAACATCATAATCGGCGCTAACCGCACCGAGTCCGTAGGGGGCGATGAAACCGTGAACATCGCCGGCAGCCGGACGCGCATGGTCAGTCGCAACGAGACGGTGACGGTTGCGCTCGCGCGCACCCACTCCGTCGGCGTGAACGAGATGATCAACGTCGGTGGGGCGCAGGAGACCAACGTCGGCGGTGGGCGAACGGTGATCGTAGGCGGCGCTCAGAGCACCAACATCGGCGCCCACAGGGATGAGCGTGTTTTTGGCAACCACAGCGAGAACGTGGGTGGCAGCCGCAGCAGCTCCGTCGGCGAGGATGACTCGCTCTCGGTGGACAAGAATCAGTCGATATCGGTGGGAAAGAACCTAACGATCGAGGCGGGTGAGCAGGTCGTCATCAAGACCGGCAAGGCCAGCATCACCATGAAAAAAGACGGCACGATAACCATTCAAGGCAAAGACATCACCCTCAAGGGATCCGGCGAGATCAACATCAAGGCCAGCAAGAACGTCGTCATCAAAGGCCAGAAGGTTTTGCAGAACTAAACAAATAAAGACCTTGGGAGGCGCGGCATGGGAGACGAAGGTCTCGAAGTCGTTGATGAGCGCCAGGCGTCGGGGCAGAGCCGGCGGATCGACGGCGTGGTGATTGGTATGCTCGTCGGTTTTAGCGCCGACGGCGAGCCTGTGGTGGCTTTTCCGGGCAATGCGGTCGAGTCCGGTGTTGGGGCGCGTACGGCGGTCAAGCTCAGTAGCGACGATATCGGATGCGAGCTCGCGCTCATGTTCGAGGGCGGCGACCCGGTACGTCCGCTGGTCATGGGCCGGCTGCACCGTCCCGATGCGCCGCCGCAAGAGCCGCGCCGGATCACCGCGGAGGCCGACGGGGAGCGCCTGGAGCTGCGCGCGGACCGGGAGATCGTGCTGCGCTGCGGCCGCGCCAGCATCACGTTGACGCGCGCTGGCAAGATCCTGCTTCGCGGTGCGTATCTGCTGAGCCGCTCCTCGGGTGTGAACCGGATCAAGGGCGGGTCGGTGCAGATTAACTGAGCCTGTCGCAATGGAGCTGATCAACGCCACAAAGATGCAGGCCGGCTATACGCTTGGCATGGACCCGAGCGGCCGGGAGCATCTGGTCGTGGTGATCAAGGGGACATTCGAGTTTCCGCGCGGCAACGAGGTGCCGCGACTGGCCGACGACCAGTTGCCTCTGGTCGAGGCGGATACGTTCACGGGCGAGCCCGGCTTCTCGGCGCCCGTGCTCGAAGCCGACTACGCACCTTGGAAGCCGCGCTGCGATGTGCTGCTGAACGGCAGCGCTTATGCGCCGGGCGGGCGGCCTGCGACTCGCGTTCCGGTGGAGCTGCGGGTCGGCGGTATGCATAAGGCGTTCAATGTGGTCGGCGACCGCATCTGGGAGGCGGGGCTGGTGGCCATCAGCCCGGGTCCGCCCCGGGAGTTCACCTCGATGCCGGTTACCTATGACCGTGCCTTCGGCGGGCTAGATAACTTCGATTCGGACGAGGCCAAGCACTCGGCCTACACGGCCAACCCGGTGGGCCAGGGCTACCATCGCAAGCTCAAGGGCTCGCTCATCGACGGCACGCCTATGGCCAACACCGAGGAGTCGGGGCGCCGGGTGAAGATGCCAAATCTCGCCTACCGCCCGATGTCCTTCGGGCCGCTGGGCCGCGGCTGGGAGCCGCGGCTCGGCTACGCCGGCACCTACGATCAGCACTGGCTCGACCACGTCTTTCCCTTCCTGCCCTCGGATTTCCGCAATGAATACTACCAGGCGGCACCCGTCGATCAGCAGATCCCCTACCCGCAGGGCGGCGAGCCAGTGGTCTTGCTCAACCTGACCCCGGAAGGACGCACCGCCTTCCACCTGCCCAGGATCGAGGTGCCGGTGGTGTTCTTTCGCAAACAGGGCGAACGGCACGAGACCCGTGCGGTCATCGACACCATCGCGCTCGCCCCGGATGCCGGTCTGTTCATCATGAGCTGGCGCGCGAGCATTCCCCTGCGGCGCAACATCTTCGAAATCCCGCAGGTGCTCGCCGGCAAGATGTCCCGCGCCTGGTGGCGCGCCCGTGAGCTGGGCAAGACGTACTACCCGTCCTTAGCCGCATGGGTGCACGCCAAGCGATCGGGTGACGAGTCATGAGCGTGCCGCCGCTGGCGATTCTCACCACAGGGATGGTGACCGCTGTGGGGCTGAGCACGCCCGCATCCTGCGCTGCTATTCGCTGCGCCATCGACAACTTCCAGGAGACCCGGTTCATGGACTCCGGCGGGGAGTGGATCCTCGGCTGCGAGGTCCCCCTGGAACAGCCATGGCGTGGCCGTACCAAGCTCGTGAAGATGCTGAGCCTAGCGTTGCAGGAATGCCTGGACAGTGGCCCACGCCTCGACCCGGCTTCGACACCACTGATCCTGGGAGTCGCCGAACCGACGCGCCCAGGGCGCATCGACGGGCTGGACGACGCTCTGATGCCCGAGGTGGAGGCGGAGCTCGGCGTGCGTTTCCACCGAAGCTCGACCGTCATCGCCGGGGGGCGGGTATCCGCGGTGCAAGGACTCGGGCGGGCGCGCGATCAGCTTACGGCACGCGAGGTGGACAAAGTCATCGTGGCCGGGGTCGACGGGCTTTTGACGGCCTCGGCCCTTGCGGCGCTGGAGGCCCGCGACCGCCTTCTGACCAGCCAAAACTCAGATGGCTTCATCCCCGGTGAGGCGGCGGCCGCGGCGGTCGTCGAGCTCGCGCGGCCGAGCCAGGATCCGCAGTTGCTCTGTGTGGGGCTGGGATTCGGAACCGAGCCGGCGAGCGTGGAGGCCGAGGACCGGCCCTTGCGGGCGGATGGTCTGGTGCAGGCCATTCGCGGCGCCCTCGCCGAGGTCGGCGCCACCCTTGCCGCCACGGACTTCCGCATCACGGACGTTTCCGGCGAGCAGTATGCCTTCAAGGAGGCCGCCCTAGCGCTGAGCCGGATCTTGCGCGAGCGTAAGGAGGAATACGACATCTGGCACCCGGCGGATTGCATCGGCGAGCTGGGCGCCGCCATTGGTCCGGCGGTCCTGGGGGTCACCCACGCCGCAACGGCGAAGGCCTATGCTCCGGGCAACAACGTGCTTGCGCATTTCGGCAACGACGACGGCCGCCGGGCCGCGGCCATTCTGACGTACCAGCCGGTGAGAACCGCGTAATGGCCAACGATGTATTTGCCAATGGCCGCGAGATTTCCTGCAAGGCGGCGGATGGCAAGTCGATTTGCGCGTTTCCGGATGTCTGCATGACACCGCCGGAGAATCCTGCAACACCGCCAGGTGTGCCAGTGCCCTACCCGAATACGGGTAGGGCCAAGGATATGACCAGCGGCAGCAAGAGCGTCAAGATCTCCAAAAAGGAGGTCGTCCTAAAGAACAAATCCTATTTCAAGAAGAGCACGGGGGATGAAGCGGGGAGTGCTGCCAAGAAGGGCGTCGTCACCAGCGTGAATCGTGGCAAGGTGTATTTCACCAGTTGGTCCATGGATATCAAGGTTGAAGGAGAGAACGTTGTCCGTCACATGGATATGACGACGCACAACCACATGTCCTTCCCGGGCAGCACGCCGCCATGGGCATACGCCGATTCGCAGGCGAAGACCGCGATCAAGGACTGCCAAGCGGAGGTCAACAATGCAAAGACGGCATGCAAGGGAAGGAAAACCAAACAGCGGCAATGCGAGCATAAGCCATGTCGTGACGCGAAGCGATGCCTGCTGGTGACTTACAACCAGGGCACACGTAAGGGGAAAAAAAGCCAGGTCGCATGTTGCCCGGGTGAGCAGCCGCACCATCTGGTCGAGGCCCATTGCTTTTACAAAGTCGGGTCACGGGGTGAATACACCGACCGCATGGTGAAAGCCCCACCGGGGAAGCGGGCATACGTGGATAATGACGCCCCGTGCGTCTGTGCGAAGGGGGCCCGTCACAAAGAGGAACACGGCCAGTTTCACGCCTTCCAACAGCGCGTCGAGGCCGCCCATGACAAGGAGAACGGGGGGTGGACCTACGCCGACGCGCGCGACACGGGGGCGGCGGCACAGAAAGCTGTCAACCCACAGTGCAGCAAAGACTGCACCAAGGCACAGCTCGACGCATACCATAAGGACAGGTGTGGGCTGGACGACAACACTCCACTACGCACCGACCCGGACGCGGCGACCCGTTCGGCCGGAACGTTGGCGCCCGCACAAAAGGCGGCGATAACAAAACTGATCAAGGCCAGCCTGGGTATCGGATAGGTGACTCCGGCGAGGATCGCGAAATGGCGAAGTCAGATCTTCTCAGTTATCACGCCGGGTTCGTCCAGGATCGAAACCGATTCCTCGTGACCGCAGTAATCGACGACTTGGCCGATGCCGGCGAACCGGACTCGATGTTGCTGCGATGGGACCGGCCGGGCGCGAGGTGGACGTCGATCGATCTGGACTGGACCGCGACCCTGCCCTGCGCGCTCGGCGGAACGGTCCTCGTGACCGGTCCCGTAGGGCGGGTCGTGGTCGAAGACTCCTCCGGCGTCGTCACTCAGGAGACGATCGACGCCACGGGTGACGGCCCCCCCGATGTCGGGGTCATCCGCGGTCTTAGGGTCATCTCCAGTCAGCCGTATGTTGTCGGGATGGGCCGCCAAGTGTACCGCCGGGAAGGGCCAGATGACTGGGCGCGCTTCGACGCCGGCGTCCGGCAACCGCTCGACCCGGCCGCCCCCGTGGCCGGGTTCAACGCCATCGATGGAGTGAACGAGGCAGACCTGTACGCGGTCGGTTATACCGGCGAGATCTGGCACCGCCACGGCGGCGGTTGGCGTCAGGTGTTGAGCCCTACCAACGTCATCATGAATGACGTCAAGGTCGTCCAGCGGGATCTGGTGTTCGTCTGTGGGCAGAAGGGAATCCTGTTCCGGGGGAGTGGTGACGCTTGGGAGATGGTCGAACATGATGCTACGGACGAACAGCTCTGGTCGATGGAGTGGTACCGGGAGGCTTTGTACCTGGCCGGCAGCGGGGCGCTTTATCGTTTCCTCGCCGACGGAACGCTGGAACCGGTTAACGTCGGCCTGGAAGAGGTGACGAGCTTTGGGCAGCTCCACGCGAACGATGGCCTGCTGCTCTCGGTGGGTCGTAAGGACGTCTGCTTCACCGAGGACGGGCACACCTGGCAGAGCATTACTCTTTGAGAATCAGTTGATTTGCACGCTGCCGCTCTTGATCTGACCTTTACCCATAAGTTCACTGGCATCAGAGGGGGCGCGGCTGGTGGACAGGGTCCGCTTGCGGAAGACCATGGGGTCAGAGACCATGGGGTCAAGTCTTGTGATCATGTATTAATGTGCTGCCATTGCGATATGGCACGACCAATTCGCATTGAACTTGCTGGCAGTTTGTACCACAGATGCTGTGAAGTGGATCAGCCTGTTGGTATCGAGGGACGGTTCGACGGCTGAGCGGTCGTGCGGACGACCGTCCAGCGCTGGGCCTGTCGGACGAAAAGGCGGTTTATACCGCCTATACTTTATGCTCCAGCTTACCGTATGACGGAGCGAGCCCATGGCTGGCAAATCCGATCCGTTCAAATTCAATATCCGCGTTATGCGCGGCTCGCAAGGCGCGGAGGTCAAGGAGATCCAACAAAAACTCAACGATTTTGCGCTGGCGAACTCGATTCGCTGGCCTACCAAAACCGGCTTGCTTGAGGAAGACGGTATTTTCGGCTCAAATACGGAAAAAGCCGTCCGTGACTTTCAGAACAGGAAGCTGCTTCTAGTCGACGGCCTCGTCGGGCCATTCACATTCGCGATGCTGTCGCAGGAAGATTTCGTCGTCGGCGTAGCCTTTATCGGAATAGGAGTTCCCCAAAATGATATACGGAAATGTTGGGCCGCCGCGACAGAGTATTGGCTCAAGCATCAGCCGGCTTTCCCGTTATCACAGGATGAGGTTATCGAAAAGGTAAGGGAGCATGCGGCTTTGGTGGGTGTCAACATGGACGACGCCGTGCTCCCCAGCGGGGCGCTGACGTTTACCGGCCAGCGTGTTTGGGAGAAAAAGTTTCTCATAAAAGGCATTTCTGAGCGTGCTGAGACAGTAACTGCCGAGTTCGCAGCGAAGCGTTTGCGGCGTTCCGGTAAGCCGCTGATGATGGGAGATATCGAGTTCGATACCAAGAGCATGCATTTCACCATCGGGCACGTCCGAGTCTTGCTCGGTGTTCAATGCAGCTTTCTGACTCCAGGAGATTTCACCATCTCGTTCTCGTTTATGGATCCGTTCTTCGCACCACACTTCAGGAGCATCAAACTTTCTGAGCTGCACAAAAGCAGCGCTAAAACGGCGAAAAGAGAGTTCATGACGTGGGTGGATTTCGGGATCGTGCCAACTTGACGGCACACCCGCAACCAAATTATAGGACACTTATTAAATTCGTTTTCTATTGTGGCAGGGCCGAGATACACTTAGTAAGTTGACTAATTGCGAGGTTTTTCTATGAAGTCCGAGATCGAGGAGATCGCCGAGAAAGCCCTCAAGCTCCCATCATCCGCTAGAGCGTCCTTGGCGGAGCTACTGCTGGAAAGTCTAGATTATGAAGAGGACTTTCTGATTTCAAATGAGTGGATGAACGAGATCCAGAAACGCTGTCGTGAAATAGATGAAGGGAAAGTGCAGCTCATATCAGCAGAAGACGCCTTGGCCCAACTTCAGAAAAAATATTCATGAAGCCCTGCCGGTTTCACCCGGAAGCGCTTGCAGAGGCCGATGAGGCAGCTGCGTTTTACAAAGAGCAACAGCCTGGTCTTGAGACACGCTTTCTGGAAGCATTGAACGACACGATTTCCAGAATAAGTAGAAATCCATTGATCTATCGTCGCATCGAAGGGGAAGTAAGGAAGTGTCGGATACTGCGCTTTCCCTATGGTGCCATATACCGTGTCAGCAATGATCACATAGAGATCATCGCGGTCATGCATCTCAGGCAGCGGCCAGGTTATTGGAAATCACGTACCTAACGAATAAACGAATAAGGTTAGATCGTGTGAGCGAAGCGAGCCACGATCGGAACCGTTTGTTGGACAAGCCCGGTTCGGGTGACCTGCTCCTTAAACCCAATCGGGATCAGCGAGGCTTTAATATCTGAAGCGATATCGGGTGGTTGACCGGGTGGTTGATGAGTAACTAAGAGATGGATCGCCCTGTCATTTGGCACATCGTCGAGCAGCACGGTGAGGAAGCGGCGTTTCTGTGGCTGCTGCGGGATGCTGCGGTGGGCGCTCCTCACTACTCCCTCGTTGAGCTCGCTAGGCTCGACAATCGAATCGAAGCCCATTTTGACGGACTGCGCATTGCCGGCGAAGCGGGTTGGAAGATCTGTGCGGCTGCGTTGGCGCAGGAGGAACCGGGTGAGGTTTTTTGTGCGGCGGTGGTTGCGTTGGAGGGCGGGGATAAGCACAAGATTCAGTCTGTTTACAATACGGTCGAGCTGGTTCCAGAAACCAGCAGGGGGCTAGTGGCCGCGTTCGGCTGGGTCAACCGCGCCTGGTGGCGGGGGGAGGTGCGGGATCTCTTGCATTCTGATGAGCTTCACTGGCGCCGCATCGGCCTTGCGGCCGCGGCGACGCATCGAGTTGACCCCGGGGCCGTGCTCATAGAGTCCTTACAGGTGCAGGATGTGGAGCTGCGCGCGACGGCGCTGCGTGTGGCCGGATTGCTGGGCCGCGTGGACCTCCTGCCCGCCATCGGCGCGCAGGTACAAAACGGGGATACCGAGGTGCGCTTCCAGGCCGCCTGCTCGGCGGCGCTGCTCGGGGATCGCGGTGCGGCTCCGCGTGAGGCGTTGGCATTTGTCGGCATGCAGCGGCCACGCCTTGCGGACAGGGCGCTCAAGGTGGCGCTACGCGCATTACCGCTCAATGTGGCGTTGTCATGGATTAATCAGCTTGTCCGACAGCCCGAGAACCTGCGCCACGCGGTCTTGGCCTGTGGAATCGTCGGTGACCCTGGATGCGTCCCGTGGTTGCTCGAGCAGATGAGCGTGCCGGAACTCGCCCGCGTGGCCGGCGAGTCTTTCGCCATGATCACGGGTGTTGATCTCGCCTATGAGGATCTCGAAGGGGAGTGGCCCAAGGGTTTCGAGGCCGGTCCGATGGAGGAGGCCGAGGATGAGAACGTGGCGCTGGATGCGGACGAGGATCTGCCGTGGCCGGAGCCAAGCCTCATTGCCGATTGGTGGTCCCGCCGCCACGATGCCTTTGGTTCAGGCCAGCGGTATCTGGTGGGTAAGCCGATCAGCGTCGAGCATTTGGAATGGGTGCTGCGTTATGGAATGCAGCGCCAGCGCGAGGCGGCGGCACTGGAGCTGAAGCTGTTGCGCCCCGCTGAGCCGCTGTTCGAGACGCGTGCGCCGGGGTTTCGTCAGCAACAAATGCTGGGGCTGATCCAGTGAGTGTCGGTTGGTAGTCGCTTCACGGCATCGCATTATTCGGAACTATTGTCTACGCTTTAGTTAGCATTAATAGAAAGCAAGAATTTGCAAAAAAAGTTTCCGCTCCAAGCGGAGGGGAGAAGGTGGAGCTGGAGCGTTTTCTCGGGGAGCTACCCGAAAACTCTCCGGGCGGGGTGGATTTGGCGGAGTCCGGCGAGCTGTTGCAACTCGACCAGCTCTCCAGATGGTCCAATCCGTTCGATCCGGAGGGCAAACCTGTATCCGTAGATTGGGTGGCGGTGCGCCAAGTGGCCACCGACTCGCTGGAGCGGAGTCGTGACTTGCGCGCAGCTGTCTATCTGGCCGGTGCGTTGCTGAAGACCGAAGGCATCGTTGCCTTTTGCGAGGCCATGGGGCTGCTTCGCGCTCTGGTGGAGTCTCACTGGGACGACGTCTTCCCCGCGCTTGACGGTGACGACGCCACCGAACGCGCCAATGCGCTGTTCAACCTCACGAACTTCCACAGAATCATTCAGCCGTTGCGGCATGCACCTCTGCTGGCAGACCCTGTAGCCGGGTCTTTCTCGCTGCTCGATATCGAGATCACCGAGGGTAAGGCAGAGCTCCCGGCCGACTATCCGGGAGATCCTCCCACAAAAGCGGTCTTGCTGGGGGCGTTTCAGGCAATGGATCGGGCGGAGCTGCAAGCGCTCGATCAGGCGGTCGCGAATGCGGTTGAAGATCTGGAGGGGATCGAGGGCTGTTTTCGTGATCGGGTGGGCGCGGCAGAGGCTCCCGATCTGACCCGCGTGAGACAGCCGTTACAACAGATACATGTCTTTGCCAGCGCGAGGCTGCGCGATGCCGACGATAACAGGGGCGCTGAGCGGGCACAACCAATCGAGGCTGAGGGGGGTGTGGAGTCCGGTACGCCATCGGTGACGACCGGCGCGTTCAACGGTGCGGTGCAATCCCGGCAGGACGCCGTTCGGGCGCTCGATGCAGTAATGCGGTATTTCCGCACGCAGGAGCCCTCGAGTCCGGTGCCGTTGTTGCTCGAACGTGCGAAACGCTTGATCGACATGGATTTCGTGGCGATTCTCGAGGATATGGCGCCGGACGCGCTCGGCCAGGTGAGAACCATCAGCGGGCGCAGCGGCAAGACCGGCAATGAGTAGACGGTGCAGCGGTCCTCTGCGGCCTGTGGTCTGGATAATCTAGCGGGAGGTCAACCGTGGCGAAGCCAAGTTCACAAAAGTTCATCGGGAGAAATCGACCGCCCCGGGTGCAGATCGAATATGACACCGAGCTTTACGGGTCGATGAAGAAGGTCCAGCTGCCCTTTGTTATGGGGGTTTTCTCGGACCTTGCGGGGGACAACGATGAGTCCCTGCCCGCGGTGGGAGAGCGCAAGCTGCTCGAGATCGACGTGGACAACTTCGATGAGCGCATGCAAGCCTTGCAGCCGAAGCTTCACTACGCCGTGGAAAACAAGCTGACTGGAGAGGGGAGGCTGGAAGTGGATGTGAGCTTAGAGAGCATGGACGACTTCTCGCCAGCCTCCGTGGCGCGCAAGGTCGAGCCCCTGCGCCGGTTGCTGGAGGCGCGCCAGCAGCTGGCCAATCTGGTTACCTATATGGATGGCAAGGCCGGAGCCGAGGAACTAATCGCCAAGGTGCTCAACGACTCGGCCCTCCTCGAGTCGCTGGCGGCCAAGCCCAACGATGAAGCGGAAGAGAAGAGCGGGGAAGACGCGCAAGAGAAGAGTGAGGACTAAGCCGTGGCCGATACCGAAGAGCAGACCCAGCAGCCGGGGGCGGCGCAGGAGGAGGCCCTCTCCACCGATGACTTCACGCAGCTGCTGCAAAAAGAGTTCCGGCCGAAGTCGGACCGCGCCCGTGAGGAGGTCGAGACGGCGGTCAAGACGCTGGCCGAGCAGGCGTTGCGTGAAACCACTGTTATCTCCGATGACGCGATCAGCACGATTAACGCGATCATCGCCGAAATCGATCACAAGCTGACGGATCAAGTCAACGAGATCATTCATCATGACAAGTTCCAGCAACTCGAAGGAGCATGGCGTGGACTCCATTATCTGGTGAACAACACCGAGTCCGACGAGATGCTTAAGATCCGCTTCATGCCCATCTCCAAGAAGGAGTTGCATAAGACGCTGCGTAAGTTCAAGGGAACGGCTTGGGATCAGAGTCCTCTGTTCAAGCGTATTTATGAGGAGGAGTACGGACAGTTTGGCGGCGAGCCGCTCGGTTGTCTGGTCGGGGATTACTATTTCGATCATGGTCCACAGGACGTGGAGCTGCTCTCCAACATGGCCCAGATCGCGGCCGCGGCGCATGCGCCGTTTATCGCCGGTGCGGCACCGTCTTTGATGCAGATGGAGTCCTGGCAGGAGCTGGCCAATCCGCGGGATCTGACGAAGATTTTCTCCACACCGGAATACGCGGCCTGGCGTTCGCTGCGTGAGGCCGAGGACTCCAGATACACCGGTCTTGCGATGCCCCGGTTTCTGGCCCGGTTGCCGTACGGTGCCAAAACGGAACCGGTGGAGGAGTTCGATTTCGAGGAGGATGTCACCGGTACGGATCACAATAAATACACATGGGCCAATTCCGTCTACAGCATGGCCGTCAACATCAACCGATCCTTCAAAGAGTACGGTTGGTGTTCACGCATTCGCGGCGTGGAATCCGGCGGTGCGGTCGAAGGGCTGCCTGTGCACACCTTTCCGAGTACCGACGGTGGTGTGGACATGAAGTGCCCGACCGAGATTGCGATCAGCGACCGCCGCGAAGCGGAGCTTGCAAAGAGCGGTCTGATGCCGCTCCTTCATCGGAAGAATACGGATATCGCTGCGTTTATCGGTGCTCAGTCACTGCACAAACCGGCCGAGTACGACGACCCGGATGCCACGGCCAACGCCAAGCTTGGCGCGCGGCTACCGTATCTGTTCGCTACATGCCGGTTCGCTCACTATCTCAAGTGCATCGTCCGTGACAAGATCGGCTCCTTCAAGGAACGCGAGGACATGCAGCGCTTCCTGCAGGGCTGGATTATGCAATACGTCACGGGGGATCCGCAGAATGCGAGCGAGGAGACCAAGGCCAGGAAACCGCTGGCCGCGGCGGAGGTGCATGTGGAGGAGGACGAGGCCAATCCGGGTTATTACCGGTCGGTCTTCTATCTCAGACCGCACTATCAGCTCGAAGGATTAAAGGTATCGTTGCGGCTGGTTTCCAAGCTGCCCTCTGTAAAGGGTCAATAAACCATCGGGCTCCGTGGCCATGAGCGCCGAGGTACCGCTGCGGTGTCGCAGAGGCCAGCTACCCCGGTAGCCAACGAGGCATGAAGTGAAGTAAGGAGAACTCCGATGTTCGACAGCTTCCTGGTAATGGATGAGATCAAAGGCGAGTCAAAGGATTCTACATATCCCGACGCGATAGAGCTATTGTCCTGGTCATGGGGCGCGAGCCAGCCGGGTACCATGCACGCCGGTGGCGGTGGCGGCACCGGTAAGGCGAATTTTCAGGATATCTCCCTGACCAAGTACGTCGACAAGTCTTCCGCCACTCTATGGAAGTTTTTGGCCAACGGTAAGCACTTTGAGAGCGGCAAAATCGTCGCGCGTAAGGCCGGCGGTGAACAGCTCGAGTACTTCGTCGTCGAGATGTCGAAAATACTCGTCAGCAGCATTAATTTCAGCGGTAGCCAGGGCGAGGACCGGCTGATCGAAAATGTGAGCCTCAATTTTGCCGGATTCACGATGAGCTACACGCCCCAGAAGGACGATGGTAGCGGCGATGCGGCCATCGATTTCGGTTGGAGCATTGAGGAGAACGCCGAGAAGTAAGCGTTTTTTGCCGTATGGCGGAATTGACGACACAAGAGAGATTGCAGCCCGCCTTACTCGACCGGCTGACGGATGCCGCGCCCTTCAAGGAGCGCGTAGAGGTGACGATAGAGGAGTCCGCCCTGAGACGGACGGGGATCGAGCGCGACGAACTGCGCCGGCTGTTCGAGTCGCATAACCTGCGCCTGGTAGGGGAGCGTCCGGGTGAGGCTGGTGAGCATGATGCTTCCGGCCTGATCGAAGTCTACGAGAGTGAGCACGGGAGTAAGGGGCTGCAACGTCTTTTGGAGCACGAACTCGGGTCCGGCAGCGGATACCGGGCTTTCGTGGGGAGTGTAGTGAATATTGTCGATCGCAAGCGGTTGCCGAATACGCTCGAGTCACGCCGCGGCCGGGTTATCTCCGGCAAGCAGTTGAAGGAGTGCGTGCTGCGCGATCTGGCGTGGCTGCTCAACACCGGTAATCTCATGTCGGTTCAGGAACTGCAGGCTTATCCGCATGCTCGGAGCTCGGTGCTTAATTACGGCCTACCCGATCTCACCGGCTTGACGGCCTCGGGTGCCGATGTCGAAGCAATCGCTGCGGGAATCCGGCGGGCTATTGAGGTCTTCGAGCCGCGTCTGCGGCGGGTGATGGTCGCTCCAGCGCCGGCGGAGGACACCGCTGGTGGCGGCAATGTGCTGGCGTTTCGAATCGAGGCGGAGCTCTGGGGACAGCCAGCACCCGAGCAACTTTTGTTGCACACCGAGCTCGATTTGGAATCGGCCGATGCCACGATATTCGAGGGCGAGCCGCGAGGCGGCTGATGGATACGCGACTGCTTCGATTCTACGAGGAAGAACTGCGATTCATTCGGGAGATGGGCGGCGAGTTTGCCCGCGAGTATCCGAAGATTGCTGGCCGGCTGGGGCTGGATAGCTTTGAGTGTGCCGACCCGTATGTGGAACGTTTGCTCGAGGGTGTTGCCTTTTTGACCGCACGCATCCAGCTCAAGTTGGATGCAGAGTTTCCGGATTTTACTCGCCATCTGCTGGAGATCGTCCATCCGCACCTCGTTTGTCCTGTGCCGTCCATGGCGGTAGTGGAGTTCGAGCCAGATTTGGACGAGGGGGGACTCTCGGAAGGGGTGCCGGTGCCGCGCGGCAGCGTGTTGCGTAGCGTGCTGGCCAAGGGGGAGAAAACGGCATGCGAATATCGTACGGCGCACCCGGTGACTCTCTGGCCGTTGCGGATTGTCGATGCGAGGTATCTGTCCAACGCCGGCACCATTGCGGCCGGCGGGCTGCCGGTGAAGCGCAATGCCTGCGCCGCACTGCAGATTTCCCTGGAGGTCACCGCCGGCCTGAGGCTGGCCGATCTGGCGCTAGGGTGCTTGCCTGTCTTCCTTCGGGGCAGCGACGAGACGCCGATGCGGCTCTACGAACAGATCCATGGCAACTGCATCGGGGTGTCACTGCGCTGCGAGGAGCGGGTACAGGAAGCTCCGATCTGCCTCCCACCCGATAGGGTACGGCAATTGGGGTTCGAGGTGGACGAGGCCTTGCTGCCGCCGACACGGCGTTCCTTCGAGGGCTATCGGCTGTTACAGGAATACTTCGCAATACCGCAGCGCTTTATGTTCTTCGAACTCGCCGGGCTTGCGCCTTCTGTACCGAGACTCAACGGGCATTGCCTGGAGGTCACGCTGTTTTTCGACCGCGTAGACAACCGGCTGGAGCACACCGTGCAGCCAGATCGGTTTGCGCTGTTTGCAACCCCGGTCATCAATCTATTCCCCATGACGGCGGACCGCATACACGTGAAGGCCAGTGATACGGAGTTTCACGTGGTTGCTGATCGCAACCGGCCGATGGACTTCGAGATCTATCGCGTCGAAGGTGTGACCGGCTTCGGCAAAAACGGGGACGATAGGCTGGCGTTCCACCCTTTCTACCATCTTACCCATCACGGCAACGGGCGTATCGGAGAGGGCGCGTTTTTCACCATCCAGCGGCGTCTGCGGGAGCGCTCGTCACGGCAGAGGTGGCAAGGGGCACGATCCAGCTATCTGGGCAGCGAGTGTTTTCTTAGTATCGTGGATGCCGAACACGCACCGTTCGCGCCCCAGCTCAGACAGCTCGAGGTGAGCTGTCTGTGCAGTAACCGTGATTTGCCATTGCAGATGGCTGTGGGTAAGGGCATGACGGATTTTACACTGGATGCAGGCGCCCCGGTGCAGAGCATCCGCGTCATCGCCGGACCCACCCCGCCACGCGGGGCGTTCTACGCGGGTGACAACGTGTGGCGGTTTATCAGTCAGCTTTCCCTGAACTACCTCTCGCTGGTGGAAGGACAGGACGGCGCGGGTGTGACGGCACTGCGCGAGTTGCTGGCGCTCTATGTGGACGGTAGGGACGCGCTGGCACGGCATGTGGGAGGTGTGCTTTCGGTGGAGTCCTGGCCGACGGTTCGGCGAATGCCTGTGCCGGGGCCGATCTGCTTCGGTAACGGTCTCGAAATTCACCTCAAGCTGCACGAGGCGGCGTTCATTGGAACGGGAGCCTTCCTGCTCGGTGCCGTGCTCGAGAGATTTTTTGCTAGGTACGTGTCGCTCAACTCGTTCACCCAAACGATCGTTGAAACCGACGAACGCGGCGAGATCATGCGATGGCCGGTAAGAGCAGGCCGAAGACAAGTATTGTGAGCGCGACCGCGGAGCTGGAACGAGCACCTTACCGGTTCAGTCTGTTCGCGGCGCTTCGTCTGCTGGAGGCGAAGCACAGCGATAGTCCGCGCCTGGGCGAGTCGCGCCGGCCAG